>CAMTDY010000001.1 GCA_947070915.1 uncultured Roseburia sp.
GTATAATAATATGATAATGCAACGAAGCAATCCGCAGCATGATATAATGCAAGGGGAAAAGTTCATATGTAAATGTTTTTACAGGATAGAGAAGCTGAAAGGAGAAACCTATGGATATCTTTGATGTACTGACTATGCTTGGTGGACTGGCATTATTTTTGTATGGAATGCACACGATGGGAGAGGGACTGACCAAGGTGTCAGGGGGAAAACTTGAACGGATCTTAGAAAAATTAACTTCCAATCCAATCAAGGCGGTGCTTTTGGGAGCGATGGTCACGGCGGTGATCCAGTCCTCCTCTGCTACCACAGTGATGGTGGTCGGGTTTGTGAATTCTGGGATCATGAAGCTGAATCAGGCTATTGGTATTATCATGGGCGCCAATATCGGAACGACGATCACTGCATGGATTCTCAGTCTTTCTGGTATTGAGAGTGATAGTCTTTTTATGCAGTTTTTAAAGCCTTCAAATTTTGCTCCGGTCCTGGCGCTGGTGGGCATCGTATTTATCATGTTTCTTAACAGCCAGAAGAAAAAAGATATCGGGATGATCCTGATCGGTTTTGCGGTGCTGATGTTTGGAATGGATACGATGAGCGGCGCGGTGAAACCGCTGGCAGATGTTCCGGAATTTACGGGAGTGCTTACAATGTTTTCCAATCCGGTGCTGGGTATGCTGGCCGGCGCATTCCTCACGGCAGTGATCCAGAGTTCCTCTGCGTCAGTGGGTATCCTGCAGGCCCTCTGTGCCACCGGATCTATTACCTATGGAACCGCTTTCCCCATCATTCTTGGACAGAACATCGGAACCTGTGTGACCGCCCTTATATCCAGTATCGGTGCCAGCAAAAATGCCAGACGGGCGGCACTGGTTCATCTTTATTTTAATATAATCGGAACCACGGTTTTTATGATCCTGTTTTACTCGATTCATGCGGTTGTTACTTTTGACTTTTTTGGTGATGGGGCAGGACCTGCCGGCATCGCAGTTATCCATACGGTGTTCAATGTATTTGCCACGCTGATCCTGCTTCCTTTTGCCAGGGGATTGGAAAAGCTGGCGTATATCACGATTCGCGAGGACGAGGATGAAAAGGAGAAAAAAGAGATGGGATCTCTTCTGGATGAGAGATTTTTGGAGCAGCCGGCATTTGCCATGGAGCGCTGCAGACAGGTGGCGGCCGCGATGGCAGAACTGTCACAGAAAGCACTGACAGAGGCCATTTCCCTTATCACCAGATACGATGAAAAGAAAGCGAAGGCGGTATACCGGATGGAGGACGAGGTGGATCATTATGAGGATCTGCTGGGAAGTTATCTGGTGAAGCTCAGCAGCC
This sequence comes from uncultured Roseburia sp., assembly GCA_947070915.1. Lineage (GTDB taxonomy): Bacteria > Bacillota > Clostridia > Lachnospirales > Lachnospiraceae > Eubacterium_F. The sequence goes on from CAMTDY010000001.1 coordinate 1,339, forward strand.
GGAACCTGACGGAGAAGGACAGCCGGAGCCTTTCGACGATCCTCCACTGTATCGGGGATTTTGAGCGGATTTCTGACCATGCCATCAACATTGAGGAATCGGCGAGAAAACTTTATGACCAGAAACTTAAATTTTCGGAAAAAGCAGTGGGGGAGGTGCAGGTATTTACCAGGGCGGTAACGGATATTCTCAATCTTTCCATCCGCGCTTTTGAAGAGGAAGATGAGGAATTGGCAAATGATATAGAGCCCTTGGAAGAAGTGGTGGACCGTCTGAACAAAAAAATGAAAAAGCGCCACGTAAAACGTCTCCAGAATGGAAAATGCAGCATTGAGACGGGGCTGATCCTCAGTGATCTGGCAACCAATTTTGAGAGAGTGGCGGATCACTGCTCCAACATCGGAGTCTGTGTCATCCAGATTAAAGAAGATGTCTTCGACACCCACGAGTATCTGGATACTCTGGATAAGGGAGAGGACACTTACTTTAATCAAAAATATAAGGAATACAAAAATATTTATAAATTGCCATAAACCGCTTTCACTTTTCTTCATTTTTTACTATAATTAGAGCTAGCTTGATGTTTTGTATTTGGAACCATTGAGCTGGCTCGATGGCATCGTGGTCAGGTTTTTCTATGGCCATCAGGGAAATGCAAAGGAGAACATGTTATGAATAAGGCTGTAATCTTTGATATGGATGGTGTCATTTTTGATTCCGAGGCACTGGTACTTTCCTGCTGGAAGATCATCGGTGAAAGTTACGGGATATCCGGCATAGACGGGGTATTCCGCCGGTGTATCGGCACCAATACGGCGGAGACAAAAAGGATTGTGCTGGACTACTATGGGGAAGAGTTTGATTATGAACATTTCCGGGAAAAAGCCTCCGCCCTGTTTCAGGAAAAGACGAAGGAAAAAGGGGTGCCTGTGAAGCGCGGGGCCAGGGAACTTCTCAGTTATTTAAAAGTCAATGGTTACCGCATCGGTCTCGCCACTTCTACAAGAAGAGTGAGGGCAGAGGAAGAATTGGAGCAGGCAGGACTGCTGAAATTTTTTGAGGCCCTGGTCTGTGGAGATATGGTGACCCACAGCAAGCCGCATCCGGAGATCTATGAGCTTGCCTGCAGGGAGATGGGGCTGGACCCGGCAACGGTTTATGCCATTGAAGATTCCTTTCACGGTGTACGTTCTGCCTCTGCCGCAGGTATGAAGGTCATCATGGTGCCGGATATGATTGCGCCCGACGAGGAGATGAAAGGGCTGGCCTGGCAGATTTATCCGTCTTTGATGGGGGTGCTGGGTCTGTTTCAAAGCTTCTGAAAGGAGGCTCTGCGTCAGTTCCATGATGTCAGATCATGCCAGGCTGTGATAGAATAATTGGGATGTTTCTGGAGAAACTACTACAAGATCATGTCTTGTGGAGGTTTTGCTATGAAAATAGTCCGTGCTTTTTTTATCGTTGTTCTGGTGTTTGTGATATTGGTGCCTTATACCACGGCAAAACCCGGAGATTATGAATATAAGATCGTGCACTATGTGGCATTGGGGGACAGCATAGCGGGAGGATATGGACTGGATGACGTCCAGGAGGAGTCCTATGTGGGAAGGGTGGCAGCGGCGCTGGAGGATCGTTATGGAGCAGTAAGATTGGAAAATTTTGGAGAAAACGGTCTCCGCAGTGATGAGCTTCTGGAGATCCTGGAGGACGAGGATAACGAACAGCATGCTTCTTATATGGAGGCAATACAAGAGGCAGATCTGATTACTCTTTCTATCGGTTCCAATGATCTTCTGCAATACCTGTCCCGGGATGTGGATCTACAGAATTTAAAAAAAAACGGGGACCGGTTGTTCACGGAGGCCTGCCGGAAGTTTAGTGAGAATATTCCTGGGATTTTGGATGTTATAAGCCGGAACGCCCCGAATGCACAGCTTTTTGTGAATAACATCTATAACCCCTGTAATGATATTTCTTTTGGCATCTCGGAAGAGGCGGCTGAAAACCTGGAACAAATGGCAGAGCAGTACATCCAGAAGATTAACCGGGGATTTGAGACGAAGCGGGTACAGAGTGTTTTTAACCCAAAAAAGAAAACAGGGAAAAATCCCCAGAGATATACGCTGGTGGATGTGAAAGGGGCTTTTGAGAACAGCGATGAAAAGCTGATCAATATGATGATCTCCTGGCGGAGTATCGATCCCCATCCCAACCGGGAGGGGCATCGGGTGATCGCGGAGCTGATCATTCCCCAGATCGATCTGAATAAATAAAATGAGAGGGATACCAATGAGGATAAAAGGAGTTATATTTGATCTGGATGGGACGCTGCTCGATTCCATGTGGGTCTGGGATAAGGTGGATAAAGAATTTTTGGGTACACGGGGATTTGAAGTCCCCCTGGATTATCAGAAAGAGATCCAGGCATTGGGGTTTTATGAGACCGCCTGTTATACCATTGACCGCTTTGGGCTGGAGGAGAGACCGGAAGATATTATAAAAGAATGGAATGATATGGCAGAGCGGACCTATCATAAGGAAGTGCAGATAAAGCCTTATGCCAGGGAGCTGCTGATATGCCTTCGGGAACAGGGGATCCGTCTTGGAGTGGCGACAGCCTCCTACGCTTCTTTATTTACGGAGTGCCTGAAAAGAAATAAAGTGTATGATTTCTTTGAATGTTTTACGGAGACCAGTGAAGTGGAGCGGGGAAAGGGCTTCCCCGATATATACATAAAAGCGGCGGGGAAACTGGGATGTTCCCCGCAGGAGTGTCTTGTATTTGAGGACATTCATCAGGGAATCCTGGGTGCAAAGGCTGGAGGATTCTGCACTGTGGGGGTATTTGATAAAAAATCCGCGGCTTCCTGGGGGGAGATACAACAGGATTCAGATCATGCGGTTCGGGGGTTTGGTCAGCTTCTACAGGATGAACATTTGTTCCGGGAGATTTTTGGCGAAGAGTGCAGACCGTGGCTCCAAAATCTTGACGTACAAACAAATATCGTGTAGAATTGTATAGGATCATGTTGTTTATAAGGAAATGGGGACGAATATGAAGAACAAAAACGATGTAGAGGTATTGATCAATGGCAGGAAATATACGATCTGTGGGTTTGAGAGCGCCGAGTATCTCCAGAAAGTGGCGACATATATAAACAGCAAATATATGGAATTTAAGGACAAAGATTATTATTACAGCCTGGATATGGATCTTCGCAATATTCTTCTGGCGGTCAATATAGCCGACGACTATTTTAAGGCAAAGAAAGAGGCATGGATCATCCAGAAGGACAATGAGCGCAAGGATAAGATGGTGCTGGAGATGAAGCATGAAGTCCTTGATTCCCAGAGCGGTACGGCGAAAGTCGGACAGGAGAATGAAGTCCTGAAAGACGATCTGGAAGAAGCGGAGAAAAAGATTGTTGAGCTGAACGTAAAGAACGAAGATAACATGACAAAAGTGGCTGCGCTGGAAGAAAAACTTTCCCACGTGGAAGCTCAGCGAAGCGGGAATGCCGCCAGACTGGAAGACACGGAGAAAAGAAATGGCGAGCTGATGTCTAAGCTGGAGAAGGCAGAAAAAGAGAATGCCAGGCTGAAAGCAAGGCTGGAAAAGGCAGAGAAGGCAAATGCCGGGCTGAAAGCGAAGCAGGAAGAGACCGAGAAGATAAATGCGGAACTGAAAGCGAAGCAGGAAGAGACCGAGAAGGCAAATGCGGAACTGAAAGCGAAGCAGGAAGAGACCGAGAAAGAGAATGCGGAACTGAAAGCCAAGAATGAAGCGGCAGAGCGGCGGATCACGGATCTGGAAAACAAGAACCGGCGGGGAAAACGATAGATATTGGAGTAGCAGACAGACGGGAAACGGTGTTGCCGGGTTCCCGTTTTCCAGTTCAAGGATGCTGACAGGCGGACTCAAGCGATTATAAAGGAGATTGGCAGCATGGGTACAAGGATGAAAAAAGTTGAGATTCTGGCGCCGGGGGGGTCCCGGGAGGCCATTTATGCAGGAATATATGGGGGTGCAGACGCCGTTTATACCGGGACAAGCCGTTTTTCAGCGCGGGCTTTTGCGGAAAATCCAGATGTGGAAGAGTTGTGCCGCATACTGGACTTTGCCCATCTGCACGGAAAAAAGATCTACCTCACAGTGAATACCCTTCTGACAGAGGAAGAGCTGGAAGGAAGTTTATATGATATGATCCGGCCGCTGTATGAACACGGGTTGGATGCGGTGATCCTGCAGGATTTTGGAGTCATGGATTTTATCAGGGAGCATTTTCCAGAAATGGATTTACATGCCAGCACCCAGATGACTCTCCTGACAGGGGAGGGCGCCAATCTTCTGAAGCCCTTTGGGGTGACAAGGATTGTTCCGGCGAGGGAACTGACGATCCAGGAGATCGCCCATATGCGGCAGGTGACGGATCTGGAGATCGAGGTATTTGTCCACGGTGCCCTGTGTTACTGCTATTCCGGGCAGTGCCTGATGAGCAAGGTGATCGGCGGCAGAAGCGGCAACCGCGGCATGTGTGCCCAGCCCTGCCGGCTGCCTTACCAGGCAGAGGGAAAAAGGGCGGGATACCTTTTGAGCCCAAAGGATCTGTGTACGCTGGGACAGGTGGGTGATCTGATTCAGGCGGGGGTGGATTCCTTTAAGATCGAGGGACGGATGAAAAAACCTGCCTATACCGCCTATACTTCGTATCTGTACCGGACCTATGCCGATGCCTTTCTCTCCGGTGTTCCGGTGGATGACAGGGAACTACACAGGGATGTGCAGAAACTGGCAGATATTTATAACCGGGGAGGATTTACCAGGGGGTATTTATTTGAGCCATCGAAAAAAAATATTATATACCGCAGCAAAAACAGTCATTACGGTGTTCTGGCGGGGACGGTGCTGGCAGTCAAAAAAGATACAGTGGACTACCGGGCGGAGATCCCCCTTCATCCCCAGGACGTGGTGGAGTTCCGGGACGGAGAGGGGCGCAGTGTGTACGAGTATACATTAAAGGAAGGCGTGCCGAAGTCTGGGAAGGTGCGGGCACGTTATAAAAAAGGAAGTCCGCTGCGGGCAGGGCAGAAAGTGTACCGTACCAGGAACAATGAGCTATTAAAAGAGATTGACGACCTGATCGAAGAGGGCAGGAAAAATACAAAAGTTCCAATACGGGGAATTTTTACTGCCGTTTGTGGTGAGCCGGTCAGGCTGGAGCTGGTTTTTGGAGATTTGTCCTGTCAGATGGAGGGAGCGGTGGCAGAGAGAGCGAAGGGAAAACCAGTAAAATCTACAGATGTAGAAAAACGCCTGAGAAAAACCGGGGAGAGTCAATTCTTATTTGACGATCTGATTCTGTCCGTGAGTGAGCAGCTGTTTGTGCCTCTGGGAAGCATCTCCGCTCTGCGGCGCCAGGCTTTTGAAGTCCTGGAACAAAAAATACTGGAGCGGAGCTGCCGGAAAGCGGGGCGGACACCGGAACAGATTCCTGAGAGTGAGGAAATAAAAGAAACCTGTGGGGAGATTTTTGGCAGGGAGCATTTCACTTTGATACAGATCACTGACTTTCGGCAAATGGAGGGAGTAAAAAAGGCGTCAAAGGTAAATGCTACGAATACGAGACTGCATTTTCTCCTGGAGGAGTTTTTGCCGGAAGAATGGAGACGGCTGGCAGAAGAAGCGGGACAATTCCGGTATTACATCTCCCTGCCCAGAGTATTGCGAGAAAAAAATAAACTCCGTTTTCTCGATCTGTGGAGAGAATATGGCAGCTGTTTTCAAGAACCGGGATGCGTCGGAGCCGTCCTGTCGTCTATTGAGGCGCTTCCGGTTTTAGATCAGCTCTGGAACCACAAAAGAGAGTGGATCGCAGGTCCGGAGCTCTATCTCTGGAATCGCAGGGCAGGCAGGGTGTATGACCAGCTGGGGTTGCGGGGGCACAGTTATATGGCATATGGAAGAAGGGCAGTCATGACTACAGAAGGCTGTGTCAGCCTGGAACTGGGCAAGTGTTCCGGCCCGGATGGCGGGAGCCGGGAGATGGAGATCAGTACGCCGAAAAAAGATGACTTTACGGTGGTAAATTATTGTAATTACTGTTACAATGTAATATATGAAAAAAATCCGGGATGGCAGAAGCCGGAGGATCTGGCGGGGATCCCGGAGATACAGTTCCGGTCGGAAGATACAGAAGAGGTAAGAGAGGTTTTGGAGCAATGGAGCTTTTTATCGTAGAGCTTGCCAGATATGTGATCATTCTGGTGTTTGGCATATATACTTTTTATTCATACCGGGCCTTTGCCAGCAAAGACAAGGCGAGACAGAACCGGGTGTTCGCTGTCCAGAGAACCTTGACCGTTCTTTTGCATACGGTGATGAGCCTGCTGCTGATCATGGAAAATATGTCTTTGGTATATATTTTTTTATGGCTGGCGGAACTTGCGTTTTACTTTATTTTCATCAAGATCTACCAGGTGTGTTACAAAGGACTGTCCAAGCTTGTTTTGAACAATATGATGATGTGCATGATGGTGGGGTTTATCATATTGGGAAGGCTTTCTTACAGTTATGCCATTCATCAGCTGGTGCTGGCGTCCATCGCCATGGTATTGTGCATATTTGTTCCGTTTTTTATCGAGAGATTTAGCATTCTGGAACGTCTTGGATGGCAGTACGCCCTGGCAGGGATTATGTTTCTGCTTCTGGTCTTCGTCATCGGGGTGGAAAAATGGGGTTCCAAAAACTGGATCAGCATTGGCGGGGTATCTATTCAGCCCTCAGAGTTTGTGAAGATCCTGTATGTATTTTTTATTTCTTCGCTGTTGGCGAAGAGCACGAGATTTAAGCATATTGTATTGATTTCCGGTGTGGCGGCGGTCCATGTCATTATTCTTGTGGCGGAAAAAGACCTCGGCGCCGCACTGATCTATTTTATTACTTATGTGATGGTGCTCTATGTGGCGACGATGAATGTGGTCTATCTGGGAGCCGGTCTGGGAGGAGGTGCCCTGGCGGCGGTGGTAGCCTACCGGCTGTTTGCCCATGTGCGGACCCGTGTCCTGGCATGGCAGGATCCCTGGGGGACGATTGAAAATGAGGGGTACCAGGTGGCGAGGTCGTTATTCGCCATTGGCACCGGAGGATTTATCGGTATGGGCTTGGGAAAGGGTCTCCCTTCCAGTGTGCCGGTGGTGGAGAGTGATTTTGTATTCTCTGCGATTTCCGAGGAGCTGGGCGGTGTATTTGCCATCTGTCTGATCCTGGTTTATCTGAGCAGCTATATTATGTTTGTCAATATTGCCATGAAAATGAAAAAACAGTTTTATAAATTAACGGCATTTGGTCTCAGCGTAGTATTTATTTTCCAGGTGTTTTTATGTGTGGGGGGCGTGACCAAATTTATTCCGTCTACCGGAGTGACACTGCCGCTGATCAGTTATGGAGGAAGTTCCATCATGACTACGATCATGATATTCAGTATCATTCAGGGAATGTATGTGTTGAACGGAAGAGAGGAGGAGAGCCTTGAAGAGGAAAGAAAGAGCGAAGAAAAAAGAAAGAGAGTGGGGAAGAGAAGAGCCAGGAACAGAGGTTAAGAAGCGGAAGCGTATGAACCGGGAAATGGCCGCTGTCACCTATATTTTTATGTTTCTTTTTGTCTTTATGGCTTCCTATGTGATCTGGTTTTTGATGGGAGACACGGATAAAATTCTAAATAATCCGCAAAATAAGAGACAGGAGCTTTTGGCGGAGAGGATTCAGAAAGGAAGTATTCTCTCGGATAAGGGAAAGGTACTGGCAAAAACAGAAACAGACAGCAAAGGGAATGAAAAAAGAGTGTATCCCTATAACGAGCTGTTTGCCCATGTGGTAGGGCGGGTCAGTCATGGGAAGACGGGGCTGGAGGCATCGGAAGGGTATACGATGCTGACCACCGGGATCAATCCCCTGACTGGGTTGTTTAATGAGTTGAAGGGAGAAAAAAACCCAGGAAACAATGTGGTCACCACACTGAACGTAAAGTTATCCCAGGTCGCCAGTGAATCCCTGGGCAGCCGTCGGGGCGCCGTGGTGGTGACAGAGCCTTCCACGGGAAAGATCCTTGCCCTGGTGTCAAAGCCATCTTATAATCCGAACCAGCTGGACCGAAACTGGGAAGGGCTGATCCGGGATAATGATGATGATTCTGCCCTTTACAACCGGGCCACCCAGGGGCTGTACCCGCCAGGATCCACCTTTAAGCTTTATACGACGCTGGAGTATATGAGAGAGACCCGCCAATATGAAGAATTTCGTTATACCTGTACCGGCAGTATCGGTAAGGGAAAAGAGGCGATTAACTGTTATGGGCATGAAGTCCATGGAACCATTGGACTGAAAAAAGCATTTTCTGAGTCCTGTAACGCCGCCTTTGCCCAGATCGGCGTGGGGCTGAACACCTCTGGCTGGAACAGTTTGTGTAATTCTTTGTATTACAATAAAACACTGCCCATCAAGGAGCTGGAACAGAAATCCTCCCGGTTTGATATTGCCAGCGGGGAGGGGAAGGGCGATATTATGCAGGCGGCCATCGGCCAGGGAACCGTCCTGACAACGCCCCTGCAGAATTCTTTTCTGGTATCGGCTGTTTTAAACGAAGGTAAGCTGATGAAGCCCTATCTTGTAGACCGTATCGAGGATACTTATGGCAATGTAGTGAGACAGCAGGAACCTTCTGAGGTGGCGGCACCGATCACAAAAAAAGAAGCAAAAGTTCTGAAAGAATATATGAGGGAAACGGTGCTGAGCGGTACTGCCACAGCGTTAAATAGCAGCCGCTACAAAGCGGGAGGTAAAACCGGTTCTGCGCAGTTTAAGGAGGGGTCCACGGATTCCCATGCCTGGTTCGTAGGGTACGCAGAAAAGGACGGAAGACAGCTGGTAGTAAGTATCATTGTGGAGGGAGCAGGGACCGGAAGTGCCCATGCGGTTCCCATTGCACGAAAGATATTTGATGCATACTTTTAGGAACTGCTAAGTTCCAGGAACTTAATAGTTCCTTAGCTATATGACAGAGCCGGAGGGTGAATTGGAAGGAGGGAAGCTGCGTGCGTCAGATCGTCAGCTGCGGCGGAGTTGTAATCTTTAAAGGTAAGATTCTGCTGTTGTATAAAAAATATAAAAAACGGTATGATGGCTGGGTTCTTCCCAAGGGAACAGTGGAAGCGGGAGAAGAGTTTGAAGAAACTGCCTTTCGGGAAGTCCGGGAAGAAAGCGGAGTATTTGGCAGGATCGTAAAATATATAGGTTCCAGCAACTATAGTTTTAATGTTCCGGATGATGTGGTGGAGAAAAATGTACACTGGTATCTGATGCAGACGGACAGCTTTTCCTGCCAGCCCCAGAGAGAAGAAGATTTTTATGACGCCGGATTTTATAAATTCCATGAGGCCTTTCATTTGCTTAAGTTTGGCAACGAAAGGAAGATCCTGGAGCGGGCATATAAAGAATATCAGAAGTTAAAAAGAGAGTGTATGTGGAGTGAGAATAAGATCGGGATCAGGTAGAGGATTAGAAGATATAGTTTTGATTTTAAGAAAGTTCTATTGTAGAAATACAGTAGGGCTTTTTTATTTAGCTCGACGGCGCCGTCGAGTTACGCAAAGGAAAAGTGAGAATAGCTGCAAAGCGTGTTTCTCATCGTTGTTATTTCCTTTTGGGACAGGTATGATCGGATTTTCTACAATTCCATATATAAGTACCAGAAAAATATCTTTTCTGGATGCGGTAATTTGTGTCTTGACATTTGATAGACAGGCTTCTGTTAGTTGTTGATAATTCATGGTAAAACCACAGGTGCTGTGAATGAAAATGTGGAAATACAAGAAAAAAATATATTGCATGAGATAATAATATATTTTATGTAGACAGAGTGCTAATCACGTGGCGGATAAAAATCTGGATGTGCAGAGTTATAATTATACAATTACAGACGTCACCTGGGAGACTTGTACGATGCGCAGCTGGCTGAACGGTTATGGGGCGGAAAAGAACAAAGAAGGGAAGGATTACAGTGGCAGCGGCTTTCTTGACAATGCATTTTCAGCGGATGAACAGTCAGCAATCCAAACTGCAAATGTAGTGAATGACGATAATCCTAATCATGGGACAGAAGAAGGTACGGCAGATGGTGGCTCCGTCCGGCTTTGCATTTAAATTTATCATCTGATCCGGGAAAAGCCGGGATCGGAAAAGTATCGGTCCTGAAACTCAAACAGAAGAAGGGCACAGTGACAGTTTCCTGGAAAAAGACCATCGGAGCGAAAGGCTATCAGATCTGTTACAGCACCTCGAAGAAGTGGAAGAACAAAAAACAGAAACTGGTTACCAAAAACAAAGCGGTAATAAAGAACATCAAAAAGAAGATGACCTGCTATCTTCGTGTGCGGGCTTACATCCTTGAGGGGACGAAGAAAGTTTACGGGGCATGGAGCAGTGTAAAAAAGATTAAGATCAAGAAGTAGCGGAAAAGAACTCCACTGGAAAATAAATAATGCAGGAAAAACCATCCCTTCTGTACATACAGTTATGAAAACCATGCTGTGGCAGAGGGGATGGTTTTTGTTATCTGCAGTTCCAGATAGCAAAAAACCCAACCAAAACTAAACAATCCGGTTGACAAAACCATACCTGTATGTTATGGTGGTAAAAAGCATTACCATTCTTTCATTATCTGAAAAATCTTTCATTCTCAAAGAACGTCAATGCTTGATTCCAGAAAATCAGAAAAAAGCAGGGCGGTTGTTTGAAAATGTGAGGAAGCAGCCCTCTGCAGGACGGAGGGTAAATGAAAAAAAGAAATGATATGCCAGCGGCCCCATTTCCGGGAACGCCGGCACAGAGAAACTACAAAGACACCGTATTCCGGATGCTGTACCGGGACAAGACAGAACTCCTGGAACTCTACAACGCAGTAAACGGCACACAGTACAGTAATCCGGAAGAGCTGGAAGCGGCGGGCCTGGAAAACGCTGTCTACATGTCGATGAAAAATGACGTATCCTGCGTGGTGGACCTGCGGCTGAACCTGTACGAGCACCAGTCCACGGTAAACCCGAACATGCCGCTGCGCGACCTGTTCTACATAGCAAAGCTATATGAAAAAATGATCCAGAAAGAAAAAAGGGACCTGTATTCAGGAAAAAGAATCCAGATCCCGTCGCCCCGATTTGTTGTATTTTATAACGGGCCGGAAGAACAGCCGGAGAAGAAGATCCTGCGCCTGTCGGAATCCTTTTACCGGCAGACGGAAGAATCCGGCCTGGAGCTGACAGTACTCCAGCTTAACATTAACCCAGGAAACAATGAGGAACTATTAGGGAAATGCTGCTCCCTGCATGACTACATGAAGTACGTGGAACGTGTCCGGAGCTACAGCCGGGAGATGGATTTCCAGGAAGCGGTGGAGAGGGCAGTGTCAGAATGCATTGAGGAAGGAATCCTGGAGGAATTCTTAAGAGCCAACCGGGCGGAGGTGATCCAGATGAGCATATTTGAATATGATGAAGAGCTGCACATGGCAACGGTGAGGGAAGAAGGCAGGAATGAAGGAGTAAGTAGACTACTGGTCGGCATGCTGGAGAGAGGCCTGTCACCGGAAGAGATCAGTGAACTGACAGGGGAGCCGGTGGAGACTATACGGGAAGCAGTGTCCTGGGTTGATCATTAGTGTTATTTGAGAGTAAAATTTGGGTGGGAAAGTCATATAAACAGAACAAGAAAGCACCGCTTTGTGTTAAGATTGGGTTTGCAAAACAAAAAATCTACATAAAGGAAGGTGCTTTCTATAATGTGCCCTGAAATGTCAATATAGGTATTTCGAAAAGAACGGCAAAGCCATTCTTGGAGTGGCGCAGTTATCAGCCGCCGCTTTACATTCCGCTTACAGCAGATTGAGTTTTTTCTTCAAAATAAATTTGCTTAGGAAGAAAAATGCTACGGAGAAAACAACGCTTAATATAATGGAGAGAAAGAGTACACTCATCGTCGGATTGCCACTCTGGAGGCTTACGCTGAAAGTATCCATTTCAGCGGACATGTCTTTGCCCATCTCTGTGATCATAAATGGCAGAAGTACAACGACACTTACAATCTGCTGCACCGTATAGAGGGCGGCATAAAATGCCAGGGAGGCAATAACACGGTGGTCTCTTACCAGCTGTCCTAATGATATGGCGGCAAAGATCTGCAGGATTGACAGCGCACAGGAGAGCAGCAGGGAGATGATCTGGATGATCATTAGATTCGTATCTCCTTCAAATATGGCAAATAAAAAGTTGGTCATATCTTTTATCTGGGCGCCCCCAGCCGCAAAGAGGATGACAATAGAGAAATAGGCCAGGATCAGGGTGGCTATTGTCCAGGCATAAGAGATAATGAATTTGCCCAGCAGGATCTGATGCGTCTCGGCGGGGACCGTAAAGGTCAGATATGCTTCCCTGGTGGCAGTTGTTTTATAAAAACGCATACTAAGGAAAATATACGGAGAGATAAATACAAAAATAATGCCAAATACAAGAAGTATGATCCCAAATCCTGAAATAATGGTGAGGGGCGTTGAGTCATAATGTTTCAGCAGCTGGATAAACAGGCAGGCTGCCGAGATGAGAAGCGCCAGACCGATATAAATAGGAACAAAGATCCGATAGGTGGATTTGAATTCGTGTTTCATTATTTTTCCTAACATTTGAATACCTCCCTAAACAGTGCATCCACTGATTTATTTTCTTTTTCCCGGATCTCATCTACGCTCTGATGAAGGCGGATCTGTCCGTTTTGAAGGAAGACAGCCTCATCCAGGATATTTTCCACATCTGCGATCAGGTGAGTGGAGATGATGACCGTGGAATTTTCACAATAGTTCCCCACAATAGTATTTAGAATATAATCTCTGGTGGCGGGATCCACACCTCCGATGGGTTCGTCCAGACAGTAGAGATTGGCATCCCGGCTCATGGCGAGAACCAGCTGGACTTTTTCCAGTGTTCCCTTTGACATATGGGACAGCTTCATGGTGGTGGCGATGTCAAGTTTTTTCAGCATATCTTCGGCTTTATCCTGCTGGAAGTCAGCAAAAAAGTCTGAAAAGTATTCAAATAGATTATCTACCTTCATCCAGCGGGGAAAATAGTTGGCGTCTGGCAGATAGGATACATGCTGCTTGGAAATGACGCCGGGTTCATAACCCCCGATGGTGATGGTTCCGCTGGTGGGAGCCAGAAGTCCATTGAACAGCTTCAGCAGCGTGGTTTTGCCGCTGCCATTTGGTCCCAGCAGACCAACGATCTTTCCGCATTCCAGTGTGAGATTCACGTCCTGGAGTGCTGTGTAGCCGCCAAATTTTTTAGACAGCCCTTTGGTCTCTAATAGTATCATAATAATCCTCCATTCTTTCATTTTTTTCCGTGTGTAAAACCACGGAATACATTCATTCTGCGGAACAGCTGTCCCACCGTGAGGTGATGAAAGCCAGTTGTTCTTCGCCGCTAAAGCCAAGTTTTCCCAGTTCTTCTTTCAACTGGAATAGTTTGGCATTTGCCAGATCCTCTCTCATTGCCTGTATCATGGAAGTATTACCTGTGATCTTTCTTCCATTTGTCCGCTCATTGATGAGCAGGCCTTCCCGTTCCAGTTCAGCGAGAGCCCGCTGCATCGTGTTTGGATTCACATTTGCATTTAGCGCCAGTTCCCGGACAGAAGGGAATGGCTGGCCTGCTTCATATTCACCGGATAGGATCAAAAGTTTGATATGCTCGATCAGCTGAATATAAAGAGGTCTGTCATTGGTCAGTTCCCATTGCATGGATTCACCTCCTAGACTTAGCTCGATGGCGCCAATTTAAACCCTGCCTCCGCCAAGCTAAATAGATAGTCATAGCCTCTGCTACCCGTTTCTAAAGGGTAAGTTATGCTGTATCAATGTATTGTTGTATTAATTGATTAACACAATAATACAACAGAAAGTTTTCTTTGTCAAGAGAATTCAGAAATGTTCTTATAATTCGACAAGAACTACCGTATTTTGCCTTTACTTTTTAAAGGGATAGTGCTAAAATGATAGCTAGTGATAATAAATTTTAATGATTTATTAAATTAAATAAGGAGGATTCTATAAAAATGGCTAGAGCGAAACAATCCATGGATGGAAATACAGCTGCTGCTCATGTCGCTTATGCGTACACAGAAGTTGCTGGTATTTATCCGATCACCCCTTCCAGCCCGATGGCAGACACTGTTGATATGTGGTCTGCAGCAGGCCAGAAGAACATTTTTGGAAACACAGTTAAAGTAGTAGAGATGCAGTCTGAGGCAGGTGCGGCAGGTACCGTACACGGTTCCCTGGCAGCCGGTGCCCTTACAACGACCTTTACTGCTTCACAGGGACTTCTTCTTATGATTCCTAATATGTATAAGATTGCTGCTGAGCAGCTCCCTTGTGTATTTGATGTATCCGCACGTACCGTATCGACACAGTCCCTGAATATCTTCGGTGACCACAGTGACGTATACGCATGCCGTCAGACAGGTTTTGCCATGCTTGCTGAGACAAATCCGCAGGAAGTTATGGATCTTAGCCCGGTAGCACATCTTGCTGCCCTGGAGGGAAAAGTTCCTTTCATTAATTTCTTTGACGGATTCCGTACATCCCATGAGATCCAGAAGATTGAGAAATGGGACTATGAAGATCTGAAAGAAATGTGTCCGATGGATGCCGTTGAAGAATTCCGTGCCCATGCCCTGAATCCAGAGCATCCGGCTATGCGTGGCTCCCATGAAAATGGTGACGTATTCTTCCAGCACCGTGAGGCATGTAACACTGTTTATGATGCATTACCGGCTGTTGTTGAAAAATATATGGGTAAAGTCAATGAAAAACTTGGCACAGATTATGATCTTTTCAATTACTATGGTGCACCGGACGCTGACCGCGTGATCATTGCGATGGGTTCCATCTGCGACGTGGCAGAAGAGGTGATTGATTACCTGAGCGCAAAGGGTGAGAAAGTCGGACTGATCAAAGTACGTCTGTACCGTCCATGGTCTTCCGAGCATATTCTCAAAGCAATTCCGAAGACAGCAAAGAAGATCGCTGTACTTGACCGTACAAAAGAGCCAGGTTCTCTTGGCGAGCCTCTTTTCATTGATGTGGCGACGACACTTCGCGAGGCAGGCATGAATGACGTCGTGCTGACTGGTGGACGTTATGGTCTTGGTTCCAAGGATACACCGCCTTCATCCATTTTCGCCATCTACAAAGAGCTGGAAAAGGATGCTCCAAAAGCCCGCTTTACCATCGGTATCGTGGATGATGTGACAAACCTGAGTCTGCCAGAAGTGAAGCCGGCTCCGATCACATCTGCTCCTGGTACCAAAGAGTGTAAGTTCTGGGGTCTTGGCGGAGACGGTACCGTTGGTGCGAATAAGAACTCCACAAAGATCATCGGTGACCACACAGATAAATATATTCAGGCATACTTCCAGTATGACTCCAAGAAGACCGGAGGTATTACGATCTCCCATCTTCGTTTCGGTGACAACCCGATCAAGAGCCCATACTATATCAATCAGGCTGATTTCGTTGCCTGCCACAACCCATCTTATGTGGTAAAAGGCTACAAGATGGTGCAGGATGTAAAACCGGGCGGAATCTTTATGATCAACTGCCAGTGGTCTGACGAAGAGCTGGATAAGCATATGCCTGCAGAGTCAAAGAAATACATCGCTGAAAACAACATTCAGCTTTATACCATCAATGCCATCGATAAGGCCATCGAGATCGGAATGGGCAAACGTACCAACACGATCCTTCAGTCTGCATTCTTTAAGCTGGCAGATATTATGCCGATCGACGAGGCAGTTGAGTACATGAAGGCGGCTGCTAAGAAATCCTACTCCAAGAAGGGTGACGCAGTAGTAGAGATGAACTACAAAGCCATCGACGCTGGTGTGGATGCCGTACATAAAGTAGAAGTTCCAGCTTCCTGGGCAAATCCGGCAGCAGATGCTCCGGCAAAAGAGCTGACAGGACGTCCGGAGGTAGTAAAGATGGTAAAAGAGCTTCTTGAGCCTATCTCCCTTATGGATGGTGACAGCCTTCCGGTATCTGCATTTAAGGATATCGCAGACGGACAGTTTGAACTTGGTGCTTCCGCTTACGAAAAACGTGGTACAGCCGTTATGGTTCCACAGTGGGATCCTTCTGTATGTGCCCAGTGTAACAGCTGTGCTTTCGTATGTTCCCACGCTACACTCCGTCCGTTCATTCTGAATGCAGAAGAAGTAGCAGCCGCTCCTTCCCAGATCAAACTTGCTGATTCCAAGCATGCGACGGCAGAGGGAATGAAATACACCATGAGCGTATCTCCTCTGGATTGTATGGGATGCGGTGAGTGTGTGACCGTATGTCCTGCTGCTGAAAAAGGCGCGCTCAAGATGGTTCCCCAGGAATCACAGGCAGAGGAGCAGCCAGTATTTGATTATCTGGTAGAAAACGTTGGAAAGAAAGACATCAAACCGGTATTTACCGATGCTACACCGATCGGTTCCCAGTACAATCAGCCGCTTCTTGAGTTCTCTGGAAGCTGTGCAGGCTGTGCCGAGACATCTTATGCAAGACTGATCACCCAGCTCTTCGGTGAGCAGATGTACATTTCTAATGCGACAGGATGTTCATCCATCTGGGGTGGTCCTGCAGCTACATCACCATACACAGTAAACAAAGACTCCAAACAGGGTCCTGCATGGTCCAACTCTCTGTTTGAGGATAATGCAGAGCATGGTCTTGGTATGTATCTTGGCCAGAAGGTTCTTCGTGACCAGACCATTGATAAAGTAAAAGAACTGGCAGCTTCCGACAAAGCTTCTGCTGAACTGAAGGCTGCTGTAGATAAATTCCTTGAGACAAAGGATGATACAAAGGCAAATGCACCGGCTGCAAAGGCTATGATCGCTGAGATCGAGAAAGCGGCTGCTGCTGGATGTGATCTTTCCAAAGAGATCCTTGACAAAAAACAGTACCTTGCTAAGAAGTCCGTATGGATCTTAGGTGGTGACGGATGGGCTTATGATATCGGTTTCGGTGGATTAGACCATGTACTTGCTTCCGGCGAGAACGTAAATGTTATGGTATTTGATACAGAGATGTACTCCAATACCGGCGGCCAGGCTTCCAAGGCTTCCAACATCGGTGAGGTTTGTCAGTTTGCTGCTGCAGGTAAAGAGATCGGCAAGAAGAGCCTTGCTGAGATTGCTATGAGCTATGGCTATGTATACGTTGCCCAGATCGCCCTCGGCGCAAATCCTGCCCAGGCAGTGAAAGCGATCGCTGAGGCAGAGGCTTATAATGGTCCATCCCTGATCATCGGATATGCTCCATGTGAGCTCCACGGTATTGCCAAAGGTGGTATGAACCACTGCCAGGATGAGATGAAGAAAGCAGTGAAAGCTGGTTACTGGAATCTCTTTAGCTTCAATCCGGCGCTCAAGGCGGAAGGAAAGAATCCATTTACCCTGACATCCAAAGAGGGTGACGGATCTTATCAGGATTTCCTCAACAATGAGGCGCGTTATACACGTCTTATTAAACCATTCCCAGAGAGAGCAGAAAGACTCTTTAAGGAATCCGAAGAGGCTGCAAAGGCACGCTATGAGCATTTGCAGAAGCTGGTAGAACTTTATAAATAATGTATTGGTGACATCAAGCTAGTTCGATGGCGCTGATATAATGGGGCACGTTGTGCCTGTCATACAGAAGAGTTCTTTTCAGATGTTATATCTGAAAAGAACTTTTTCTGTAATTACACCCATTGTAGGAGGGAAAAAAATATGTGGTTTGTCTTTGCTGTGCTGTCAGCGGTTTTTGCGGCGTTGACTTCGATCCTTGCCAAGATCGGAATACATGGAGTCCACTCCAACCTGGCTACGGCGCTTCGCACGATCGTAGTGCTGGCTATGGCATGGGGGATGGTGTTTTTGACGCATGCCCAAAAAGGGCTTCCGGATATCACCAGAAAGAGCTGGCTGTTCCTAATCCTGTCCGGTCTGGCGACAGGGGCCTCGTGGCTGTGTTACTATAAGGCGCTGCAGGTGGGAGAGACTTCCAAAGTGGCGGCAGTGGATAAACTCAGTGTGGTGATCACACTATTACTGGCGGTTGTCTTTCTTCATGAGGAGTTTACAGTAAAATCCTTGTTGGGGTGTGTGTTGATCGGGGCAGGTACGCTGTGTATGGTGCTTTAACCGGGCGGCATCGTTGAGCTGGGACAGGGGCCGATGCGAACAAAAATCAAATTTTTAAAAAGAATAATAATTTTCTTAAAATTTGTCTACCATACCTTTAAGAGAACGATATGCTGGCATATTTTGTGCCAAAGTGTTGATATCCCACAAGCAGACGGAGGAATGGAATATGAGACAGATCTATGAATTAAATACAAAATGGGCATTTTCCAAAGAAGCCCAGGCAGTGCCAGAGAAAAAGCCGAAAAACTGGTATGTGGTCAATCTTCCCCATACCTGGAATGCCATCGACGGACAGGACGGGGGAGCGGATTATTACCGGGGCATCTGCTATTATGCCAAACAGGTAAAAAAAAGTGAGCTGCCAGAAGCGGACCAGTATTTTCTTGAAATTAAGGGAGCCAATTCATCGGCAGATGTGTATGTAAATGGAAAGAAACTGGCGCATCATGACGGAGGGTATTCTACCTGGAGAGTGAATATGACGGATGTGCTGCAGGATAAAAATCTAATTGTGGTGGCGGTGGATAACGGCGAGAATGATTCTGTCTATCCTCAGAATGCCGATTTTACTTTTTATGGAGGGCTTTACCGGGGAGTGAACATTATTGCTGTCAGCCATTCCCATTTTGACCTGGAGTATTATGGAACTCCGGGAATCCAGGTGACGCCGGAGATCTGCGGCCGGGATGCCAGAGTGAAGACGGAGGTTTATGTGACTGGTGCTAAAGCGGGGCAGAAGCTTTGTTACCGGATACGGAATGCAGGGGGAGAGCTGCTTGCCCAGTGCGAAAAAAATGTCAGTGAGAAAGAGGCAGAACTGGATATTCCCAACGTGCATCTCTGGCAGGGCAGAAAGGATCCCTATCTGTATACTGCAGAAGTAGAACTGATAGAGGGGGAAACTGTGCTGGATCAGGTAAGTACCCGGTTTGGGTGCCGGAGTTTTGAGATCGATCCCGAAAAGGGCTTTATTTTGAATGGAGAGAGCTATCCACTGCGGGGCGTGTCGAGACATCAGGACCGCTGGGGCATTGGAAATGCCCTGCTTCCAGAACATCATAGAGAGGATATGGAACTGATCTGTGAAGTGGGAGCCAATACGATCCGCCTGGCCCACTACCAGCATGATTCCTATTTTTATGATCTCTGTGATGAAAAAGGAATGGTGGTCTGGGCGGAGATACCATACATTTCCCACCACATGGAGGGGGGAAGGGAGAACACCATTTCCCAGATGAAGGAGCTGATCATACAGAATTATAACCATCCCAGTATCGTCGTATGGGGATTGTCCAATGAGATCACGATGTCGGGTAAATCTACAGAGGATCTGCTGGAGAATCACCGCCTGCTGAACGATCTCGCCCACAAACTGGATCCAACGAGAAAGACGACTATCGCGGCGGTGACGATGTGTGATATCCATGATCCTTACATTCAGATATCCGATGTGGTATCCTATAACCACTATTTTGGTTGGTATGGCGGGAATACCTCCATGAACGGACCATGGTTTGACGAGTTTCACAGGGAGTTCCCGGAGATTCCCATCGGCTGCAGTGAATATGGCTGTGAGGGGCTGGACTGGCACAGTTCCCATCCAGAACAGGGGGACTACACCGAGGAATATCAGGCGTATTATCATGAGGAACTGATCAAACAGTTATTTACCAGACCCTATCTGTGGGCGACACACGTGTGGAATATGTTTGACTTTGGTGCGGATGCGAGAAATGAGGGTGGGGAAAACGGTCAGAACCATAAAGGACTGGTGACTTTTGACCGAAAATACAAAAAAGATGCTTTTTATGCCTACAAGGCATGGCTGTCCCAGGATCCCTTCGTGCATATCTGCGGGAAACGCTATGTGGACAGGGTGGAAGATACCACGAAGATTACGGTGTATTCCAATCAGCCGGAGGTGGAACTGCTGGTAAATGGAGAGAGTCTTGGCAGGCAGAAGAGTTCAGAACATTTTTTCTATTTTGAGGTGCCCAACAAAGGAGAATCCATGTTAAAGGCAGTCGCAGGGCAGTGTCAGGATGAGAGCCGGATCCGGAAGGTGGATGAGATGAATCCTGCTTACCGATTGGTGGAGAAGGGTGCTGTGCTAAACTGGTTTGATATCACGGAACGCGAGGGGTATTACTGCCTCAATGACAAGATCGAGGATGTGATTCATTCTGACGAGGGAATGAAATTCTTCCATAGAATATTGGAGGATGTGGGGATGTTCCGTGAGGCATCCTTTGCGGAGCCGGAAAATATGGAAAAATTGATTCGCATGATGGGTGGATTTACGGTGATTCGGATGCTGAATACATTGGGTTCCGTGGGTGATTCGATGACAAAAGAGCAGTTGCTTTCCCTGAACGAGCAGCTCAACCAGATTCCAAGAAAGAACAGCTGATTCGACAGAGTTAATGAAATGGAGACTGACATGTCAGGCCAGTGTAAAATGAGATGGAGGTAGATGGAAGATATGGAAATGACATTGAGATGGTATGGATCCGATTTTGATACGGTTACATTAAAACAGATACGACAGATCCCTGGCGTCACAGGGGTGATCACTACATTATATGATACGGCTCCCGGAGAGGTATGGAGCAGGGAACGAATTCAGGCATTGAAAAACGAGGTGGAAGAGGCGGGACTTCATATCGCCGGTATCGAGAGTGTGAACATTCACGATGCCATCAAGACAGGAGCACCCGACAGGGACAAGTATATTGATAATTACATTGAGACGTTAGAAAATCTTGGGAAAGAAGATCTTCACCTGGTCTGTTATAATTTTATGCCAGTGTTTGACTGGACGAGAACAGAACTTGCCAGGGTGAGACCGGATGGCTCCACCGTACTTGCTTATACCCAGGAGGCAGTGGATGCCCTGGATCCAGAGAAAATGTTTGAGTCCATCGCCGGGGACATGAACGGTACGGTGATGCCGGGATGGGAGCCGGAGCGGATGGCAAAGGTAAAAGAATTGTTTGAGATGTACCAGAATATTGATGATGATACATTGTTTGCAAATCTCAAGTATTTTCTGGAGAGGATCATGCCGGTCTGCGATCAGTATGATATCAATATGGCGATCCATCCGGATGATCCGGCGTGGAGTGTTTTTGGGCTGCCCCGTATCATTATAAATAAAGAAAATATACTCAGAATGATCAAGATGGTGGACAATCCTCATAACGGCGTAACCTTTTGTTCCGGTTCCTACGGAACTAATCTGGATAATGACCTGCCGGATATGATTCGCTCCCTCAAAGGAAGGGTTCATTTTGCCCATGTGCGCAACCTTAAATTTATCACTCCGACAAATTTTGAAGAGGCAGCACATCTTTCTTCCGACGGTACCTTTGATATGTATGAGATCATGAAGGCATTGTACGATATTGATTTCCAGGGACCGATCCGTCCGGATCACGGAAGGATGATCTGGGATGAGGTGGCGATGCCCGGGTATGGGCTGTACGACCGGGCCCTTGGTGCCGCCTATCTGAATGGGCTATGGGAAGCGATCGAGAAAAGCCAGCAGCCTTGCAGAAGTATGCCATAACCGGAATACAATCTGTAGTTTCTAACGGTGAGATAAGTTGCGACGTAATCTACGATATAAGCATCCTGTACTTTGGATGGTAGAGGATGCTTATTTTTGGGATCAAAGGAAAATAAACCACCGGCTATGCCGGTGTGACCCGCAATAGCTTTAGCTACAAGAAAAACCTCCTATGTTGTATAATAGTGATGGTTCGCCAACCACACAAAAAACAACATAGGAGGTATCCAGAATGGACATGAATAGTTTAACACACAGTGTGTCCTGAATGCTAGAGGATACTTAAAAAATTTTAGTAACCGAAAAGCAATGCTTTTCGTGAGATGGAAGTAGGTCTTCCGCAACCGGTGTTCAGGTGCAGGTTGCAAAACACTCATAGGTGCTATAGTCAAAAGCTATGGTATTGAGCGTATGAGAAAAGGCAGAGAAAGAGCTGTCAGTTGTGTGCCATTAAGCTGAACGAAAGTGAAGAGCTGATGAAGCATCGTTAATGCTAACAGGTACAGTCAAAACCGGGAAATTGTGTAGTTGCCGGGATGAGTCCATAGGAAACCTGTTTACTGTATGGACGGTTGTCGGGAATGCAGGCACACCGCAGGGCGGAGTTATCAGTCCTGTGCTGGCAAATCTTTTTATGCATTACGCATTCGACAGCAGATGGTTTTTCTTTTCATCCATAGCTCCATCTGGGAAAAACTAAACAATCCGGTTGACAAAACCATACCTGTATGTTATAGTGATAAAAAGCATTACCATTCTTTAATTATCTGAAAATTTCTTCATTCTCAAAGAACGTCAATGCTTGATTCCAGAAAATCAGAAAAAAGCAGGGAGGTTGTTTGAAAATGAGAGGAAGCAGCCCTCTGCGGGATGGAGGGTAAATGAAAAAAAGAGAAGAAATACTGGCAGATCCGATTCCGGGAACGCCAGCACAAAGAAACTACAAAGACACTGTATTCCGGATGCTGTACCGGGACAAGTCAGAACTTCTGGAACTTCTATGAAAAGATGATCCAGAAAGAAAAAAGAGATCTGTATTCAGGAAAGAGAATTCAGATTCCGGCGCCATGTTTTGTAGTATTTTACAATGGAACGGAGGAACAGCCGGAGAGGAAGATCCTGCGTCTGTCGGAATCCTTTTACCGGCAGACGGAAGAAGCCGGTCTGGAGTTGACAGTACTCCAGCTGAACATCAATCCAGGGCAAATAAGTCATGACGGACTTAAAATAAGTTCTAACGAACTTATTCGCAAGTTATAACAAAACTCGTTCTGTGCAAAAACACTGCACAGAAATTAGGGAATAACGAACTGAACAACTTTTCGGGAAATATTGTTCTCGTGTGCCATTAAAGATGCCAGTGTAGTATCCGGTCTGCCGCCAGTTACTGCACTGGCTTTTTACGTTATTTTTAAAAATCATAAATTTTCTTCCCCTCGCATGATTTACATAAAATTGTCACATCTGGACATAATGGTACTGACAATAATATGCACTTTGAAACAGTAAATGGGTGCGATTGGAGGAAAAAATGAAAGAGAATAGCTCTGCAAAACCCTTTGGTTTTCGCGATAAACTGGGATATATGTTTGGTGATTTCGGTAACGATTTTACATTTATCCTGTCAAGTACGTTATTAATGAAATTTTATTCGGATGTCATGGGAGTGTCTGTGGGCCTGGTGGGTATCATGATGATGGTGGCACGTTTTGTAGACGCCTTCACTGATGTGGCGATGGGGCAGATCGTGGACCGGAGCAAACCGAGAGTTTACGGAAAATTTAAACCATGGATCCTGCGGATGTGCGGTCCGGTGGCGGTCTCGTCTTTTCTTATGTATGCTTCCTGGTTTCAGAACATGCCTATGACTTTTAAAATCTTCTGGATGTTTTTTACCTATCTTCTCTGGGGCAGTGTGTTTTATACCAGCATCAATATCCCTTATGGTTCCATGGCGTCGGCGGTATCAGCAGAGCCGAAAGACCGGGCGCAGCTCTCGAACTGGAGAACCATCGGAGCCAGCCTGGCAGGTACGATCATCGGTGTATTGATTCCAGTGCTGGTTTATTATGAGGATGCCGCAGGCAACAAGATCCTATCTGGTCAGAGGGTTATGATCGTTGCCCTGGTGTGTTCTATCGGGGCTGTGATCTGCTATTTCCTCTGTCACTGGCTGATCACGGAGCGTGTCAAGGTAGAGCAGAAGAGTGAAAAATTTAATTTTGGAAAATTGATCTCCGGACTTGTACACAACAAAGCTTTGATCGGAATCGTAGTTGCCACGGTATTTATGCTTTTGGTACAGTTGACTTCCCAAACTATGACGACCTATGTATATCCAAACTATTTTAGAAATACGGTAGCACAGTCGGCAGCAGGGTTGGTAGGAGTTGTGGTCACGCTGATCTGTGCGGCATTTACAGTTAAACTCTCAGAGAAATATGGAAGAAAAGAGCTGGCGATCTTTTCTTCCCTTCTGGGGGCGGTGGTATTTTTCTTTGCTTATTTCATTCAGACTACCAATGCCTGGGTGTTTGTGGGATTATATGCGCTGTCCTTTATTGGCCTCGCGGTATTCAGCCTGATCTGCTGGGCGATGATTACCGATGTGATCGACGACACCGAGGTACAGAGCGGGGAGCGCTCGGATGGAACGATCTATGCCGTGTATTCCTTTGCCAGGAAACTGGGGCAGGCGGCATCTTCCGGTATCTCCGGACTTTTTCTCACGATGATCGGCTATACTGCGCAGACACAGTTTGAACCTTCTGTCACTAAGGGGATCTACAATGTGTCCTGTCTGGTGCCGGCTGTGGGATATATTCTGCTGGCGCTGGTACTGTGGTTTCTGTATCCTTTAGGCAGGCGCCGGGTTCAGTCTAATGCTGAGATCCTGGCAGAAAAGAGAGAAAACAATGGATAAGACATGGGAGCAGTTTCATAGAAAAAAAGAATATCTGGTCTGTGTGGATTCCGACGGCTGTGCCATGAACTCCATGGATGTAAAGCATATCCGGTGTTTTGGTCCCTGTATGGTGGAAGAATGGGGGTTAGACAGATGGAAGGAGCCAATCCTGGAGCGCTGGAACGAGATCAATCTGTATACGATATCCAGAGGGATCAACCGCTTTAAAGGTCTGGCAAAGGCGCTGCGGGAGATTGATGCTCAGTATAAAAAGATTGAGGGCATAGGAGATCTGGAACAATGGGTGGAACAGACGAAAGAATTGTCCAACACTGCGCTGTCCAGAGTGACACAGGAGAAAGACAGTATCTGCCTGAAAAAAGCCCTGTCCTGGTCGGAAGAGGTAAATGAACGGATCCACGATCTGCCGCCGGAGCTGGGAAGCCCTTTTAAGGGGGTGAAGGAAGCCCTCTGTTGTGCCAGGGATCTAGCGGATGTGGCGGTGGTTTCCTCCGCCAACCCCCAGGCGCTGGAAGAAGAATGGAACCGGTATGGCCTGATGGAATACGTGGATGTGCTTTTGGCGCAGGATATGGGAAGCAAGGCTCACTGTATCAAAGAATTACTAAAAAAGGGATATGAGAGCAGCCACGCACTGATGATCGGAGATGCCCTGGGAGACTATGAGGCGGCGGAGAAGAACAAAATATTTTTTTATCCGATCCTCGTGAAAAAAGAGGAAGATTCCTGGGAAGAATGCCGGAAGACTGCTCTGCTCCGGCTGAGGCAGGGAAGTTATGGCGGAAATTACCAGGTGCTGATGCTGAAGAAATTTAGGGAGAACCTGGAATAGAGAGGAGAGACTACAATGGTAGATTTAAAAGCGAAGCCCTATCATTTATCGGAGGAGGACTGCCGATGGGTGGAGGAGGCCATCGCCGGCATGAGCGATGAGGAAAAGGTGGGGCAGTTGTTTTTTCAGCTGACCTCTTCCCATGAAGAGGACTATCTTAGAGAGCTGATGGAAAAATATCATCTAGGAGGATGCCGGTACAACCCGGCGCCGGGGGCTGCCATCCAGGAACAGAACCGGATCCTGCAGAAATACGCAAAGATTCCAGTCTTTATCGCCTGCAATACGGAACAGGGCGGGGACGGAGCCTGTGCAGACGGAACTTATATCGGATTTGGAGTCAAAATTGGCGCCACTGGGGATGAACAGTATGCTCACGACCTGGGAAAACTTTCCAACGAAGAAGCTTCTGCCATCGGATGCAATATGGCGTTTTCCCCGGTCTGTGATATCGCCTACAACTGGGAGAATACGGAGATCATCAACCGGGCCTTTGGAAACGATCCGGAGCGGGTGGCGAAGATGAGCACCGCCTATCTCAAAGGGGCTCATGAGAACCCTTCCTTTGCCTGTGCGGCAAAGCATTTTCCGGGAAACGGGCTGGATTTCCGGGATGCCCACGTATCCAATAATGTCAACGGACTGGATCTGGAAGAATGGGAGAAAACTTATGGGATGGTGTACCGTACTCTGATCGACAATGGGCTGGACGCTATCATGGGCGGCCACATTCTTATGCCTAAGGTGGCCAAAGAGCTGAATCCCCGGCTTACAGAGGAAGAAATGATGCCGGCGACCCTGAGCCCGGAGATTATGACAGGACTTCTCCGGGACCGGCTCGGCTTCAATGGTATGGTGGTAACGGATGCATCGCACATGGTCGCCATGACAAACCGGATGAAACGTAGGGAGATGTTGCCAGCCGCCATCAACGCCGGGTGTGATATGTTTCTTTTCTTCAATGATCCGGAAGAGGATTTTGCCACTATGCTGCAGGCATATAGAGAGGGTGTGATCCCGGAGGAGCGGATGACGGAGGCGTTGACCAGGATCCTGGGATTGAAGGCACATCTGGGACTCCACCGCAAAAAGAAAGAAGAACTGGTTCCTCAGCCCTCTGTACTGTCAGAGATACTGGGCAGAGAGCAGACAAAGGAGATTCAGAAGCAGATCAGCCAGAAGGCGATCACCCTCGTAAAATATAAAGACAAGGATGTACTGCCGGTCACAAAGGAACGCTATCCAAGAATTATGATCGTCCATGTAAAAGGCAGCGGCGGCGCCATGGGCGAGCTGATGAAACTGATGGGGATGGGTAGCAAAAAAAATCCGGCGGAAGTTTTACAGCAAAAATTACAGGAAAAAGGATTTGAGGCATTTATTTACGAGAGTCCCCTGGAGGAGATGCGAAAGCAGATCGCTGCGGGTGAAAAACCGGATGTGAACATTTATTTTGCTGGAAAGAATGCCATTGCAGATTTTACAAAAGATATGGATCTTGTCATTACCCTGTGCGATGTGTCTAACGGCAGACCAAGTTTTGGAATGTCCAAGGGCGGCGGGGAGATTCCCTGGTACGTATTTGAGCTTCCAGTGGTAGTAGTTGGCTGCGGCCAGCCAACGATGCTGGCGGATATCCCTCAGGCGCGGACTTATATCAATACCTACGATAACAAAGAAAATACGCTGGAGATACTGGTGGAAAAGCTGATGACAGGAGAAAAGGCATTTACCGGAAAGGATCCTGTGGACAGTTTTTGCGGGCTGTTTGATGCGAAGATCTGAGATAATTTTCATAGGAAAAAAGAAAGCACCGCTCCAGTAAAGGAAAATGGGAAATTCTTTATTTTCATTAGGGAAACCACAAAAAGCAGCATACTAAACAACGAAAAGAACAGTGACAGAATTAAGTCAAACGACATAATCTGCATAAAGGAAGGTGCTTTCTTTTTATCTTGACAGGAAACAGTATAAATGATATGGTTTTATTTATTAATATCTATTACCTCAGATGTAATGAAAAGCGAAAGGAGTTGACGAAATATGAGGAAAAAAAGTTTACGTAATGTTTTTACAAAAGCCATGGCAATTGCGCTGAGCGCAATATTGTTACTGCAGCCGGTGGTTTCTGCCCGGGCGGAATCGCAGGATACGAACATGACGCAGACAGGAAATCTGGAAACTTATGATTCGATTGACGGACTTTCTGGCGAAATATTGTATGACACAGATGGAAACAGGGTCTATACCTGCGGAGGCGAGGTGCAACAAGTCGTAGAGAACGGTGAGACAAAATACTACTGGTATGGAGTAGACGACCTGAATGTTGGTTCCGGCTGGCAAAATAATAATCCAGGCATTCATCTGTACAGTTCTTCGGATCTGTACAACTGGAACTATGAAGGTGTCATGTATAATGAAGCGGATGAAATTTATGCACATCCGAAAATGCTATACAATGGAGACGAATATGTAATGTGGGTCCCAACCGATAAGAGAGGCGACAATGGAATGATATTATCCAGCTCGGTGAAAGTTGTTTCCAGTAAAAGCATTACAGGGCCTTTTACACTTGTAGAAGAAAAACAGCTGGGTGGATTTATTAATCTATACGAAGAGGCGCCAGGTACTGCGTATCTGATCCAGCAGGGTAATCCATCTGACGCGACTGCTATTTCCAGTATCTGCAAAACGAAACTGTCATCGGATTATAAGACGACGGTAGGCGAAACACAGCCATTGAAATTTTCAGGCAGTTCGATCATGAACACGGAAGGCGGAATATTTAAACAGAACGGAAAATATTATATCGTTAATGCAGGCATGAAAGAGTATGCGTCAGCAGATTCGCTGGATGGCACATGGACACGGCATGACCTGAAGATGTGGGATGGCTCGGTTAAAAAGGATATCTCATCCCATAACCAGACCAGCAATATTTTCCGGGTCAGGACAGGAGGTTCAGACTTATGGGTCTGTGTGGGCGACAGCGTGAGCGGTCCTGAATTGGAGAACGAGCCCAGATATGTCTGGCTTCCGATCAAGTTTTTTGATGACGGGACGATCGCTCTCTGGGAGCTGAGCAATTGGAAGATCGGGGATGTCGAAGGGGTGCAGCCGGAAGAACCGGGCGAACCGGGAAGTTATGATAACATACCAGGTCTTTCGGGCAGAGTGTTATATGATACGGATGGAAGAAAGATATATGCCTGTGGAGGCGAGGTTCACGAGATTGTAGAAAACGGACAGAAAAAGTGGTACTGGTTCGGTGTGGATGACTTGAATCGTGAAACAATGAATGAACATCCGGGTGTTCATCTTTATAGTTCGTCGGATTTATATAACTGGGATTATGAAGGAGTTATGCTGAACGAGGATGGGGTTACATATGCGCATCCTAAAATTCTTTACAACGGAGAAGAATATGTGATGTGGGTATCTTATATGCCGTCGTCATCAGAGGGAGGCATGCCGCCTACTATGAGCGGAGGCATAAAGATCGCAACCAGTAAGAGCATAAAGGGACCGTTTACTGAGGTGCCGGATTCCGGTGTTGGGAATGAGAATGGATTTATTAATCTGTATGAGGAGAGCAAAGGGAATGGGTGGCTGATTTATACTGATTACAATGCTGCCAGTGGGAGCCGTATCTTCAGGGCGAAATTGAAGGAAGATTATACGGGGATTGAGGGAGAACCCCAGGCCTTCCAGTTCAGTTCAGGTGAGCTGACCAACGCGGAAGGTGGAATCTTTGAACGAAATGGAAAATATTATATGGTCAATTCGGGTATGAAAGAATATGCGGTGGCGGATTCCTTTGATGGGGTATGGACAAAGAATACACTGACGATGTGGGACGGCACAAATCACAAGGATATCCCTCTGCCGAATCAGACGAGTCATGTGTTCCATGTGAAAACAGAGGAAGCAGATACCTATGTCTGTATGGGGGACAGTGTCGGTGGAGTATCAACACCATCTGATCCGGTCTGCTATATCTGGCTGCCAATCGAGTTTTTTGAAGATGGAAGTATTGCACTGAAAGAAGAGAACGACTGGAAGATTGCCGGAATGGAGCCGCAGAAGCCGGAGGCGACGCAGAAACCAGAGGTGACAAAGGCTCCAGAAGAAACAATGGCTCCGGAACCGACATCGAAACCGGAAGCAACAAAGACTCCAGAGCAGACCTCGAAGCCAGAAGCGACCAAAACCCCAGAGCAGACAGCAAAGCCGGAAGCGACCAAAACCCCGGAGCAGACAGCAAAGCCGGAAGTGACCAAAACCCCGGAGCAGACAGCAAAGCCGGAAGCGACCAAAGTTCCGGAACCGACCTCGAAGCCAGAAGCAACCAAAGCTCCAGAACCGACCTCGAAACCAGAGGCAACCAAAGCTCCGGAGCAGACCTCGAAACCGGAGGCTACAAAAACTCCAGAGCAGACGATGAAACCGGAAGCAACCAAAGCTCCGGAACCAACAAAAATTCCGGAAACAACGAATAAGCCGGCTGAGACAGGAAAACCGGAAGAAACAAAGAGACCGATAGAGGTTAAAAGTGTTCTGGTTGCTGCGAATAAACTGACAATAGGTCTCGGTGAGAAGGTTCAGTTAGAGGCAGCTGTCTATCCAAGAAATGCATCTGACAGGAAACTTACCTATAAAGCCTCTAATAGTAATGTGTCCGTGAGCAAGAATGGAAAAATTACAGGCAAAAAACGAGGAACCTGTAAGATCACAGTCAGTGCTTCCAATGGAAAAAAGGCGGTTGTAAAAGTATCCGTGAAAAAGAAACCGAAGAAGATTACACTGAATGCCCGGAATAAGACGCTGAAGGTTGGAAAGAAATTTAAAATAAAAGCAAGGCTGCCAAAAGGCACAGCGAGCCAGACGCTCACTTACGTATCGAATAAGCGGGCCATAGCAGACGTCTCTCCAGATGGTAAGGTGACAGCGAAAAAGAGAGGATCTGCGGTGATTACAGTAAAGACCTATAACGGCAAAAAGGCATCGCTTAAGATCCAAGTAAAATAAAAACAGAATAGTAATAGTAAACACCGCTGATTCGTGGTACAATGAACGCATAAGCACGAACGCAGACTTTTAGGGGATGCGATGCCTGCACAACGTAAATGAAGTTCTGGCCAACTTAGTATCAGCGGTGTTTTTTGTGCGCTATTTTGAAAGAAGGGAACAGAGATGAACAAAGGGAACGTAGCAGCTGTGGCGGTGGGAGTGATGTTATTTCTTTTCACCTGTACAGAGAATGCGCCTTCTTTAAATACTCAACAGCAGTCCGGTCCGGCACATAGGATGGAGAATGCCCCTGTAACAACAGAGAGTGCCGTAAAGGGGCATCCGTCGGTGACAGCCAGACCGCTGAAAGCAGAAGAGGCAGAAAATTACCGCTACAGCAGCGGAAATTGTATTTACCTGAAAGATGGCAGGGGAAATTCCGTGAATCAGTATTCATTAAATGGCAATCTGCTAAAACGGTATGAAATAGCTGGTTCGGAGGAAATAGTGGAGGTGTGCTGGGCAGACCGCAGCTGTCTGATCTATCATATTGATAACCAAAGGGGAGAAGATACATTGTGGTTTGTTCCCATCGGCCAGGAAGACGAGAAGGAAATCCTGCGTCTGGAGGAGAAGAAAAAGATCCGGGCAGATATTTATGGCGCCTGCTGTATTCTCCGCAGACGGGGGGATGAACTGATCTATCTGGCGGGTAACAGGATATATAAAAGAAATATAAAGACGGGCAGGGAGATCTTCCTAAAGAAAGGATTCCAGTATGAGGATGATCTGGAAATAGACCGGGATTTTAATCTGAATCCGGTGTATAACGAGGGCAGGGTGCTTTTTACCACCTGGGATGCCAAGTATCTGCTGGATTTAGATACCTGGAAGACGGAAAAAATCTGGGAGCAGGAAAACGGTTCTCCGGACCAGTCAGCGAATGTGCTATCTACATGGAATGAGGACAGCATTTATTTCCAGGTGGAAGATAAACAGGTGGATGTATACCAGTATCAGTTGTCCACGAAAAAGCGGAAGAGATACATATCTGGTGATCAGATCCGAAAAAAGATTGAGAACATGGATCTGTTTCCGGGGCGGCAGGTTCATTATGAGGATATAAAAGTATTCAAGACTTTTGCATACAGCGGACGTCTGTATATAGACGTATTTTTGAAGTGGAAGGAAAAGGGAACAAGGGAATCTAAGGCAAACCTTCTATTTAGCGGTTCTCTGGAAGATTCAACGGATTTCCGGTACGAACCGGAGATCTCTCAGTTTATGCTGAAACATACCAGTTATGACGGTGAAGGCCGGTATGGATCATTTTCTGGTTTTGCAGAAGGATATCTTGCCATATTTTCCTATAAAGATGCTCCCAGCTATAACCTGATAGGGGATACAGGTTTTGTCTGCTATGATATGGCGGCTAAGGAGTTATCCTGTCTGCCGGACCGCAAGATCCTGTACCTTGTCTGCGCTGCCGGTCTTCCGGTGCTGAAGGACTGAAGCGGAAAAAAGGGATTCAGATATGCGTGATTGGTGCCGTCAAGCTACAAGAAGGAGGGGAATTTGAGATGAAAAACAAAAGTAGACTGCATAGGGTGAGTGTGGCGGCTTCACTGGCTGCCATTTGTATCGGTGTAACTGCCTGTGGGGGAGAGGTTGTGGGAAAAAATAGTAATTCTATAGAAGTAGTATCCGGAGCGTCGGTATCTGGTTCCGGGATTTCCCAAAAGAAAGATAAGTCCTCAGAATCCATGAACGACACGAAACGGCTCATTGCTGCGATCTACCCTCACACGAATTCCCGTTTTTTGTACAGGGAAAAGGGGGGAAAGATAGAACAACGGGATCTGGAAGGAAAGGTCATTCAGTCTTTCTCCGTTCCCGGACTGGACACCGGGGGTACATATGATGAGGATGAAGCGGGTTTTGAAATTGAGTGGGTGAGTGACAGGGAGATCTTATATAACCTGTACAGGGAAAGGGAATCAGAAGATTCTGTGCCAGAATTATGGTGTGTGCCATTAAAGGATACAAAGGAGGGCGAAGTCCTGGATATGGCAGGGGCGGAAAAGCTTTTTGAAGATAGTGCCTATGATATATGTGTAGAATATGCAGATTCACAATGTATTTTATATAGTACGCTGGAACCGTCATACTGCAAAGAATACGACAGACGGAAAAAGAAAAAGGTTCCCCTGGATTCCTCTCGTCCCAAAGCAAGATGGTACCCGCGCAGCGTGAACGGAGATGTCAGCAAATTTATAGTGCATTCTTTTGAAAAAAGCAAAGAGGAGTATCCGACGGGGGTCTATGTGCACGAGGCGGGGAGCGGAAAAGTAGAGAAGATCAATGAGTGCTATGGGTCCAAATGGTCACAGCTCCATGGGACAGTTTCAGATAAAAGATTCCTGTATACAGAACTCCTTCAGGAACCGCAGGTCATTGGAAAGGTTAGCTATGATATCTGGTGTTATGATGGGGAGACGGGTAAAAACCAGATCCTTCTCCCTGAAAAAGAATGGAGAGAGTTAGCCGGCGACATGGAATTTCAGGAGCTGTGGGCAGATGGAGACCGGTTATACATTGAGGTTTTTGAGGAGAAAAAAGATGGTGATCATACCGCTGTGTTTAGTTGTTCCCTGTCAGATGGAAAGGGGCTTCGGTGGGAAGAAGAACTGAACCGGTATCTGCACTCATATGATGATGTGTATATGATAGGGATTGAGGCGGGGAGATGTTTTTATGAGGCAGGTGATTATGATGGGGATGGTGTGGCAGTTATAGAGGACAGATATTGTTACCGTTTTTCTTCCGGGGAGAACAAGAAAATAGAAAAAAGTGATGCGGAGAACTGGCTCTGGCACTGGTACTGCCAGGATGAAGAGTAGCTGTTTGTGCTGGGAAAAATATGGGTATTGAAAAGAGGAATCAGGGATGAAAAACAAAAACAGACTGTATAGGGGGATCGTGGCGGTCACGCTGTTTGCGGTCAGTCTTATTCTCACCGCCTGCGGCGGGGAATTTGCGGGAAGAGATGGTAGCCCTGCGGAAGTAGTATCTCAGGGGGCGGTATCCGGGGAAGCGGTGTCCGGCGCTGCAGTAGAGGAAGAGAAGGAAACAAACGGGAACCAGAAATGGAATGAGATACAGCAGATGGTTGCAGACATCTATCCATATCACAATTCCAGGTGTGTGTACATCCAGGGAGATGATAATAAGCTGGAGCAGAGGACGCTGGAGGGAAAAATGATTCAGGCATTTTCAGTGCCGGGGCTGGAAAAAGAAGACGAAGGCTGGGGGATCGTGGCGGTCACGGATGATGAGATCCTGTATACCGTGGATGGTTCCGATGATGATCCTAAAAATTTTTCGGAATTATGGAGCGTGCCCCTGGAGGAGACGGATGGAGAGGAAAGCCTGGCTCCGGAAAGGGCCCAGAAAATACTGGAAGGTAAGAATGTCGATGTCATCTACGCAGATTCGGACTACATCGCCATTCAATCGGATGCTTCAGGGTATTTTGACTATGACCGGGAGAAGAAGGAAAAGATTGCTGTGGATATGGCTGACAGCGGACAGGTCTATGATACGGCGGATGAATATGTCGTGAAGCAGGGAATGGGAACTTCAGATACCATCTTATTGTCAAAGAGATTGGAGAGATATGAACTTTGTGACCTGTATGTCCATAAAGTGGGATCGGGAAAGGTAAAAAAGATTCATGATGTGCAGAATGAGGACGAGGACGAATTGTACGAATTAACCAATGATTACGTCTATTTTGACAACTGGATCTTTTACTGCCTCGGTAAAGAGGTATGGTGCTATGATGTGAAGCAGGAGGAAAAACAGCGGCTGCTGACAGAAGATATGCTGTCTTCTCTCTGGCAGGAAGATCCGGAAGGATATATTGAAAATATTTATGTGGATTCCAAAAAATTATATATTGAAGCACATACTCTGGATGGTAGAAAGGTATTTTCCTGTCCCTGGAGGCCGGGAGAAAAGAGGGAATGTAAATGGGAGAAAGGCTTGGACTCGTGCATGAAAAGGTTTCCAGAAGATGCGGCTGTGACCATCGAGACGATCCAGTCGGGGCGCTGTTTTTACACCGTAGAGACGGATATGGATGATGGGAAACCATACTGTTATGATCTGGAACGGGGGACGAATCAGAAAGTCAGTAAGGATGATCCGGAATACTGCGCCTGGTGGTTTTGGGAAAATGGTTAAGGAGAGGTGGAGCAAGGATGATGAAAAAAAGGATAGGTTTAATATTCAGTGTACTGGTGCTGGGCGGTGCCTGTGCCGGCCTGACTGCCTGCGGCGGGGAATTTGTGGGAAGGAATGATGATTCTACAGGAGTAGTTTCAAAGGGGGCGGTATCCGGGGAAGCGGTGTCTCCTCAGGCGGTGTCCGGCTCAGGCGTGTCCGGGGATAGGAAGCGGTCAAAGATGTATGCAAAGACTCCGGAGAATCTTACGGTGTCTTTTAAGATCATGGAGAAGACGGAACAGGGGTATCGTGCCAGGGTAAAGATCAGTCCAGAAGAGGACGGCTTATGGGACTGGGAACTTTATCTGGAGCTGGAGGACGAGATCACGGAGATTACCGGGGCAGAGATTGTGTCCCATGAGGGAAACCGTTATATCATCAGGGGGACGGAAGGGAACCGGGATATTAAAATATACGAAGATGGTTACTTTGACGTGTCAGTATCCTGCCAGGATCAGATTCATGAACCAGAAGTATGTTATCTTACCCGGCAGGAAGATTATATGGGGAAACAGGATTATGAATGCAAGACTACAAACGTAGAGAGAACAGGGGATTCTGTAAAGGGAAGGCTGGTACTGGCAAATCTTTCAGAGAAAAAAGCTGGGAAATGGCTGCTTCATCTGGAGACATATGGTATGAAGATCAACTCTCTGGAGGGGGCGCGTATCGTCTGGGAGGAAGAAGACGAGGAGGGATCAGAACATTATTATGATATCTGTGGAGAGGACAGCAGGCAGGATCTGGGCGCCGGGGAAAGGATGGAGATCGCGTTTACTGCGGAGGCACAAAAGGAGAAGGCAGGGGTTGGTAAGGAATTCGAGATATTCAAACAGGTGGATACGGAAATTGACTGGGGTTATTACGAGATGGAGTATGGAGCCAGATATGGAAAGATGGATCGATATCTGGTGGGGGATTCTGTCAAAGGTGTGGATCTGTTTTTTGTCTTTGAGGAAAAGAATAAGGACAGCTATCGTGCCACGGCAGAATTGACGAATGTGATGCAAGATTCCATCGCTGATTGGGAGATCTGTCTGGAGTGCGAAGATGAGATCGAAGAAATATCCGGGGCAGAGATTGTCTCCCATGAGGGAAAAGAGTACTGGATCCGGGCAAAGGACCGGAAAAAATGGATCCCTTCCTATGGTATGGTGACTTTTCAGGTAAAAGTATCCTGTACAGAGAAGATTCATCCTTTAGGGAAAGTCTATCTGGTAAAAGCGCGGTTTCAAGGCGGGGAGGCGAAGACAGAAGATGGCAGGAAAGAGATCCGGATCCGGGCAAAGGATCTGAAAGAAGCGGCGGGGCCCTGCTGGCTTCCTTATGATATCTTATACGAAAAAGACCAGTCGGCCACAAATAAGTACTGGGAAAGAACCTATGACCTGGATGATTTTGAGACCTATGAGGAATATAAAGCTTATGTAGACCGGAATGAGTGGGGAAAGAAAATGGGCAGATAAACAAAAGATACAGCTTGTCATAAAACCTTCCTTTTTTGCATATACTTACCATAGTATGTATGAAATGGAGGGTTTTTTATGTCTGAAAATAAGAGAAGCAAAAAGACAATGGATGGAAATATGGCTGCGGCCCATGTTTCCTATGCCTTTACTGAGGCGGCCGCAATCTATCCGATCACACCGTCTTCGCCCATGGCAGATTATGTGGATCTGTGGGCAAATGAGGGTTTGAAAAACATATTTGGACAACCTGTGATGATGAGCGAGATGCAGTCAGAAGCGGGAGCGGCGGGAGCGCTTCACGGATCACTGCAGGCGGGAGCGCTGTCTACAACCTATACCGCTTCCCAGGGGCTTTTGTTGATGGTTCCCAACATGTATAAGATGGCAGGAGAACTTTTGCCGGCGGTGATCCATGTATCCGCCAGGGCGCTGGCGAGCCATGCCCTTTCGATCTTTGGCGACCACTCGGATGTATATGCCTGCCGCCAGACAGGATTTGCCATGCTGTGTGCCGGTAATGTGCAGGAGGTAATGGATCTGGGAGCCGTGGCACATCTGGCCGCCATCGAGGGACGGGTTCCTTTTCTTCACTTCTTTGATGGGTTCCGCACCTCTCATGAAATCCAGAAGATCGAGGTGTGGGATTACAAGGATCTGAAGGAAATGTGTCCCATGGACGCGGTCCGTGAATACCGGAAGAGGGCGCTGAACCCGAATCATCCGGTACAGCGTGGAACCGCCCAGAATCCGGATATCTTTTTCCAGGTACGGGAGGCATGCAATCCCTACTATGACAGACTGCCACAGATCGTGGAAAAATATATGCAGAAAGTCAACGAGAAGGCAGGGACGGATTATAAACTTTTCAATTACTATGGCGATCTCGATGCAAAGAAAGTCATCATTGCCATGGGTTCGGTTTGTGACGCCACAGAGGAGACCATTGACTACCTGAGAGGAAAGGGAGAAAAGGTGGGACTGGTCAAGGTGCGCCTGTTCCGTCCTTTCAGTGCCGAACATTTGATCCAGGCGCTGCCGGCTACGGTGGAACAGATCACGGTATTAGACCGCAGCAAAGAGCCAGGGGCCCAGGGAGAGGCGCTGTATCTGGATGTGGTAGCGGCGCTGAAAGACAGCCGGTTCCAGAATGTACCGGTCTATGGCGGACGATATGGCCTTGGTTCCAAAGACACCTATCCTTCCGATCTGCTGGCGGTATATCACAATGAGGCGAAGAAAAAATTTACCATCGGCATCGTGGATGATGTGACAAATCTTTCCCTGGAGCGCACCGAAAGCCCCCATACGGCGCCGGAAGGGACAACCAGCTGTAAGTTCTGGGGCATGGGTGCCGATGGAACGGTGGGTGCCAATAAAAATTCCATCAAAATCATCGGAGATAACACCGATAAATATGTACAGGCATATTTTGACTACGACTCTAAGAAATCCGGTGGCGTAACCATTTCCCACCTGCGTTTTGGAGATCAGCCCATCAAGTCCTCCTATCTGATCGATAAAGCAGATTTTGTGGCCTGCCACATGCCGGCATATATCCGCAAATACCATATGGTCCAGGATCTCAAACCGAAGGGATCTTTCCTCCTGAACTGTGCCTGGAGTGCAGAAGAGTTAGAAGAGGCCCTTCCGGGACAGGTAAAACGCTATATTGCGGAAAATGACATTCACCTGTATACCATCGACGGATTTAAACTGGGCAAGGAAATCGGTCTTGGGGGGCGAATCAATACCATCCTGCAGGCAGCATTTTTCGTTATATCTGGTATTATTCCGAAGGATGAGGCTATTGAGCACATGAAGACAGCGGCCAAGAAAACCTATTCCAAAAAGGGCGATGACATCGTGGAGATGAACTATCGTGCCATTGAAGCAGGGGCAGAAAAGTTTGTGGAGATACCCGTGCCGGAGAGCTGGAAACAGGCAGAAGAAGAGGATATTACCGACAAAATGAGCGGCGTCAATGACGACTTGATGGAGTACGTTAATGATATCCAGAGCAAGATCAATTCCCAGCAGGGCAATGACCTGCCGGTGTCGGCATTTAAAAAATATGTGGACGGAACGGTGCCTCTTGGATCTGCGGCTTATGAAAAGCGTGGTGTGGGAATCGATGTACCCCGGTGGAATCCGGATGGATGTATCCAGTGTAATTTCTGTTCCTATGTCTGTCCTCATGCCTGCATCCGACCGCTAGCTCTGGACGAAGAGACGGAAAAGGAAGCGCCAGAGGGAACGATTACGGATATGAACGGCATCGAAGGTATGAAATTTGCTGTGACTATTTCCCCGCTGGATTGTACCGGATGCGGCAACTGCGCCAACGTATGTCCGGGAAATAAGCGCAATGACGTATTGAAGATGATTTCTGTGGATGAGGGAATGTATCAGCAGAAACTCTTTGACTACGGTGTCAATATTAAGACGCCGGAGAAAGTGTTAGAAAAATTCAAAGTGGATACGGTGAAGGGAAGCCAGTTTAAGAAACCGCTTCTGGAGTTTTCCGGCGCCTGTGCCGGCTGCGGGGAGACCCAGTATGCCAAACTGGCGACCCAGATGTTTGGAGACCGCATGTATATCGCTAATGCCACCGGTTGTTCTTCCATCTGGGGCGGATCATCTCCGGCATCTGCCTATACGGTGAACCACGACGGCGAAGGACCAGCATGGGCAAATTCTCTCTTTGAAGACAATGCAGAGTTTGGCTTTGGTATGGAGCTGGCACAGAGAACCCTGCGCAATAAAGTGATCTCTGCTGTCAAAGAGCTGAGCGGCCAGTCGGTTTCCATCAGCGATAAGGCAAAGGAAAAGATGAGCGCATATCTGGAGACACTGGAAGACGGCTCAGCGAACAAAACGGCTACCAGGGAAATGCTGGAAGTGCTGGAGCAGGAGAAGATCTCTGGCGAGGCGGCGGAGACGATCTTAGAGTACCGGGATTTTGCGTCAAAGAAGTCCCAGTGGATTTTCGGCGGTGACGGATGGGCATATGATATCGGTTACGGTGGACTGGACCACGTGATTGCCAGTGGCCAGGACGTCAACATTCTCGTATTTGACACAGAGGTTTATTCCAATACTGGAGGGCAGGCATCCAAATCCACGCCGATGGGAGCCATCGCCCAGTTCGCGGCAGGTGGTAAGGAAATTAAGAAGAAAGATCTGGCAGCAGTGGCGATGAGCTATGGCTATGTGTATGTGGCACAGGTGGCCATGGGCGCGGATATGGCTCAGACGGTCAAGGCATTTGAGGAGGCAGAGCGCTATCCGGGCCCATCTCTGATCATTGCCTATGCCCCGTGTATCAACCACGGAATCCGCATCGGCATGGGAAATTCCATGGATGAGGAGAAAAAGGCGGTGGAGACAGGATACTGGCATCTGTTCCGTTTCAATCCGGAGCTGGCAGAGCAGGGCAAGAATCCATTTATCCTGGATTCCAGGGAACCGAAGGGAGGATTCCAGGAATTCCTTATGGGCGAAGTGCGTTATAACCGCCTGATGCGGTCGGATCCGGAGCGGGCGAAGAGACTTTTTGAAAAAGCAGAAAAGGACGCAGCTGAGAAATACAAGAGACTTGCACAAATGTCATAAATCGTGTAAACTATGCATAAGAGAAATTTTGACAGCTGTCCCCGGCGAAAGCCGGGAACGGCTGCGTACATATTATATGGAGGAATTTGAAATGGAACTTACAAGTATACGGAGCCTGTTCCGTAACAAAGATGAATACACTGGCAGGGAGGTTACTGTTGGCGGCTGGATACGAAGTATCCGGGATTCCAAGACTTTTGGTTTTATTGTGATCAACGATGGTACTTTTTTTGAGCCGCTGCAGGTGGTCTACAGTGACAAACTGGACAATTTTGACATCATATCCAGACTGAATGTGGGAGCAGCCATTATCGTGAGAGGAACGCTGGTGGAGACGCCAAATGCCAAACAGCCATTTGAGATACAGGCAGAGAGCGTGGAAGT
The DNA here is from genome assembly GCA_947070915.1 of uncultured Roseburia sp. Taxonomy (GTDB): domain Bacteria; phylum Bacillota; class Clostridia; order Lachnospirales; family Lachnospiraceae; genus Eubacterium_F. The sequence continues at coordinate 41,710 of CAMTDY010000001.1, forward strand.
GGAGGGACCATCTACCGGGGAATACCCATTGCAGAAGAAGCGCCACAGCTTTGAATATCTGCGGACGATCTCCCACCTGAGACCGAGGACCAATACTTTTCAGGCTGTATTTCGTGTGCGCTCCCTGATCGCTTACGCGATCCATAAATTTTTCCAGGAACGGGAATTTGTTTATGTGCATACGCCGCTGATCACCGGCAGTGACTGTGAGGGCGCCGGGGAGATGTTCCGGGTGACGACGCTGGATCTGGAGAATCTGCCGAAGACGCCGGAGGGGAGCATCGACTATGCCCAGGATTTCTTTGGAAAAGAGACCAACCTTACCGTAAGCGGCCAGCTCAACGGTGAAACCTTCGCCCAGGCGTTTAAAAATATTTATACCTTTGGACCGACATTCCGGGCGGAAAACTCCAATACCACCCGTCATGCCGCCGAGTTCTGGATGATTGAACCGGAAATCGCATTTGCCGATCTGAAGGATGATATGATGCTGGCGGAGAGCATGTTAAAGTATGTGATTCGTTATGTTCTGGATCATGCACCGGAGGAGATGAATTTCTTTAACAGTTTTGTGGACAAGGGACTCATTGACCGCCTTAAGCATGTAGAACAGTCGGAATTTGCCCATGTGACTTATACAGAAGCCATTGAGATCCTAGAAAAAAATAATGACCGTTTCGAGTATAAAGTATGCTGGGGGGCGGATCTCCAGACAGAACACGAGAGATATCTCACCGAAGAGGTGTATAAGCGCCCGGTATTTGTCACAGACTATCCGAAGGAGATCAAGGCGTTTTATATGAAACTCAACGAGGATGGAAAAACTGTGGCGGCCATGGACTGTCTCGTTCCGGGCATCGGTGAGATCATCGGCGGCAGCCAGAGGGAGGATGACTATGACAAACTGGTGAAGCGCATGGAGGAGTGCGGTCTGAACCAGGAGGATTATGAGTTCTATCTGGACCTGAGAAAATACGGTTCCACAAGGCATGCCGGATTCGGTCTTGGTTTTGAGCGATGCGTGATGTATCTGACCGGCATGCAGAATATCCGCGATGTGGTTCCGTTCCCGAGAACGGTCAAAAACTGTGAACTTTAAGAGAAGGAAGAGCGAAAAGTAAACTTTCGCTCTGCAAGTTTGTGCGTGCACGCCCAAACTTGTGTGATGCACAAAAAGACGTGCGCAAAAATAAGGAGGAAGAATATGAATTTGCAAATACCAGAGAATTACCAGTCTCCATTGTCGATCCGGGAGACCGAGGAGGCAATTAAAAAAGTAAAAGATTTTTTTGAGAAAGCACTGGCGGTGAACCTGAACCTCACCAGGGTGTCAGCACCACTTTTTGTTGCGCCGGAGACGGGACTGAATGATGACCTGAACGGCGTAGAGCGTCCAGTGGCTTTCGGTATCCGGGAGCAGGAGGAGAGAGAGGTGGAGATCGTCCATTCTCTCGCTAAATGGAAACGCCATGCATTAAAACGCTATGGTTTTGAAAAGGGAGAAGGGCTGTATACAGATATGAATGCCATCCGCCGGGATGAGGACACGGACAACGTTCATTCTATTTTTGTGGACCAGTGGGACTGGGAGCGGATCATTGATCCCTCCGAGCGAAATATCGACACCTTAAAGGCCATTGTAAAGAAAGTATATCAGTCTCTGGAGGAGACCGAGGACTACATGTCCATCAAATATCCTTACATAAAGAAGTCGCTGCCCCAGAATATTACCTTTATTTCCACTCAGGAGCTGGAGGACCAGTATCCGGATCAGTCACCAAAGGAGAGGGAATATCTTGCGGCAAAAGAACACGGCGCCATTTTCCTGATGCAGATCGGAGATAAGCTGGCTTCCGGAGAGCCCCATGACGGCAGGGCGCCGGATTATGACGACTGGTCGCTGAACGGGGATATCATTGTATATTATCCGGTGCTGGATATAGCTTTGGAGCTCTCTTCCATGGGGATCCGTGTGGATGAAAAAGCGCTGAAGGACCAGCTGGCGAAAGCGGGCTGCGAAGAGCGCAGCAAACTGCCTTTCCAGAAGGAGATTCTGGAGGGAACACTTCCCTATACCATCGGGGGAGGGATCGGGCAGTCCAGGATCTGTATGTTCTTTCTGAAAAAGGCCCATATTGGAGAGGTTCAGTCCTCCATCTGGCCGGAAGAGATTATGAAAGAGGCAGAAGAAAAAGGACTTCAGATACTATAATACGCAGAGAATGGAGGAAATCATGGAAAACTTTACGTTTTATGCACCTACTTATTTTGATTTCGGAAAAGGAGCAGAACAGCATGTGGGAGAGCTGGTCCGCAGGTTTGGCGGAAACAAGGTGCTCTTTCATTACGGGGGCGGCTCCATTAAAAGATCTGGTCTCTATGATACCGTTAAGAAATGTCTGGAAGCAGAGGGCATTGCTTATGTAGAGCTTGGCGGCGTCAAACCCAATCCCCGCAGCGGGCTTGTGTACGAAGGGATCGAACTCTGCCGGAGAGAGGGCGTGGACTTTATACTGGCTGTGGGCGGCGGGAGTGTCATCGATTCTTCTAAGGCCATTGCCGCTGGGTGCTGCTACGACGGAGACTTCTGGGACTTTTATTCTGGAAAAGCAAAGATCCAGCAGGCGCTTCCTGTGGGGACGATCCTCACCATTGCGGCGGCGGGTTCTGAGGGTTCTACCAACACGGTGATCACAAATGAGGAGACGGGGTATAAAAAAGGGGCCGGCTCCGATGTGCTGCGCCCGAAGTTTTCCATATTGAATCCGGAATTCACCTGCTCCCTGCCGCCCTATCAGACGGCGGCGGGGGCTACCGATATTATGATTCATATATGCGAGCGGTATTTTTCCAATACCGAAGAGGTGGAGATCACCGACAGGCTCTGTGAGGCGGTGTTAAAGACGATGATCCACGAGGCGCCGCGGGTGATCGAAGATCCCCAGAACTACGATGCCAGGGCCAATATCATGTGGGCGGGAATGCTTGCCCACAATAATGTGTGCGGTGTGGGCAGGGTACAGGACTGGGCGAGCCACCATATCGAGCACGAGCTCTCGGCGCTCTATGATGTAACCCATGGTGCAGGGCTGGCGGTGATCGCTCCTGCCTGGATGCGGTATGTACTGAAGACCAATCCTCACAAGCTGGTTCAGTTTGCTGAGCGGGTGTGGGATATCGAGCCCCAGGAGAATGACGAGAAGACCGCTTTGAAGGGCATAGAGGCCTTTGAGCGCTTTTTGAAGAACATCGGCATGCCGCTGACCTTTGCAGAGATCGGAGCCGATGAAAAAGATGCGGAGCTTATGACCAGTAAGCTTCTGAGCACAAAGGATACCGAGGGAAATTATGTGAAGCTCCGGGCAGAGGATGTCATGAAGATTTATCATTATGCGGCGACAGGAGAGATGTAGATGCGTGACCAGAATGAATTTATGAGGCAGATGCTTGAACTGGTGGATCTGGCAAAGGCACAGGAGAGCCGGATCACCAAAGACCAGGTCAGAGATTTCTGCAGTGACCTGGATCTGACGGCGCCGCAGCTGAAGCTGGTATATGATTTTCTGGACGAGCACAACATCGAGGTGGCAGGACATTCCTCCCGGAAACATGGTGGAAAAGCTGCTTCCCAGGGAGCGGGATTTGAGGCTGGGGACGGTGAACTCCAGGAATCGGATCTGAATACAGAAGACTCAAAATATCTCCGTATCTACCGGCGGGAACTGCGGGAGCTGCCGGAACTGTCCAGGGAGGAGAAAGAGGATCTCTACAGGAGGCTTTTGTCCGGCGATGCCAGTGTGCAGCATAAGGTGATCGAATCCTTCCTCAAGCGTGTTGTCACCCTGGCGGGGAAATATAAAAACCGCGGGGTACCTTTGGAGGATCTGATCCAGGAGGGAAACCTGGCGCTGATCACGACGGTGGACATGCTCTGTGGCAATTCTGATATTTCCGATGTAAAAAAAGAACTGGAGCGCAGCGTAAGAGGGCGCATGATCGAGCTGGCGGACAGCCAGTTAGAAAGCCGGGGGCAGGAAAATACGATCCTGGCGAAGACAAACCTGATCCATGAGGCGACAAAAGTACTTGCCGAAGAATGGGGAAGGCTTGCCACGGTGGCAGAGCTGGCAGAATATACCAGGATGACAGAGGAAGAGATACGGATGTATGTGGAACTTTCCATGGAGGAGATCAAAGTGGGAAAGGACTGACCGCCTGCAAAGATCTCGATGACGATGAATAAAAGAATCAGTGAAGCTGATTCTTGCGAGGTGCGCGCTTTTCAGCCGCACCTTTTTTATATTCTACAAATATAGTCTAACCACATGATATAGTATTTTGTTTATAAATATCAAGAAAAAATTACAAGATATAGTGGACATCCCATCCTATTAGTGATATAATCACTAATGTTCGGTATTGAGATTATCAGAGTAGTGTTGAAAGGCAGGGGATATTAAGGTGAAGGTGATCAAGCGGGACGGGCGCGTGGTGGACTATGACCGCAATAAAATTCTGGTGGCGGTCAGAAAGGCGAATGCAGAAGTAGAGCCTTTTGAAAAGGTATCAGAGGATGATTTGGATGGCATTATCGCCAGCATTGAGAATGCGGGGCGGGAGACCATGCAGGTCGAGGATATCCAGGATATGATCGAGCAGAAGCTGATGGCGGCTGGAAAATTTGTGCTGGCCAAGACCTATATCATCTATCGCTATACGCGGGAACTGGTGAGAAAGGCAAATACGACGGATGATTCCATCATGAGCCTGATCCAGAACAGCAATAAGGACGTTATGGAGGAAAATTCCAATAAAAATGCCTACATTGCATCCACCCAGAGGGATCTGATCGCGGGGGAGGTATCGAAGGATCTGACAAAACGGGTTCTGCTTCCGGAAAAGATCGTGAGGGCACATGAAGAAGGAGTTCTTCATTTTCATGATATGGATTATTTTGTACAGCCGATCTTTAACTGTTGCCTGATCAATATAGGGGACATGCTGGAAAATGGAACCGTCATGAATGGAAAGCTCATAGAAAGCCCCAAGAGTTTTCAGGTGGCGTGTACCGTTGTGACCCAGGTCATCGCCGCGGTGGCCAGCAGCCAGTATGGCGGCCAGTCTGTTGACATACGCCATCTGGGAAAATACCTGCGGAAAAGTGCCGATAAGTACCGCCAGCGGTATCAGGAAAAGTTTGGGGATACGTTAGATGAGGCGACGATCGGGACCATGGTGGAAGAGCGTGTGCAGGATGAGCTCCGCTCTGGTGTCCAGACGATCCAGTATCAGATCAATACGCTGATGACCACCAACGGACAGTCCCCCTTTGTAACCCTTTTCCTGAATCTGGATAAGGATGATGAATACATAGAAGAAAATGCAAAGATTGTTGAAGAAGTTCTCCGCCAGAGGCTGGAAGGGATCAAAAATGAAAAAGGTGTATATGTCACGCCGGCATTTCCCAAGCTGATCTATGTTCTGGACGAGCACAACTGTCTCAAGGGTGGAAAATACGATTATATTACGAGACTGGCGGTAAAATGTTCAGCTAAAAGGCTTTATCCCGATTATATTTCCGCAAAAAAAATGAGGGAGAATTATGAGGGAAATGTATTCAGCTGCATGGGATGCCGCAGCTTTCTTTCCACCTGGCAGGATGACCAGGGAAATTATAAATGGGAGGGGCGCTTTAACCAGGGAGTTGTCAGCCTGAACCTTCCCCAGATCGGGATCATGGCAAAAGAAAACGAAGAATACTTCTGGCAGCTGCTGGAGGAGAGGCTTTCTCTCTGTTTTGAGGCGCTGATGTGCCGCCATTCTGCCCTGGAGGGAGTGACCTCCGACGTCAGCCCGATCCACTGGCAGTACGGGGCGATTGCAAGACTGGAAAAGGGAGAAAAGATTGACAAGCTGCTGCATGACGGATATTCGACGATCTCCCTCGGATATATTGGTCTGTATGAGGTGACAAAACTGATGACCGGGGAGAGCCATACTACAGAAAAGGGAAGCAAGTTCGCTCTTAAGGTGATGAACCGCCTGCGCCGCGCCACCGATACCTGGAAGGAAGAGACCGGTCTCGGCTTTGGACTCTATGGCACGCCGGCAGAATCCCTGTGTTATCGCTTCGCTGAGATTGATAAGAAGCGTTTTGGCGTGATCAAGGATATTACCGACAAGGGATATTATACCAATTCCTATCATGTGGATGTCCGCGAGAAGATCGACGTATTCAGTAAATTTACTTTTGAGAGCCAGTTTCAGACGATTTCCTCCGGAGGCGCCATCTCCTATGTGGAGATCCCCAACATGCAGCACAATCTGCCGGCTCTCGAAGAAATTGTAAAATTTATCTACGATAACATACAGTATGCGGAGTTTAATACAAAATCCGATTATTGCCATGTATGCGGTTTTGACGGAGAGATCGTGATCAATGAAGACCTCGTATGGGAGTGTCCGAACTGTGGCAACCAGGATCATAATAAAATGAATGTGACCAGGAGAACCTGTGGTTATCTCGGGGAAAATTTCTGGAATGTGGGCAAGACCAAGGAGATCAATTCCAGGGTTCTGCACATTTAACCAAAAGTTCCGTCAGACCGGTCCCGTGGCGGCAGATGGCGCCGCCGGGCTGAGAAAGGGAAAATAAAATGAATTATGCAGATATAAAGCAGTATGATGTGGCAAACGGCCTGGGCGTCAGGGTATCAGTCTTTGTCAGCGGTTGTACCCATCACTGCAAAAACTGTTTTAATCCGGAGACCTGGGATTTTACATATGGTAAGCCTTTTACCCAGACAGAGATCCAGCAGATCCTGGATTATCTGGAACCTTCCTATGTGTCCGGATTATCTGTTCTGGGAGGGGAACCCTTTGAAAAAACCAACCAGGAGGGGCTTCTCCCTCTGTTGAAGCAGGTAAAAGAGAGATATCCGGAGAAGGACATCTGGTGCTATTCCGGATATTTATTTGACAGCCAGATCCTGGGACAGATGTGCCAGGAGTCGGAGACCACCAGGGAGATGCTTTCCTGTATTGATATATTAGTGGATGGACGGTTTGTGGAAGAGAAAAAGAATCTGAAGCTGCGCTTCCGGGGTTCAGAGAACCAGAGGATCATCGATGTAAAAAGGTCGCTGGAGACTGGCAGGGTGGTGCTCTGGCAGGAAGAAGAGAAGTAGTAATGATATCGGATGGAGGATGAGATGGAGCAGATAAAAGTAACCTTTATGAAAATGAATCCCAGGGCACAGGTGCCTGTATATGGTACAGAGTATTCGGCAGGGGCAGATCTGTCTGCCTGTATGGAACAGCCAGTAACGGTTCATCCCGGAACGACGGAATTTATCCCTACCGGAATCGCTGTGGCGATCCCCAGGGGACTGGTGGGGCTGGTCTATGCCAGAAGCGGCCTCGCCTGCAAACAGGGGCTGGCTCCGGCGAATAAAGTCGGCGTGATCGATTCGGATTACCGGGGGGAGATCATGGTGGCGCTGCACAACCATTCCAGGGAGAGCCTGGTGGTGGAGCCCGGCCAGAGGGTGGCACAGATGGTCATCGCTCCTTATATCTATGCGGAGTATGAGGAGAGAGACAGCCTGGACGAGACAGACCGGGGCAGCGGCGGATTTGGTTCGACAGGAAGCAGATGAATGTAAAAACTTTACAGGAATACCGTTCCATGGTATAATGTGTGTTGGAGAAAACAGTAGAAAAGATAGAGGTGTGACATTGAAAAAAGCTAAAAATAAGATTTCCCTGACACTGGATGAGACAACGATGCCTGTGATCGAACAGCTGGCCGACGGGATGCCAGGCGGTTTCTTTATATATCGTGCGGAAGGAGAGGAGGAACTCCTTTATTTTAATGCGGCAATGCTGCGTATTTTTGGCTGTGGGACCAGGGAAGAATTTATAGAACTGACGGGCAGTTCTTTCAGGGGGATGGTGCATCCGGATGATATCGATGAGGTTGAAAACAGCATAAAAGATCAAGTTGAGAAAAGTATTTATGATCTGGATTATGTGGAATACCGGATCATCCGCAGGGATGGATCCATCCGGTGGGTGGAGGATTACGGCCACTTTTTATATACCGAAAAATACGGAAATATTTTTTATGTTTTTATTGAGGATGCGACAGAACGGCTCAGAGACCGTATCCAGGAATTAGAAACCATTAATACAGAGCTAAAGCGCCTTCACGCCAGAGAAATCCAGTATAAAAAGGCGTTGTTAAAGGATGCCGTTTCTTTTTGTGAGATCAATCTAACAAGGGATGAGTTTTTGACTGTATCCACTCAGATCCAAGGCGAAGAAGAGTACGATCTGACAAAAAGGACAGAGAATCATCCCATCAGGAAATATTCTGAATATATAAAACAATGGGAAAAAAATATAAGCGATGACCGGTTGGAAACCTACCGAATATTTTTTCAGGCAGAACGATTAAAACGCTGCTATGAAGAGGGAAAACTGGAACAGTCCTATGAATGCCAGATTATAGATGCAAAAGGAAGGGCACGGCTGTGGCAATTTGTGTTGCTGCTGGGGAAAAATATAAATTCTGATGATATTATTGGTTTGGTTATCATTAAGGACATCACGGAACAGCTGGCAAAACAAAATCTTTTGCTGGCCGCGCTCCAGCAGGCGCAGATGGCGAAGATTGCAAGAAATACATTTTTATCGAACATGTCCCACGACATCCGTACCCCATTGAATGCGATCATAGGATACACCGACCTGGCAAGAGACCACAAAGATGAAGTAGGCAAAGTGGAAAACTATATGGACAAAATACAGGTGTCCAGTGAACAGTTGTTAGCGATTCTGAATGAATCGCTGGAGGTTACGCGAATCGAGTCAGGAAAGGTGAGCCTGATCGAGCGGAAATGTCATCTGGCGGATCTTCTGGAGGATGTAGAGAGTACGTTTCGTATTGGAATTCAGGAAAAGGGCATTAGTTTTTACATGGAAAAGGATGATGTCCGGCATTTTTCAGTGGTGGTAGATTACATAAGACTCAAGGAGATTTTATGCCAGCTGGTGGACAATGCCATGAAATATACAGAACCGGGAGGCATGATATGTCTCACCATGAAAGAATCTGACATTGCCGTGAACGGATATGCCAAGTTTCAGTTTATGGTCAAGGATGATGGGATCGGCATATCGGAAGAATTTCAGACAAGTCTGTTTGAGCCATTTAAAAGAGAGAATAATACGACAGCAAGCGGGGTTTCCGGTACCGGACTTGGTCTTACCGTGGTAAAAGGCCTGGTTGATATCATGGGAGGAGAAATCTCTGTTAAGAGTGAACCGGGAAAAGGCTGCTGTTTTACCGTAAGCATGCTGATGAAACTGCAGAAAAAGCAGCAGGGAGAACATTTGGAAAACAGCGGAAATAACGACATTGACCAGGTATCTATGAAGGGAAAACGGATCCTGGTAGTAGAAGACAACGAGATCAACCGGGAGATTGTGGAAGAAGTCTTGAAAAGCGAGGGTTTTTTGGTGGAGACCGCACAAAATGGAGAAGAGGCATTGGAAAAAATTAAGGAATCAAAGCCCGGATATTATTCGTTGGTTTTGATGGATATTCAAATGCCGGTGATGGATGGTTATGAGGCAACAAAGGCCATCAGAAATCTAGAAGACAAAAGGCTGGCAGGTGTTCCCATTGTTGCGTTGTCGGCAAATGCCTTTGCAGAAGATTATCAGCATTCTCTGGATGTGGGGATGGATGCCCACGTTCCCAAACCGATTGACCGAATAAAACTGAGGGAGCTTTTGCAGCATCTGATCGGAAAGGATTCCCATGAATTATAATGATAGTGTCCGCAAGATTAAAGGAGTAGGGGAAAAGGCGGAAAATTATTTACATAAACTGGACATCTTCCAGGTGGGAGATCTGTTGGAACATTACCCCAGAAATTATGATGAGTTTAAAGAACCTGTACCCATTTCTGAGCTACAGGAGGGAAAGGTTATGGCGGTAGAGGGTGTGCTCCGCAGAAAACCTTCGGTAAAGAACACGTCCAATCTGAAGATCATCACTGCCTTTCTGGAAGATGCGACAGGTGTAGTGCAGATTACCTGGTTTAATATGCCTTTTCTGATGAACCAACTCCGACTGGGAACGAGATATATCATGAGGGGAAAGACCGGCCGTCACAACGGAAAGCTGGTTCTGGAACAACCTAAGTTATATAGTAAAAATGAGTTTTATAAAAAAGTGGGAAAGATGCTCCCCATCTATCCCCTTACGGCGGGGCTGACAAATCATCAGATGACGAAAGCAGTTCAGGCCGCCCTGTCGGAGTGCGAGGGGATTCTGGAGTTCCTGCCCCTGGAGATCCGGAAGCGTGGTGATCTCGTGGGATACAAAAAGGCGGTGCAGGATATACATTTTCCCAAAAACCGGGTAGATTTTATAAAGGCGAGAAAACGTCTTGTATTTGATGAATTATTCTTATATCAGGCGGCTCTTCGGGCGATTCGTCTGCAGAATGACCAGGAGAGCTGCCATGTTATGGTTCAGAAAAAAGAGGTGGAAGAATTTTTAGAGAGCCTGCCCTTTACGCTGACCGGCGCCCAGAGAAAGGTTTATGATGAGATCCTGGCGGATCTTTGCGGCGGGCGTGTTATGAACCGGCTGGTACAGGGGGATGTGGGATCCGGAAAAACGGTGGTAGCGGTCCTCGCCCTCTATCTGACAGTCTGTAATGGCTGCCAGGGAGCATTTATGGTCCCCACAGAAGTTCTTGCCCGCCAGCATTATGCCTCCCTTCAGGACATGCTCGGTGTGCTGGGCGTCAGGGTGGGACTGCTTACCGGCTCCCTGACAGCGAAGCAGAAGCGGGAAGGAAAAGAAAAGCTGGCTGCGGGGGAATGGGATATCGTGGTGGGAACCCACGCGATCCTGCAGGACAATGTGGAATTTCAGGATCTGGCTCTTGTCATTACCGACGAACAGCACCGTTTTGGGGTGAGACAGCGGGAGGTGCTCTCAGAGAAGGGGAACGTTCCCCACATACTTGCCATGAGTGCGACGCCGATCCCAAGAACCCTCGCGCTGGTGTTATATGGGGATATGGACCTTTCGGTGATGGATGAGCTGCCGGCAAACCGTCTTCCCATCAAGAACTGCGTGGTGGGGACGGATTACCGGCCGAATGCCTATCGGTTTATGAAAGAACAGATCGGTATGGGCCATCAGGTCTATATCATCTGTCCGATGGTGGAAGAAAATGAAGATGTGGAATTGGAAAGCGTGGCGCTCTATACGGAACAGTTGCGGCAGATTTTCAGCGGAACCGCTGTGGTAGACAGTCTGCATGGCAAGATGAAGCCGGCACAGAAGAATGAGGTAATGGAGCGCTTTGGGGCAGGAGAAACCGATATCCTGGTGTCAACTACTGTCATTGAGGTGGGCATCGACGTGCCCAACGCCACGGTGATCATGATCGAGAACGCAGAGCGGTTCGGTCTCGCCGGCCTTCATCAGCTGAGAGGGCGGGTGGGCCGTGGAGATGCCCAGTCCTACTGCATTCTCATGTATGGAAATGATACAAAGGAGGGAAAAGAGAGACTCTCGGTCCTTGCCTCCTCCAATGACGGATTTTATATCGCCAGGGAGGATCTGAGGCTCCGCGGCCAGGGAGACTTCTTCGGGGTGCTGCAGAGCGGGGACAAGCTGTTTAAACTGGCAGATATTTATGAGGATGCAAAATTGCTGCAGGCCGCCAGTGAAGAGGCACAACGCTATGATTTTCACGAGATCAGCAGTTTTTATGCCAAGAACCGGCATCTCTCGGAAAAGCTGGAACACTATATGGGAAAAGTATCACTATAGTCCGGCGGAACCACCCGTCCGGCCTGCCCAGAGGCGTGTGTCCATACAACATTATTTTTTTCTTGACAATCTTTAAAAAATAGGCTATACTCTGTAAAGTAATTTGCTTTACAGCAGTGAAAGCGGGGTTGTACAGATGACGCAGAAAAATTCTCTGACAGATATAAATGAGATTGTCAGATTATCGTATTTGTATGATTTCTATGGACCGCTGTTAAAAGACAGACATCGTGAGATTTTTGAACAATATATACTGAATGATCTTTCTCTCAGTGAGATTGCACAAAAATATGATATCACCAGACAGGGAGTTTACGATATCGTAAAACGGGGAAGCCGGAAGCTGGAAGAGTATGAAGATAAATTACAGCTGTTCCAGAAGTTCCAGATGGCAAAAGAACGGCTGGGGAAGATCGAGGATCTGATCAGGAAAGACCGGGAGCTTGAGAAAGAAGAACTGCTGGCACTGGCCCATGAGATCTATGATATCCTGTAAGGAGGTGGCATCGTGGCATTTGACAGCCTGAGCGAAAAACTACAAAATGTTTTTAAGGGGCTCCGGAGCAAGGGCAGACTGACGGAAGCGGATGTGAAAACAGCCCTAAAAGAAGTTAAGATGGCACTTCTGGAAGCGGATGTTAATTTTAAGGTGGTAAAAAACTTTGTGAAATCCGTTCAGGAGAGAGCTACCGGCGAGGATGTACTGAACAGCCTGACACCGGGGCAGACAGTGATCAAATATGTAAATGAAGAACTGGTGAAAATGATGGGAGAGACCACCGCCGAGATCTCCCTTCTGCCGGGAGATGAGATCACAGTGGTTATGATGTGCGGCCTTCAGGGTGCCGGTAAGACCACTACCGTGGCGAAACTGGCGGCGAAATTCAAAGAAAAGGGCAGGCGTCCCCTGCTTGTGGCCTGTGATATATACCGTCCTGCGGCGATTGAACAGCTGCAGACCAATGGAGAAAAAGTCGGGGTTCCGGTATTTTCTATGGGGACCAGCCACAATCCGGTGGACATTGCCAAAGCGGCGGTGGAACATGCCAGGAACAACAAAAATAATATGGTATTTCTCGATACTGCAGGGCGCCTTCATATTGACGAGGAGCTGATGCAGGAGCTGAAAAATATAAAAGCGGAAGTCGATGTGCATCAGACGATTCTGACAGTGGATTCCATGACTGGGCAGGATGCGGTGAATGTGGCCTCCACCTTTGATGAAGCGCTGGATATCAATGGCGTCATATTGACGAAGCTGGACAGTGATACGAGAGGCGGTGCGGCGCTTTCGATCCGTGCCATTACCGGAAAGCCGATCTATTATGTCGGTATGGGGGAAAAACTCTCGGATCTTGAGCAGTTTTATCCGGATCGTATGGCCTCCCGTATTCTTGGTATGGGAGACGTCATGACCCTTATCGAAAAAGCCGAGGCGCAGATCGATCAGGACAAGGCAGCAGAGCTCACGAAAAAATTTAAAAATAATGAATTTGATTTTAATGATTTTCTGGACCAGATGCAGCAGATGAAGAAAATGGGAGGGCTTTCCAGTATTCTGAGCATGCTTCCCGGGATGGGACTTCCCTCTGATCTGGAGATCGATGATGACGCTTTGAAGGGAACGGAGGCGATCATTTACTCCATGACGATAGAGGAGAGAACAAAGCCTTCGATCATCAATCCCTCCCGCAAGCGCAGGATCGCGGCAGGAGCCGGAGTGGATATCAGCGAGGTAAACCGGTTGATCAAGCAGTTTGAGCAGAGCCGGAAGATGATGAAGCAGATGTCGGGAATGATGTCTGGCAAAAAGATGAAGCGCGGAGGGAAATTCAAATTCCCCTTTGGCGGATTTTAATTTGGATTCAAATAGTTTTTACTTTTTGAATAGATGAAGAGAGGATCAAAGGAGGTGAAAGACGTGGCAGTAAAGATCAGACTGAAGAGATTAGGGCAGAAAAAAGCACCATTTTATAGAATTGTTGTAGCTGACGAGAGATCTCCTAGAGATGGCAGAAATATCGACGAGATTGGTACTTATGACCCAAATCAGGAGCCTGCAGCTGTCAAGATTGACGAAGAGGCAGCGAAAAAATGGATTGCAAACGGTGCAAAGCCTACGGATGTAGTAGCTCGTTTGTTTAAACAGGCAGGTATTGCAAAATAATGCGTCCTGAATCCAAGGAGGTTGGCAGTATGAAAGAATTGGTTGAAGTCATTGCTAGTGCATTAGTAGACAAACCTGACGAAGTTGTCGTAACTGAGACAGAAAACGAAAAAGAAATTATCCTGAGTTTGAAGGTTGCTCCTGATGATATGGGAAAAGTGATCGGAAAACAGGGAAAAACTGCGAAAGCGATCCGCACCGTGGTGCGTGCTTCCGCATCGAAGAGCGACAAGAAAATACTGGTCGAGATTCAATAACCATTTGTGCCTGTGCCGCAGTTTGAGCTGCCACAGGCACTGTTATGTTATAGTGGAAGAGAGGAAAAGCATGGAAGAATTACTGAGAATCGGCGTAATTACAACGACACACGGTATCCGCGGAGAGGTAAAAGTATTTCCTACTACAGATGATCCCAGACGCTTTGACCAATGCAAAGAGGTGGTCCTTGTCACGAAAAAAGAGCAGATTCCTCTTCATGTGGAAAAGGTAAAATATTTTAAAAACCTGGTGATCTTGAAATTCAAGGAGTACAACGACATCAACCAGGTGGAGCAGTTCCGCAAATGCGATATCATGGTGACCAGGGAAAATGCAGTGCCCCTGGAAGAGGGAGAATATTTTATCTGCGATATCATCGGGGCAGAGGTAGTGGAGGAAGACGGCACAACGCTGGGAACCGTCAAGGATGTGATGGATACCGGCGCGAACCAGGTATTTGTGATCGCATCCCCGGAAGGCAGGGAGCTTTTATTTCCGTCTATACCGGATTGTATAAAAAAAGTAGACACAGAAAATAAACAGGTGGTGGCACATGTGATGCCTGGCCTGATGGATTTATAGGCTGTTGTAATGCGTAAATGCCGGAACAGTTCCGGCGGTGGAGGGACGGATGAATTATTATATTATGACGTTATTTCCGGAGATGTTTCCGGGGATCATGGATGCCAGCATTCTCGGCAGAGGGGGAGAAAAGGGGCTGATCCGCTGGGAGACATTTAATATACGGGACTATACCCTGGACAAGCACAGCAAGGTGGACGACTACCCCTATGGCGGGGGCGCCGGCATGGTGATGCAGGCAGAGCCGGTGTACCGCTGTTACCAGGCAGTATGCGGCAGAATCGGCAGAAAGCCGAAACGGGTGGTCTATCTGACCCCCCAGGGGAAAGTGTTTGACCAGTCTGTGGCGGAAGAGCTTGCCGGGGAGGAGGAGCTGGTGTTCCTCTGCGGTCATTATGAGGGCATCGATGAGAGGGTTTTAGAGGAGATCGTGACGGATCCAATTTCCTTGGGAGACTATGTTCTCACCGGGGGAGAGCTGCCGGCGATGGTGATGATGGATACCATCTCCCGCCTGGTGCCGGGGGTTCTGGGAAATGGAGATTCCGCAGATACGGAGAGTTTTTCTGACGGTCTGTTAGAGTATCCACAGTACACGAGGCCGGCGGAGATCCTGGGGAGAAAAGTGCCGGAGGTGCTTCTGTCCGGCCATCACGAAAAGATCGAGGCATGGAGACGGGAGAAGTCATTGGAGCGCACCAGGCAGTTCCGGCCGGATCTGTACCGGCGGTGGAAAGAAAAACAGGAATAAAACCTGCATATGTTCGGCTATTATGAAAAGATAGGGACATGGAGGTGGGAAGGCGCTGGAAAGAAAAACAGGAATAAAACTTGCATTTTTTGTAAGACCGTGGTAGAATAAATAGATAAAAGATGGCATACTATACCATCACGACAGGAGGAAATACGTGGAACGAGTGGCAGAATGCAGGCGCTGTACAAAGGAGACAGAGATCAGCGTAAAATTAAACCTGGATGGCACAGGAAAATTCAGCATTGACACAGGGGTCGGTTTTTTTGACCATATGCTGGAAGGGTTTGCAAAACATGGGTTCTTTGATCTGGAGATCCGGGTAAAGGGAGATGTACATGTGGACGCCCACCATACCGTTGAAGATACGGGAATTGTGCTGGGACAGGCTTTTGCCAGTGCCCTGGGTGACAAAGAGGGGATCAGCCGCTTCGGTTATTTTATTCTTCCGATGGATGACGCGCTGGTTCTGGCGGCGCTGGATATATCAGGACGTACATATTTTGCTTTTGAAGCGGAACTTCCGGCAGAGAAGTTAGGAACGATGGAGACGGAGACCGTGCGGGAATTTTTTATGGGGTTTGCGTCGGGACTGGGGATGAATCTTCATATCCGCCAGCTCGCCGGGCTCAACACACATCATATTGTTGAGGCGATGTTTAAGGCAGTCGCCAAGGCGATGGATCTGGCGGTAAAAAAGGATGAGAGAATTGAGGGAGTCCTTTCCACAAAAGGCACCTTATAGGGAGGAAATACATTTTGGCTTATAAAAAGATAATTCCATATATAAACGGAGAAAATGAGCTTCCGGCGAATATCATTATGCAGGCGGAGCAGTACTGCTTTGCCGGGGCAGATGCCCTGTTTATCTATAACTATTCCAAGATGGAGAAAGAGCGGGAAGAATTTCTGGCGGCGTTGAAGCAGATTGCGTCGAAGATCGACATACCATTTTTCACAGGGATGTATGTAGGGCGTTTTGAGGATGCCAAAAAGGCATTTTATACCGGTGCTGAACAGGTGGTGGTAAAATATGAGATCTGTCCGAATGTGGCGGTGCTCAAAGAGGTCACAGGACGGTTTGGCGCTGACAAGATCATTCTCGAAATAGATGGGGATATTGATTTTGACAGGATTCCATTTCCAGTAAATACACTGCTGGTCAAGCATGTAGATATGGATGCCGCCCTGGAGCGCAGGTGCAGAAATGCCGGCAAACAGATTGTCATCCGGGACAGTCTTCTGAGAAATGATCTGGAGAGCCTTCTGCGCCTTCCGAATGTGTGCGGGGTATCCACCAATTATTTTCTGGGCAAAGAAATTTTAAAGATAAAAATGAACATGAAGCGGGCGGGGATTGAAATGAATACCTTCGAGTCCGCCATGGATTTTTCGGAGTTCAAGACGGATGAAAAGGGACTGATCCCCTGTATTACCCAGGATTATAAGACGGGGGAAGTGTTGCAGCTCGCCTACATGAACCAGCAGTCTTATGAAGCGACCTGTGCCACCGGAAAAATGACATATTTCAGCAGAAGCAGGCAGGAACTGTGGTGCAAGGGAGAGACCTCGGGACACTACCAGTATGTGAAAGAGCTGCGTCTCGATTGCGACCATGACACGGTTCTGGCAAAAGTCCATCAGGTAGGGGCGGCCTGCCACACAGGCGCCAGAAGTTGTTTCTTTCATGAACTGGCGAAAAAAGAATATAATAATACCAATCCTCTTACGATACTGAATGAGGTGTTTGCTACGATCGAAGACCGGAAAGAACACCCCAAAGAAGGTTCTTATACAAATTATCTTTTTGACAAGGGGATTGATAAAATACTGAAAAAGTGCGGGGAAGAGGCGACAGAAATTGTCATTGCCGCCAAAAATCCGGATGCAGAGGAGTTAAAGTACGAGATCGCAGATTTTCTGTACCACATGATGGTTCTTATGGCAGAGTGTGGTTTGAATTGGGACGATGTAGTGAAAGAACTTGCCAACAGGCATTGACAGATAGGAGGTATTGTATGTCTTTAGGTGAAGCATTTATAAGTTATGGGGTGAAGCTTGTCCTGTTTTCGATCGTTGCCGGCATCGGCATCTGGTCAGGCATAAAGTTGCGCAAAGCTAAAAATGCAAAAATCAACAACGGAGAATAGGTGATAGATTATGATAAGTCAAACTCGTAAGAGAATCGGTGACGTTCTGATCGATGCCAACATTATTACCCAGGAACAGTTGATGGAGGCATTGGAAGAGCAGAGAAAGACCGGAAAGCGTCTCGGTGAGGTGCTGGTCGATATGAAATTTACCGATGAGACTGAGATCGCAGAAGCAATGTCCCAGCAGATGAAGATTCCGCTTGCCAAGATCCGTGAAGCAAAACTGGCGCCGGAGATCATTGAGCTGCTGCCGGAAAACATTGTGCGCAAAAACAATGTCATTCCCTTTGAAGTGGATGAAAACAATCCCAATATCCTCCGGATCGCCATGGCGGATCCGCTGGATATCATTGCGGTAGATGATATTTCCATTATCACCAACATGCAGATCGAGATCATGGTGGCGACGCCATCAGATGTTGCTTATGCGATAGAGAAATATTATGGGAACGAGCAGTCCGCCAAGCTGGCGGAAAGTTTTGCCCAGGAGCGTATGGACAAAAACCAGAAGCTCAAAAAAGAGGAAGATGGCAACGATGAGGTGGATAATTCGCCCATCGTGCTCCTTGTTAATAAGATCATCGAGCAGGCGGTCAACGAGCGCGCCAGTGATATCCATATTGAGGCGCTGGAAGACCAGGTTCGTGTGAGGTATCGTATCGACGGCGCCATGCAGGAAGTTATGAGGTATCCCAAAGATCTTCAGAGCGCCATCGTGGCGCGTATTAAAATTGTCAGCGGAATGAATATTTCCGAAAAACGTGCCCCTCAGGACGGCCGTATGACCCTGATCTTCAACCGGGTTGAATATGACCTCCGTGTTTCCTCGCTTCCGACTACTTTTGGCGAGAAGGTGGTTATGCGTATCGCCTCCAAATCGGGACTGAATAAAGAAAAGAGTGAACTCGGTTTTCAGGAAGAAGAGCTGAAACGTTTTGACGGCATACTGAAAAATCCCCATGGGATCATATTGGTTACAGGACCTACCGGAAGTGGTAAATCCACCACTCTTTACACGGTTTTGAACGAATTAAATGGTGGGGATGTAAATATCATTACCGTGGAGGATCCGGTGGAGGCAGATGTGGATGGCATCAATCAGGTGCAGGTCAATGAAAAAGCGGGACTTACCTTTGCCTCGGCGCTGCGTTCCATTCTCCGTCAGGATCCGGATATCATTATGATCGGAGAGATCCGAGATGAGGAGACAGCGAGCATCGCCGTAAAGGCGGCGATCACAGGGCATCTTGTGGTAAGCACCCTGCATACAAACAGTGCAGCCAGCACGGTAACCCGTCTTGAAGATATGGGGATTGAGCCATACATGGTGGCGGACTCTGTGGTGGGGATCATAGCCCAGCGTCTGGTGCGCCGGATCTGCCCCAAATGTCATGTGCAGAAACAGATGTCAGATACCGATAAATTCAGGCTTCGCCTGAGGGGGGATTCCAACCCGATGATCTACGAACCGTCGGAATCCGGGTGTGCCTTTTGCAATAACTCCGGCTACCGGGGGCGAATCGGTGTTTACGAGATCATGCCGATCACGCCGGCGCTGAGAGAGGTGATCAGCCGGGGCGGCGGAGCAGAGGAGATCCAGAAAGTAGCGCTGAAAGAAGGCTTGACGACATTGAGGCTAGGTGCTGCAAAACTGGTTTTAAAGGGGGTTACTTCGATTTCAGAAGTAGAAAGAATTGCGGCAGAATGACAGTAGTGAGCAGAAACTATGAGAAGGAGGAAAAGGGGTTATGACTCTTGACGATATACTAATTCAGGCCCGTAAGGTCGGAGCTTCGGATGTGCATGTATCAGTCGGGGTTCCGATCAAGTGCAGGATTCACGGAACACTGAAGGATCTGACATCCACACCGCTTACGGGGACGGATACAAAAGCCCTGGTAGAGCAGATGATTCCAAAGCGTCTGATCGGAGAGTTTAATGAGACCGGGGAAGCAGATTTTTCCTATGCGATAGCCGGTCAGGGGCGTTTCCGTGTAAACGTATTTAAGCAGAAAGGTTCCATGGCATTTGTTATCCGACTGATCAATATGGAGATACCGGAGCCGGAGGGGCTTGGCCTGACACAGTCAGTCATCGATCTGACCAGTAAAAAAAGAGGGCTCGTGCTGGTGACAGGGCCTACAGGAAGTGGTAAATCCACAACTCTGGCAGCATTGATCAATAAGATCAATGAAAATTACAGCCATCACATCATTACGCTGGAGGACCCGATCGAGTATCTTCATGTACATAAAAAATCCATCGTAAATCAGAGAGAGATCGGTATGGACACAGACAGTTATGCGGCGTCCCTCAGGGCGGCCCTCCGTGAAGATCCCGACGTTATCCTGGTGGGAGAGATGCGAGACCTGGAGACGATATCCACGGCGGTGACAGCGGCCGAGACCGGGCATCTTGTCTTCTCCACACTGCATACCATCGGAGCGGCGGCTACCATCGACCGTATCATAGACGTGTTCCCGCCCCATCAGCAGCCACAGATCCGTCTGCAGCTGGCGACTCTTCTGGAGGCCATTATTTCCCAGCAGCTGATGAAGACGGCAGATGGAAAAGGACGTGTAGCGGCATTTGAGATCCTTCATGCCAACAGTGCGATCCGTGCACTGATCCGTGAAGGGAAGAGCCATCAGATTCCATCGGTGATTCAGACCAGCCGGAAGAGCGGCATGATCACGATGGATGATTCGATATTTGACCTATATACAGCGGGCAGGGTGAGCAAGGATGAAGCGATCACCTTTGCCCAGGATAAAGCAGCATTAAATAAGAGGCTTTACTAAGGAAGGAGGGGCTATATGGCAACATTTAAGTACAGGATCACCGACCGGTACGGAAAAGATAAAAGAGGTACGGTCGAGGCGAACTCGGAGGAAGCGGCTACCGCGAAACTAAAGGGCGAGGGCGCCATTGTACATTTTATCAAGGAGACTACGAGCGTAGATGACGCGGCCTGGAATATATCCATTGGAAATCCGGTGAAACTCAAGGACATCACACTTTTCTGCCGTCAGTTCTACAGTATACTGAATGCCGGTGTAACAGTGGTAGACGGTCTGAAAATGCTGGAGGACTCCACAGAAAACAAGACACTGCGTAAGTCCATCTACAATGTACAGGTGAATGTGGAAAAAGGAGAGACTCTTGCCAATGCCATGGCGCTGGAAGGAAAGGTATTTCCGGATCTGCTGATCAACATGGTGGCGGCGGGCGAGGCGACGGGTAACCTAAGTATCGCTTTTGAACGGATCTGTACCCAGTTTGAGAAGGATCAGAAACTGCGCTCCATATTGATCGGTGCGATGATCTATCCGATAGTAGTGCTTGTAGTGGCTGTTATCGTTGTTATCGTTCTGATGGTAGTGGTAATACCTCAGTTCCAGGAGATTTTTAGTATGATGGGAGAACAGCTTCCGCTGCCGACCCGCATCGTGATAGCGGTCAGTGAATTCATGCAGGCCAATCTGATCTGGGTGATCGGCGGGATCATTGGATTTGTTGGATTGATTATATATGCGAAGAATACGGAGACCGGGAAACAGATCACCAGCCGGATGTGCCTAAAGATCCCGGTTGTTAAGGATTTTTCTATTAAAAACGCAGCGGCAAAATTCAGTATGACCATGTCCACCCTGGTTATGTCCGGTGTTCCCCTGGTGGAGGCTCTGGGCATCGTGGCAAATGTCGTGGAGAACCGGGTTGTGCGGAAGGTGCTGAACGACTCCAGGGAAGAGGTTATGCAGGGTGTGCCCATGTCGGAGCCCATTGAGGCATCAGAGGTGTTTCCGCAGATGGTCTATCATATGCTGCGTATCGGTGAGGAAACCGGTAATACCGAGGCGATGTTAGACAAGGTGGCGGAGTACTATGAGCAGGAAGTAGAGACGGCGACAAAGAACCTGACGACGGCGATGGAGCCGGCGGTCATCATCCTGCTGGCGGTAGTGGTCGGCGGTGTAGTGGGAGCCATCGTTATGCCAATGATGCAGATCTACTCAATGGCAGGCTGATCGTTGAATACTGAAGACAAAAAAACCCTGTATGGTTCTGGTGAAAAACTGGAATCATACAGGGGTTTTTATGTACTATCGGAGTTTGTATACTACCAGAGTTCCTTTAAAGGAATCTTCTGTCTGAATATAAGTTTTCTCCTTGATCCAGCTGCATGAACTGATCTTATCGAGATACTCCGATAATTTATAAGGAGAAGCAAACATACTTTCTCTGTCATATATATAGTCTGGTTTTGACTCATCCCGTTTGTAATCTTCTGGAAGAAAGTAAGGGGCTTCTGCGATCAGGTAAACGGCCGAATTGTCATCCTCCAATTTGTCCATGGCTTCAATGGCTGTATCGATATCATCAAAAGGACTGGAGACAAAAAAGTGTCTGGTATTTAATAACATTGGCGAATAGAAAGGAAGGTTCTCGAAAGATTTCGAAATCAGGATAACATTCGAGTTCTGGACAATCTGAGAAATCGGCGGAGCATCGCAGTGTCGTTCAAACAGATAATTGCAGGGGTAATAAATATGATTGACTGTAAGAAATACAACCAATATACCGGCAAAGCTGATGAAGGGAATTTTTTTGCTTGATCTGAAAGGTTTTAAGGGAATGCGCTGTACGGATTTGTACAGAATGCCGGAAAAAAGTAAGGCAACAATAGGAAACAGACAGAATAGATAGCGATCCGCATGTTTGCCCATCACAAAAATATTACATGTCTTGGCGATAACCAGCATAGTGCCTATCCATGTAAAGGAAAAAAGAAGATACAGTTTATTCATATGGTACAGTCGCTTTGGTATACGCTTGATCCATGTGGCAGTGGAGGTGCGCATTCGGTGTGTGAGATTTTTAAAGCGAGAGTTCTTGCGGAAAATAAAGCAGAGACCAGTAACCAATATAAGCACATATACAGATACGATCAATAGGATAGCATTCCGCAGGGGGTTTAGATATGGGATCCAGATTCCCAGAGTCTGGTTAAATATGCATTGTAGACAATATTTTATTTCCCAGAGATATGGCATCTCTACCCCATATAAAGAAGGGGTTGTGAATTTTTCTATGTCATAGGGCCAGAGTAAGAAAACCGTAGCGGCAGACAGTGCCATCACTCCGCAATAGCATAAAAGTGTCTTCCACCTTTTGTTGCACAATAGATAGAATGAAAAAACAGCCGTCATGCAAAAAGCCAGAAAAAGGAAAATGTATTGAGTGGATCCGCCAATCACGGTCAGGAAAAATAGAGAAATAAAACACAAGGTATTCTTTTGGAAGTGTTTGTTGTACAGCCGTGCGTGGATATAGCACAGTAAAATTACCAATGCAGTGAGAAAGGCATACATCCGGAGGTAGATAAAGGTGTTTAGGGCCCCTGTGGAAAAGCCGTAAAAAATGCATGTCAGCAGCGCGGCATTTTGGGAATGTATCAATTCTCTGGCAAGGGCATATAAGGCGATGGCAGCGATTACAAAAGAAATGACATTTATAAAGTAAGAGTACCACCAGGAAAATGTGTTGGGGAAAAAAGAGCATACAGCATGCAGCATCAAGTTATGGAGCGGAGGGTTGTTATGGCTGACCGTGCAATTATAATAGGTAGAGCCAAACTGGAAAGTGCCTTCGCTCTGCACTTCTATGTATTCCCTGAATATGCTGCTGTCAAGCCATTGGCCATAATTTATGATCTCTTTGTCTTTATTGATGTTTATTCCCACCTGATGATCTGCATTGGCAAAACCATAGCTCCAGGCTTCGTCAATATGCCATCCCTCCCGCTGACAGAAAGTATATGTAATATAGAAAAGCTGAAACAGGATAATGAGAGCGAGAAAAATTGAGTGGCGGTGTCTGTATAATAAAGTCTTCATATGTTATAAAACTCCATTTCGTATTTTGATTAATCTTATAATAAACATGAGGAAAAGTCAAGCTGTCAAGCTGTAAACTATTGACAAAATATTTCGAAATTTTTAAATTATAAAAAATTGGTAAAAACTCTTGAAAAAATTATAAATTTATGATATATTTATTAAAATAAATCGTTTGGGCACAGCTCAAATAATAATTAAAAAAGGAGAATGGATTAT
>CAMTDY010000002.1 GCA_947070915.1 uncultured Roseburia sp.
CCCCGAGCCTTATCGTCGGCAGCGTCAGATGTGTATAAGAGACAGAATTATTTTCCAATGTTTTACGAAAAGGGGGAAAAAGTATGATTATCAATGCAAATGAAACTGGACTGATTGATTTTTCTGGATTGAAAAAGTGGTCCAAAACAACAGACGAAAAAATCCGCTCCAGCTTTAAAGAAAAAAAAGATTCTGTATCTTTAGAACTTAGCCCAGAAGGCAAAACCAAATCCCAGTATCACCAGACCGTTGCCACTATGGCCGTGCAAGAAGAAATAAGAACGGGCTGCGCTCCTGAGACAGCCAGAGATTTTAACAGGACCGGCTATGCTCATATCGATAATACGATCATTGATTCATTAAATGGGGTTTCTATCGAGACAAGACAATATGTCTATGATATGATTAATAGTGATATTTTGATCAATGATGCATCAAATATATCAGAAAATGAAAGACAGGAGCTGATTTCTCTGGGACTTTCTGAAGCACAATTTATTGCAGACAATTATCTTTCCGAAGACAACGCCAAAGATTTTATGGGAGCAATAAAGAAAATGGCCGGAATAGCGGCAAATGGGATCCGGGAAGAAGACGGCACCATGGACTATGGCGGGATCTACAATACAAATGTAACGGAAAATGGTTACACGGTACAGATCACAAATACTGCTGCAATGATAAAACGGTTTCGCCCGGATATGTATGAAGAGCTCCGTTCTATAGAGAAAGGAGAACAGGGCGGGGATGTTTGGGAGCGCCTGAGGGCTAGTGCTAAAATACTAAATAAATTTGCGAATGAGGTAATTGCCAAACAGCCGAATATGTACAGGCAATTTGAAAAAGAAGGATTGGAAAGACTTGAACAGGTTTCGGAAAAAGATGTCCGGGATACTTTTCAGCATGTGGAAACAAAAGGTGTACAAAACTTTGTTGATGCGTTGACGCAGCTGCATGGATCGGGACAGTTCAATGCATTTTCATCTCTCACGAACCGGCTAAGCACGGTCATCAGCTTATTAACACCTGCCAACAATAGGTTTGGCGCCCAGAAATAATCCAGGCAGAAAGAGACCGGAACAGACAGAAATACTGTCTGTCCTGGCCTCTTTTTTTATCTGGGTCAGGAACCAACGATGGTCCCACCATTTGGATGAAGCACCTGCCCCGTCATATAACTCGCATCCTCTGAGGCAAGAAATACGTAACAGGGCGATACCTCACAGGGCTGCCCTGCTCTTTTCATGGGAACCTCCGAAGTCTTTGATCCAAAAGTACTTACCTCTTCTGCCGAATAAGATGCCGGGATCAGCGGCGTCCATATGGGACCAGGGGCTACGGCATTTACCCTGATCCTCTTTTCCGAAAGAGACAGCGAGAGGGATCTTGTCAGGGCGACGATGGCTCCCTTGGTAGAACTATAATCAATCAGATCTTTGTTGCCCTCATAGGCAGTAACCGACGTGGTATTAATGATGGAACCTCCCTTTTTCATATAAGGCAGTGCGTACTGTATCAGATAAAAGAAAGAAAAAACATTATTTCTAAAGGTAAATTCCAGCTGTTCATGGGAAATATCCAGAATACTCCTCTGTACATACTGGACCGCATGGTTATTTACAAGGATGTCCAGGCCCCCAAAGTGATCAACCGTTTTGTCGACGCACATTTTTGCAAAGGCAGGATCTTTCAGATCTCCTCTTAAAAGCAGGCATCTGCCTCCCAACGCTTCGATCCGGTCTGCGGTATCTCTGGCATCCCGCTCTTCATCATAGTAAACAATGGCCACGCAGGCGCCCTCTTTCACATAATCATAGGCAATGGCTCTTCCTATGCCGCTGTCGCCTCCTGTAATGAGTGCTGTCTTATTTTCTAATTTCCGTTTTGGCCTGCAGCATTCAGATACCGGCTGAGGTTTCATGATATATTGAAGCCCTGGCTGTTCCTTTTGATGCTGCGGCGGAAATGAAGCGGGAAAATCTCTGCATTCATCTGGCGAATATTGATTGTTAAATGATTCCATAGTCTGATCCTCCTTATCCTATGTTATGCAAGATCAAACTAGGATGTTAAACCGGGAAGACGGTACTTCCACTGGTCAAATCTCCGCCCCTTTGTATAGCATAAACCGATACATGTCAAGTGTCGCTTCTTACTCATAACTTCTAATGCTTTTCAGGCATATAACCTTTTTTTCTTTTCACCCCTTTTCAATCAACTCTCGCAATTGTATTTTGCGTGCAGTTTATGACGGTCCTTCCAAATGTCACTTTCCCTTACTCGCCACAGTTTTGCTCCAAATCCACGAATTCGACCGCCCGATAATCTCCCAGCCTACTTCCTTGAAATAATCCACAAAAGCATTACTGTCATTATCCACCATCGCAAACTGCATATAACACTTACGATTCCAGAACGATTTAGGAAGTACGAACTTTATTTTCTTCAGGTATTTTGGCTTACAGGCGACTTTGAATTTCTTCATCTTTTTGTTATCCGCATACCGGATGGCAACATCGGCCGAAGACATCTCCTTTTTCGGCAGTTTCTGGCAATCCACCTGAACGATCGTTTTCTTCGGCTTCTTCTGAACTTTCACTTTTACAAAACCCGGAGTGATTTTACAGGTATAGCTCCGTTCCATGTCCTTCGCACACTCCGCAAGCCCATCAAAAAATCTCTCCCTTTGAATCACTACGCAGTGTTTGCCACCCGCCATAGCCATCAGAGATATTCCATCCAACAAAAAGATAACCTTTTTTGGTAACTGTACCGGGAAGTTTCACGGTCTTCCCATACCGGAAACTTTTAGGAAGGGTTCCCTTTACCTTCACCCCTTCTTTCTCCATCCCCTCTTTTTTTCCATAATACCAATGTCTTTTTCCCATACAGAAGTTCTGCACTGCCCTGGCACGGACCCATTTTACCATTTATATGTTTCTTTAATCCCACCAGAAATACCACACATCGGATTCTGCAAGCCCGGCTGCCAGCTCAGACACCTTATAGGTAAGGGTTCCCTGATCAATCCGGTCCGGACAGAAGGCATAATGCTCCGTGGCAGCTTCGATACTGTCCACATTGTTTAATCTGAAAGGGGCATAAAACTCCATAACATCATGGGTAAATACTGCGGGAACTGCCTTGTACTTCTCATACCAGTATTTACATACAGCAATCATTTCCTCCGGCATTGGGCATTCGTTCCACCCACCCATCGGCAGGTATCCAACGATCTCCCAAGGGTTTTTGACTGGAATCTCTAACAGCAGGGTATCCGCCTCTAACATTCCATCATCAAAAGAGATATATCCGGAAAATTTATGCAGCACTTCGCCTTCTGTCTCTTCTCCGATAAAATCTTCCCATTCCCCATCTTCAAATTCTTCGGTATACTCCTCCAGCCGCTCCTTCAGAATATCTTTACCATTATCTTTGCAGCCATGAATAATTTCATCTCTGTCATATTCGGCACCTGCCACCTCCTCCAGCCAGTCCACTGCATATTCATCCAAACAGATAATTGCCGGATAAAAACCCTCTTCCTTGCCTCTTGCCAAGGTAGCTTTATACGCCTGATCCACTAATTCAGGACGGCTCCCTTTTTCAAATACGGTATAGCTGCAACCAAAGCTCTCTGCCATTTTCTTTGTTGTTTCATCCATAACTTTTTCCTCCTTTGGGATACAATAACTCAGCACCCTGCACAAACAACCGTTATACGCATAAAAAGAACGCACTCAGTTAACAGGCATGTTCATTACCTCGATCGAAGCCGGTTCAACTGTCGTACTTCGCAACAAATCCTCCAGTACAGATTATCTGGCCGGGACGGGAATTGACAATCAGGCGGTCAAGCATGCCTCTATCTTATTACAGCGAATTGCTTAGCTTTTATTTAAGTGTACCACACGTATTTTTAAAAGACAATAATTAGAAGCAAAAGTATCTCTAATTATAAAAATTAACAGTGGTTTTCACATTACAGAAATACCTTCCGAAAGCAATTTTAAATAGTTCTCTACAATTTGATAAATCACTCCGGTCCCGCTTCCGCATCTTGGCCACGGTATAGAACATAGCGCTGCATCCAGCCATTTCATAAATTTACGCAATCTGAATTTACCACCTCTGTTCTTCTCTGTTAAAGAAGTATCCCAAATTGATTCTTACTTCCCGTCTTTTGATATCATTATTTGTATAACAGCATGTGTCAAACCCAATCAGTTCAAATCCTTCGTGAAGATAAAAGCCTATTGCGCTCGTATTACATGATTGAGTTTCTAGAATTATGGCACGCCTTCCTTTTTACCTGCCTGTTCTCCCACGGCACATTAATTTCAAAGCAGGGATTAATAGGAATCAGCCGGTTGTTTTTTGCTGATTCCATGCATTCCCTCATTCTTCCCAATGCCTCACGCATTGCGGAGGCCGTCTTTCCCTCTTTGTTCATCTGTGTGATTACATTCTGGACATCTATATTCGTAATATCCACCAGACGCATATCCCCAAGACGTTTCCCAAATGAATTATAAAATTTACTCCGCTTCGGAAACACACTCGTTTCTTTTACATAAGGGACTTTATAATTTTCAAACCACTCATCAAACCATTCACTAAGGGTTAAAAGCGGAATTTCCTGTAAAACAAAAAGCAGCAATCCTTTTGTAGAATTACTGCCTTATTTATTATCTTTCATTGTAATTGGTTTATACTGGCTGCAGTTCCTCATCTGCCAGTTTCTGCACTTCTTCCAGTGGCAAGTCGGAATATTCTGCAATTTCTTCCAACGGCAACTTGCCCTTTTCAATCATCCTCCATGCAATTTCCTTTTTTTCATCCGTAATCATATCTTCCATTGCTTTGCACATCGTGGATATTCCCTCCTTATCTTCTTTATAGTATCTTGCGGTATCCGCAAGCACCGGATAATTCATATCCGCTGGATTGGTACATGAGAAATCATGCATCAGCTTCCCTAACTCTGAGTCATCTTTGTAAGAGGCATTCACATATAGTATATGGGAACCATCGTCAAAAAATTCTCCGGCTTCCCGAATATACCGGTCGATATGGTAAATCGGCTTGTTTTTTCTGATTACATCCGTTTCCGTTATAAAAATAACATACGTTTCTGCTAAATTCTCTATTTCCACACCAGCAGGCAGAATATCACAATTAATGAGGCTGCTGTTATATCTTGCCCGCTTCGCCCCGGCGCCTTTCCCGGCACGCTGAATCTCGATGTTGTACTTTTTTCCCTGAGAATCGGTGGCATAAATATCGAGCCTGACTGACCTGCCCTTTATATTTTTCATGCTTTACTGCGTGATAACTTTTTCAACCTGAATGTCCGCCTTCTCCAGCACAATACGGAGTACCAGTTCGGTCGCTTCCTTATTTTCCTCAAAGCACTTCGTCATGAAATCGTCATCCAGCAGACGGAATCCCCGGATACGCTGTAACATTTCTTCATGCTTTTGCTCTACTGTTTTTCTCTTTCCCAAATGGTTCTTCTCCCTGCTTTCCCTTAAATTTTTATAGTATAATCGTACCACAGAACACCCTGTTTATCAACTACTTTATCCCTGCCGCAGACCATGTGCCTGCTTTTTCTCATCCATCTTTCGTTTCAGTTTCCGGTCAATCCCCCTTCTTTCCCCTTCCGCTCATCTGCGATACGGTTCTGTATGATCCGGCTGATGTTTGTATTTCATTGTAAAAACAAGAGGACAGGCTGCCATACTTCCCATCCTCTTGCCAAATCACTTTTTTATTTCTTTACCTTGATTTTAATCTTCCGTTTGCAGCCGTTTCTCGCAAAAACATAGATGGTACATTCTCCTGTTCCCTTTGCTTTTACTTTTCCACCTGCCGTCACCGTCGCGGCCTTTTGATTGCTGCTCAGATAGCGGAATTCATTACAATGGGCTGACGAAAGTTGCTTTTTTCGCTTGTCATATAAGACGGCTTTAGGGTGGAGGGTTACCGTACCTCCTTTTTTCAGCGTATACGAGCTTTTCTTTACCTGTATCTTTTTGACATTGGTATAGCTTACGCTGTCTTTGCCTGCGACATGGATAATTATGGTTTTGGCAAGGGTTTTCTTTTTCCCGTCCTTCCACTGCCATGCCACGACATACAGTTTGAAATTCTTTTTGGTATCGAGCTTTTTGCCGTTTACCTTTTTGACAGTAATCTTTGTCTTTTTGCCACTCTTTACCTGATTGAGCGACTTGGCGCTAAAGTCCTTTCCGC
Source organism: uncultured Roseburia sp. (assembly GCA_947070915.1). GTDB lineage: Bacteria > Bacillota > Clostridia > Lachnospirales > Lachnospiraceae > Eubacterium_F. Next base: position 6,259 of record CAMTDY010000002.1, read on the forward strand.
AATACTGCACATAGACGCTGTAACCATCGGCGCCGCTTACCCTGCCCCATGTGATTTGAAGTTTCTTTCCTGTCTGGACTGCTTTCAGACCGGAATGGAGTTCTGCCTTTCTTTTTTCTTTGCCGGATGCCTGCTTCGGTTTTTCCTCCGGTGCCGGAGTGGGCTTGATGCCGTCATCTGGTGTCGGGCTTGGGGTGTTGCCCCCGACCGGTGTCGGACTTGGGGTGTTGCCGTCTCCGTCCGGTATCGGGCTTGGGGTGTTTCCTCCATCCGGTGTCGGGCTTGGGCTTACATCCCCTCCGCTGCCCGCCTCTTTGTAGACAATCGCATAAGCGGAGAAACGGTCAGTGGCTATCGTGATGGTATCATCCGCAGTATCCAAATCTTCCAGTATTTCCGCCACGCCGTCATGCACCCGGATGATGGCAAAGGTTCTTGCTTTCCCGCTGTCTTTCCCTTTCAGACTGTCCGGCACATCAATGACAATCGTGAGTTTTTTCGATGTCTGGGAGATGGCGCTGCGGTCTGTCCCGATTATCTTAAACAGGCTGATGTCTAAATACTGCCCGACGGAAAATCCTTTGACGGACGTGTTTCCGCTTAATGCCTCCTGTACTGCTGCTTTGTCGCTGCTGTTTACAGTGTCTGCTGCGTCTTTTACTTCAAGAATGAATCTGATGTCGCTCCCGTTTTCTACCTGTGCTTTTTCTTCGTCTGTCAGAATGATGTCCGCCAGTTTTTCCGCACTGTCAGATAAAACCGTGTCGGGAGCTTTTTCGTCTTTTTCCACGTCTTTGCTGACATTGCCTGGATTTTCTGCCGTTCTCTCATAGCCGCACACGTTGCAGTCCGCATCGGTATCCGAATCGTAGACATGGGCCTCCTTTGGTTCGGTTTCCCCGCAGCGGCGGCAAGTTTTCCAATGCCCATCCGCATCACGATGATATTCTCCATAGTCATGCCCTAATGCCGCCGTAACGGTCTGCGCTTTTATCACATGGCCGCAGGCAGAGCAATGACTTCCTTCCGTCAGTCCCGTTTCCGTACAGGTCGCTGCTTTTGCCGGGTCTGCAACCGCTGTATGCCCTTTTGCGGCAATCACCACACTGTCCTTATCTGTAATTTCCTCACCTGCGGCTTCGTCCGCAAACCACTTCTCACAGCCAGTGCAGGTATAATATGCCTTATTCCCCGCCTGCGTGCAGGTAGCCGCTTTCGCCTGCACCTGTGTCAGGCTGTGGGTATGCTGCGGCACAAAATGCACAATATCACTGTCGAGGATTGTTCCATCTGAATAGGAAACCCGGCAGAGATAGCCGCCCTCCTCTCCAGCAGAGAGGCTTCTTCCTGTCTGGCCGTCCAGTGCATCCCCAAGCATCACCTTTGTCAATTTCGCTGTCAGCGTAATGGAAGTATCTTTCTCGCCGTCAATAAAAAGATTGAATATACCATCTCCACTGGCAGTAAGTATATACTCTCCGTCTGCATCTGTCTGACTTGTGTACAACTGATACTTATAATCATCTGATACAAGCATCACCTGTCCCTGTTCTATTTTCCGGGATGTTTTTACTGCAATGATATCGCCCTTTGACAGAACCACCTTGAAGTAACCGCATTCTCCGCTTTGTGTGCCTGTCCAGCCTGTTTCGGCATCGTAGGAGCTTGTATCATTTACGTAGTTGTAGGGGAGGGCGTTTTGATACGTAACCGCCTGTGTTGTCACCTCCGCTGGATACCACTGATAAGAAGCGGGCGCATAATCGGGGGCGCCGTTTGCCGTTACCGTATACCTGTTTTCCGGCGATGGCTGCTGTGTAATTGCAAAATTGAAAAGCGCCAGCTCGCCGTTCTCATTTTCATTGATAAACAAGCCTTTTTTCACACTGGTAAAATACTCGGAAAAGCGCTTTCCTGACATGTGGGTATCCCAGTCCGCCGTAAATGTACATGCTGTGTCCGCATCGACTCTGTAAGGCGAGTCGACCGATAACGGGCCGGTAAGTGTGATGATTCTCTCACTGTTTTCGTTCCGCAGAAAGATATCCTTCCCATTTCCCTTAAGCTTTGGCGCACCCGACAAAACCAGCTCCGATCCGGTGCTATAATCGACTAGGACTGCAAAATCCCGGTCGGAAACCACCTCTCCGCCGTACAGATATACGGTGCCACCTGAGGCAACAACTGCCCTTGACATTCCCTCCTGACCGGCATAGCTGTTTCTCACTTTCCCGCCATACAGATAAAATGCGCTATGCGCATCTATCATTCCATCATTCATCGCAGGAGAAGAAAAGTCTGAAACAATCTGTCCCCCGCCGCCACAGTCACAGACGCTGAAATTGCCTGTATCAGTTTTCTTTCTGGCAATGTTGATCTTACAGCCGTTCAAATTCAGCGTATGGCCATTCAGGCACAAACTGACATCACCAGTCTTGATCTCAATATTATGATTCAGCGAAACATCCGCCCCGAGGTAATAATTGCCTGCAGGCAGAGAATTATAAGAGTAGGTATCTTCCTGCTGCAGCGAAAGCTCCACCCCGTTAATCAGCAGATTTCCATCTGCATTGGAGGTGATTTTTTTGGCAAAAGAAACCGGTGCGTCATCACCGCACTCTGTCGACAGATCATGGGCATGACCGCCGGTCAGCAGATATGGGTCCGCATCTGTACCGCTGCCGGACAGCAGCCTTGTCTGTTCCTTCATGTAAAAAGCCGGACGCACGCCTATCGAATCGGCACTGGCTATATTGCTGATAATCTGTCCGTTTCTTGCCACACCCCGCACAGTACTATCATAATTTTCCGCAGCCCTTGGAGAACGCAGCAAACAATGCCAGTCATTTCCGGCTACGATCCGGGAATCTATATAATCGCTGTTTTCCACAGCCTTTTCGGTCAGTTTCCCTATATGGTACCAGAGACCCAGCGTGGGCGTGTTATTGAATACCTGCTGGATCTGTTTCACATCAAGCAGGAATACCTTATCCTCCACCTGCTCGGCATATGCATCATCATAATTTCCCAGTATGTTCTGATATACCAGCTTATTGACCCCATTCTCACTCTTCCAGACATGCCGATGCGGCATGCCCTCCTTACGTCGTTCCTGCCTTTCGGCACAAACAATTCATGAATCATTGTTGTCAGTTTCTACTTTCCATGATAAAATATCCTCAGAGATACCTGTATACTACAGAGCACGGCATGGGGAGTGGCGAAAGACCATCTTATCCCGAACTCTTATATGTGCCGCTATCCTTTTTAAGCACAAACAATTGGGACATTGAGCCCGGACACTTATCATCTGACTTTGGTGCATGACACCTTTGATAAGTCTTTTCGCTTGGATAGCAGTCAATGCAGGTATCTCTCTTTTATTGCTCTCACTACTTTAGGTAATTGCGAAACAAGTTTGTAATCTGGGTTCAAATGACATAAAACCCCGATATTGTCGAACTTTTAGTAAGACAATATAGAAAATGTGACTTTAAGGCATGAAAAACTAAGCAGATAGAAATATCTGCCAGAAAAACAGTATATGTGTTGGATGCTTATGCAATCAAAGGCTTTAAACTGCGAATATATTGGTGCTTATGAATTTTGTCCGCAACCATTACGGTAATTAACTGGGCAATTCCGGCAAGGAGCAAATCTGCATGGAGCGTTTTCTCATTCTGGGTTTTGCGCCCGACAATGCAGAAACTATCCTTGAAATGATGGATGGATTTTTCTACATTCACCCGTATTTTGTAGGTGGAATTCCATTCCTTTGTGCCGCGGACGGTTCCGGGATAAGCACGTAGATTCTGTTCCGGGTAGATGTAAATCATTCTTCCGCATGAAGATGTTGTACATGGGGTATCACAGTGGCATACACGCTTTGATTTTTTCGTGGCATTCTTCCATTCCCATTTCATTTTTGGACAGACAAATTTCATGGTTGGAATGCCACAGCGCAGATGGGATTTGCTGCCTTCGCGCTTCATGGGAAGTGAGGCATCATGTGGACAGCAGGGAACACCCTCATCATTGACTGTATAGTCAATGCCCTCGACTGTTAACTTGTTTTTCAGAGGAATATATGCTTTTTCAAAGGACGTTTCCTGTAACAGGTATTTATAAATTTCGATGGAATCAAAAGCAGCATCGCCGAGAAATGTTTTGGGATTAATCAGTGGGTGCTTTATGAAAAAATCCTTTAATGTTGGAATCAGCGCTTTTGCATCTGCAAGACTTTTGTCCTCATCCGGCGAGTCGGATTTCTTTCCGACAATGATTTCGGGATGGGATCCAAGAAAGTTTTTGTTGTAAAAGCTGATATTTCTGACAATGCCGAGACCGTTTGTAACAATGCCAAATTTATAAGCATAGCAGAAATGTCCGTTTATATACATTTGCTGTATTGCAGGATTGGAGGCAGCGTGTGAAGGCATGGAGCCATAGGCGGCTTTATATGGGGCATAAGAATCATCCAGACCATTAGCCTTTTTAAATGCTTTGAGCTGTTTAATAATGCGGTTGGCATACTTGGGGTTGTTTTCTGTTACCCAGGCTTCAATGCCGGAGGTATCAAAGAGCAGCATGGATGCTTTTTGTTTATCAATCCGTTGGCATACCGGTTCGGTCAGGTCAACCATATGATCGAACATGGCTTGTAAGTCTGACAGGAAATCCTGTTTGAAGCGGGTAAATTTAGAGGCATCGGGGACAACGTCAAATCCACAGAAATCCCGTAATTGCTGAGAATATTTCAGGAATATGATTAGGAGTGATGTGGTTGGAATCGAGAAAATAAGTTGTAATAACAGGGCTTTGAGCATTGGATAAAGAAGATGCTTACGAGGCCTGCCGGTGACGGAGTGGAAATGTGAAACAAAAGAGACCGGGACAATTTCATCAAGGTTGATGGTTTGATCGAGTAAGGAAAGAAACTCATATTTATCGTTATCAAATTTATTTTGGCAATCGGTAAAAATATCTGCCAAAGAAAGCTGTTTCGGTATATGTCATGGCTGCGAATACAACCAGTAAAAGCGTTAAAATCTCTAACGTATTCATATGTACCTTCCTTTCCGTTTCCGGAAAAACAACCACCAGACTATCCCTACATTGTTCTAATCTGACTAAAAATATTGTCATACTGGCACATATCCCGCCACAATTTTTTACTCTTATATTCATAATAAGCAAAGAGGAACTGATTATCAAAAACCATTCCTCTTTATTCCGCCATTATCTTATTCAACCAATCTCAAAATTCGTACCTAACGCCCCACAGTGAACCAAAAATAAAATACAATCCCTGTATCCCCGGAAATAATGTTCCCTTTCAACATAAGTCTGCATATCAAATTTCAGTTCCATATACTTCTGGACTGCCTCCACTTCTTCCTGTGTCGCTCCATCGTTGACCGGCTTGCCCTCACGCAGATTCTTAATTAAGGGATATTCTTTTATCAGTTTTTCCATTTCTCCCTCCAGTCCTGTATATCCCTCATCGTCCCTGCCCAACTTTTTTAAGATAGAATCGTAAGTAAAAAAGAAAAACTCATCCATATGGATTTCCTCTGTCATCGCCAGTGCCTCCTTCACTTTTTATTGTTTTATTATTATGATGTTGGGGTCAAAAGGTATTTTGCCCCCAACAAATGATGCGGATTGCTTCGTTGTTACACAACTTTCGCAATCCTTTAAACATTCGAAATCCGCGGATTTACTGCGTAAATCGCTCCTTTCTCATGTTTGGCGGGTCCCAAGGTCTCATGCCTTATCATGCAAACATGAACGGCATTTTGACCTTTTGACCCTGGCATCATTATTATTACACGATTCTATCGCTGTTTTTACAACAACAAAGCACCAGCATCCCACATCACTGTGAAACACTGGCGCTTTTTATGGTCACTTATGCTTTCTGAACGGCTGCCGTGTTATTATTCAATTATAAGGATTACGTTATCTTAGGCATGCGTCAGGTGGTCATAAGGAGACCGCATTACACACTCTTTTATTCTATTCCCTGAATAAACAAATCTCCACATATTCACAAATCCCCTGTGTCCGAAAAGGAAATCCCCAGCCTCCCATACCAGACGATACAATGGCTTGACTCTCTCCCATTTCAAACATTCCATAATTATATGTTCCAAACAAGGTATTCATATATCCGATTGGAAAAAACTGTCCTGCATGGGTATGTCCGGATAACTGCAAGTCTACCCCCTGCCTTACATTTTCTTCTATCTGAACCGGCTGATGGTCTGCCAAAATCACATACCTATTTTCCAGATTCCCTTTCAGTATCTTCTCAGTATCCGCACGGCTTTCCCTGCCTCTTGAAATATCCTCCCGTCCCGCTATAAGCAGGTCTGTCCCCAGTGAAATGCAATCATCCTTTAGAGCAGTAATGCCATTTTCTTTCAAGGAGTTTTCCAGTTCCTTATCCGTATAAGAAGGATGCGGTGCATACATCTGCCTGTCATGATTTCCATATATATAATAAATTCCATACCGTGGTTTTATCCCACTAAACAGTCGAAAAACTTCCCTCATTTCTTCTTTCGTTGTCCCCTCTTCAACAATATCGCCTCCCAGAATCATTAAATCTGGTTCTAGCTTTTTTATTTCACGAATTTTTTCTTTTATAATGTCTGGCTTCTGTACCGTACCATAATGTGTATCACTGATAAAAATAATCTTATAATCGTTTTTCAGTTTCCCCGATGTAACCTTATATTCTGTCCGTTGAATCTGATTTATATTATAACTTCCATAAGCCAAAAGCAATCCTGTAACTAAGATGGGAAGCATGCAAAGATGATATGACTTTTTCAGAATTAAATATATCTTGCTATTTTTCTTTTTGCAAACTCTGCGTATCACAATCGCAATCAGATCCATTAAGGCATACAAAACAATCAGATGCACTGCTACAAGTCCTCCCGCATCCCACAATAAACAAATAATACAAAGTAAGATAGAAAGCAAAATACGGATAGCCCTGACTTTCCATTTACCAATCTGTATAACAACAAAAAGGGTAAAAATCCTTCCTGTCAGCCAGTATAGTCCCAGCAACAAAACAAAAAACACAATACCCATCACTATATAGTACATTACCATTTCCTTTCCGCAAATATTATAATCAAAGCATATTTACAATAGCAAGGAATACGCCAAGCACACACAGAACAGTCCCGGTAACTCTGTTCTGCAGTTTAGCATCTACTTTATTCGCAAATAATGCTGTAAACCTTGCACCAATCAATGCCGAAATGATACACACGACAAGAGCAGTTATATTTACATTACCACCAATGAGAAGATGAGAAACTGCACCCGTCAGCGCTGTAAAGGTCATAATAAAAGTACTTGTTCCTACCGCTGTTTTCAGATTATATCCCAAGACAGAAGTTAAGGTAATCAAAAGCAGTACACCTCCTCCTGCCCCAACAAACCCGCAAAATAACCCAATGTGAATTCCAGACAAAAAGGAACGTAATACCCTTTGCCTTGGTTCTATATCATCCATTTTTGAAGTCGTCTTTGTAATAGGGCTTATAAGAAATCGAAGTCCCATAATAAAAGTCATTACATAAGAACTACCGCCTAATACCGTATTCGGAAGTAATGATGAAATCCAGCTTCCCAGTATCGTAAACATAATAACAGATACCATCATCACAAGTCCGTTTTTTATGTCGAGATTCTTATTTTTCCCATATGTATATGCAGTAATTGCAGAAGCAAGGACATCTGAAGCAAGGGCAATTCCAACCGCTTCATAGGCTGAAAATCCGCAGAATGTAATCAGCATAGGCGTAATCACTACAGCTGCAGATAATCCTGCAAGACCAGTACCAATACCAGCTCCAAGTCCCGCTATGATACATACAATGATTAGAATCATTCTCGTCATCCCCCTTAATTTAAAATCTTATTTTTCAATGATAAAAAGTTTACCTCAACTCAACCTCAACAACAGCAGCGTTTTCATACACTTTCAGATATCTGTTGAGGTTGAGTTGAGAAATGTATTATAATATTAGCATAGGAAGGAGGCTCACTATTATGTTTCAGATTTTGGTTGTAGAAGATGACAGTGAATTAAGAGAACTTTTTTGTTCCGTTTTAACGGATAATGGCTACCATGCTATTCCTGCTGTGGATGGAATCCATGCGTTTGATATCCTTGAAAGCACTTATATTGACTTAGTCATTTCCGATATTATGATGCCGCGCATGAATGGGTTTGAATTAACCAGAGAACTACGGGCCGCCAGTTATACCATGCCCATCCTGATGATTACAGCCAAAGAAAATTCCGCTGATAAACGGGAAGGATTCCGCATGGGGACAGACGACTACATGGTAAAACCCATAGATGTCAACGAGATGATATGGCGGGTAGAAGCTCTTCTCAGACGCAGCCAGCTGGCGGGCAGCCGAATAGCCAAAATTGGTGAAACAGAATTAAATTGCGACACGCTGACTGTTCACTGTAACAATACAGACACAGAAATACCTGCCAAGGAATTCTATCTGCTATTCAAATTGGTAGTCTCCCCCAACCGCATTTTTACACGCAGACAGTTAATGGACGACATTTGGGGACCGGACAGCGAAACTGACCCACATACACTGGAAGTTCACATCAGCCGCCTGCGGGAACGCTTTCAGGATAACCCTGATTTTGAAATTGTCACTGTCCGGGGACTTGGCTATAAGGTGGTGAACCGACATGAGTAAACGCCCCCCAAAAATATCCGTCATGTTTTCCCTGCTGACTTTTTTGACACTCTTTCTTACCATACTCCTAACCGGTATGCTCCTGACATTAATGGAGCATACTGGTATTCTGGCAGAAGGAAATCGTATCGCTGGTATTTTTCTCATTGCTGCTACCTGTATGATTGCCGGCACCATTACTTCCCGGTTTGCCAGCAGACACCCGCTCCACTCCATTGAGTCCATCAGCAGGGCATCGCAGGAAGTAGCAAAAGGAAATTTTGATATACAGCTTACAGAACACAGCCAGATTGCAGAACTGCAGGAAATGACGCATAACTTTAATATTATGACACGGGAACTGGCAGGAACAGAATTGTTACGCAATGATTTTGTTGAGAATGTGTCCCATGAATTTAAGACACCTCTCTCTGCCATTGAAGGCTATGCTACCCTGCTGCAGAAAAAAAAACTTTCAGAAGAAAAGAAAGAGGAATACACAAAAAAAATACTTTTAAATACCAGACGGCTTTCCACCCTGACAAGCAATATTCTTCTCCTGTCCCGATTAGAAAACCAGGAAACCGGAATCAAAAAAGAAACCTTTTCACTGGATGAACAGCTTCGGGAAAGCCTGCTCTCCCTGGAAACGGCATGGTCAGAAAAAAAACTGGAACTGGAAATCGAACTGGACAATGCGGATTATTCCGGAAACCGGGAACTGCTCTTTCATGTATGGCACAATATCATCGGTAATGCCATCAAATTTTCAGACATCGGAGGATGGATACAAATTCTGTTGAAAAAAGAAGCCGAACAGCTGATAATCCAAATCACGGATACCGGGATTGGAATGAAGGAAGAAATATGCCAGCGAATCTTTGAAAAATTTTATCAGGGCGACCACTCCCGTTCTGATACAGGAAACGGACTGGGACTGGCACTGGCTGGCAGAATCGTGACCTTACATGGCGGAAACATCTCCGTCTCCAGCAAAGAAGGAAGCGGCAGCACCTTTACCATAACACTGCCACTATAACAAAATGGAGGGATTCCAATGACATTATATGAAACTATTTTCCAACGCAGACAGGTAAGAAAATTTGAAAAAGAACCTCTGGAACCAGATACATTGGATAGAATTATGGACTTTATCAGCCAGGCAGACCAACTGGAGGGCTATCCTGTTTCCTTTGAACTTCTGTCTGACAGGGAAATGACCGGAGCCACCGCCCCACATTATCTGGTAAGCTATTGTGAACCCTGCAGTTCCGCTTATGCAGGTGCCGGTTATGTTCTGCAGATGGCAGACCTGTATATCCAGAGCATGAAATTGGGCAGCGGCTGGTTCATGAACGCAAAGCCCAAAAATAATCGGACAGACTTCTGCATTGCTCTTGCGCTTGGAAACACAAAAGAACCAATGCGAAAAGATGCCAAAGATTTCAAACGCATCCCAATCAGTAAAATCAGTCTGGAGGATAACAATATTGCACAGGCTGTCCGCCTTGCCCCATCGTCTTTAAATTCCCAGCCATGGAAGGTGGTTTATGGTGCCGGAAGAATTATTTTAGAAGATGTCGGCCGGGGCATGACACGGCCAATTTTGAAAAATAAATTAAACAAAATTGATTTAGGTATTGCGGCAAGACACGCCGCCCTGGCTCTGGAAGAAGAAGGAAATATTGTAACCAAACGCCTCCCGAATGAATCAGGGAAGATTTTTCAGATTGAATTATCCTATCAATAAAAAAAGAAAGGACTTATTTATTATGAAAACAGCCATTATTTATTATTCCAGGCATCACGGCAATACAAAAAAACTACTGGATGCCATTGCAGCAGTGGATGATATCACATTCATCGACGTCACGGATCATCCGATTACAGAATTATCCGAATATGAACGGATTGGTTTTGCCTCCGGCATTTATTATCAGTCTTTTCATAAATCCATACTGGAATACGCAAAAAAACACCTGCCTGAAAAGAAAAAAGTCTTCTTTCTTTTTACCTATGGCGTAAAAAGAAAAGGTTATCTGGATGCCATCCGCCAGGCCGTATTTCCCAAAAATGCGAAAGTAATCGGGCAATATGGATGTCGTGGCTTCGATACTTTTGGACCATTTAAGCTGTTTGGTGGAATTGCCAAGAAACACCCCACTCAGGAAGAAATCAAAAAAGCCGTAGATTTTTATCAGTCTTTACCTCAATAACTCTCCTATAACTATAAAATCGGGTTGCTGCAACATTTCAAATCCTTTCGTTGTAGCAACCCGATTGTTTTCATTCCATTTTATTCTCGCGTACGCAACGAGCCAAACGCAAGCTTGCTTGCACTTGGCGACTGCGCGCGGGTCAAATACCCCACCCCTCTATGGCGAACTTGCTAAAGGGAAGCTAAGTCATGCCCCGTTGCTCTGCAGCGGGGTATTTGACTTCTTAAGCGTGTTCCTCTGCTGTCGCTGCAGCGTCCAGTGCATATCCATACTCTTCCAGCACTGCTTCTGTCTCATCCGGAATATTTTCTGTTTCTTTTCCAAGGTCTATGTTCCTAAGCGGACGGCGGTAGAACACATCATATAATACCGGTACGATAAACAATGTCATCAATGTTGCGTACAGCAGTCCAAAGCAGACCACAACCGCCATTCCTTTCTGCATGGCGTTTCCGGCATCCTGTGAAAATGCCATCACACTCATAGATAGAATCGTCGTCAATGCTGTCATAATAATTGGCCGCATACGGGTTTTTCCTGTAATGATCAGGGCAGTTTTCTTTTCTACTCCCTTTAACCGCAGCTGGTTCGCATAATCCACAAACACGATGCCGTTATTGACTACCGTACCCATCAATACCATAAAGCCCATCATGGACATCGCTGAAATGGACATATCAAATGCCATCAGTCCCAGCATGCCTCCGGTAAAGGCAAGCGGTACCGTAAAGATAATGATAAATGGAGAAAGAAGGCTCTTAAATTGAACTACCATGATCAGATAAATTAATAAAAATCCTAACAGGAGAGCCGAACCCATCTGTACCATCATATCGTTCACCTGTTCCGTCTCACCGGATATTTCAATCGTATAACCTTCCGGCGTCTTGTAATCATCCAGTTTTTTCTGCAGCTTTCTGGATAGTAATGTCGTATTGGCATCATCCACAGTCTCTGCCGTAACAGAGATGAATCTGGTCTGATTTTCCCTTGTAATGTTCTCCGTTGTATATCCATCCTGTTTTTTCGCAAAATCCTTTAGTTTATAAGTCTTTTCTTCATCCTCACCGGAACTGTTTTTGGTGGTAGCAGTAATCTCCGCATTCATCAGATTTTCATAGGTAAGTTCTTCCGTCTCATCTACGATTTTCACATCCATGTCTGTGCCATTTACATCCATGGTAATGGCATCCTTCTCTGTTGTGATATAACCTGCTAACTGCTGGAAGATCTGCGCCACACTGAGTCCCCGTCTTGCCGCTTTGTTTTTATCAAAGGTCAGATGTACCTGCCTGCTATTCTCATCCAGGCCATTCGTAGCATTTTCCAGTCCTTCCACAGAATCTACAATTTTCATAACATCTTTGCTGATCTCAATCAGTTTTTCCTGCTCATCACCAGATATCACTACCTCCATGCCACTGTTCATCATATCGGACATTCCGCCCATCTGGGAAGAAGAAACGGTAATCTCCTCGCAGGGCACATCCTTTACACTTTCCTTTAATTCCCGGATAATCCGTTCAAACTCACTGGTCTTTTTAATCTCTTCATCCGTAATAATATTAAATGAAAAAGAAGAAAAATCTGCCTGATTGCCTGCCCCGGACATTGCCATTGGAGACATTGCCCCTGCATCCATAACGCTGATTTTATCCACGCCATCTACTTTTAACATGGCATCCACCGCCTGGTCAGCAGCTTGAAAGGCAGCTTCATCCGAAGTTCCATCTTTCATCTCCATCGTCGCAGAAATCTGGTTACTCTCCATCTGATCCATCATTGTCAGGCTGGAAGAAAATACCTGCCTTCCACAAATAATCAGGAGCACCACTGCAACCGCCAATGGAACCACCTTAAACCGAAGACAAAATTCCAATATCTTCCCATAGATATCCTTAATGGCATCAAACAATGGATGTTTATGCTCCTTCGTCTTTTTCAGCAGCACTGAACCAAGAGATGGGGCAACCGTCAATGCAATGACCAGAGAAGCAATCAGAGCATAGGAAATCGTAAAACTAAATGGTATAAGCATCTGGCTCACCATTCCGCTCGTAAATACCATCGGTAAAAATACACAGATTGTCGTAAGCGTTGACACAAGAATCGGTATCGCAACCTGTTTCGTGCCATAGACCGCTGCCTGCGCCGCACGATACCCCTGCTGCCTGAGCCGGTAAATATTTTCCATTACCACAATGGAATTATCCACCAGCATTCCAATTCCCATACACAAGCCTGCCAATGACATGGCATTGATATTGATATCAGTAAAATACATGATGATCAGGGCAAACAGAACAGAAAAAGGAATGCTGACTGCCACAATAATTGTCGGCTTAATATCCTTTAAGAACAGTGCCAGCACGATGATTGCAAGGACAGCACCCAATAAAATGCTGCTCAGCACACTATCTATAACCTGGCCGATAAATGCCCCCTGGTTCATCATTGGTGTAAATGATAAGCCCTCATATTCCTTTTCCAATTCTGCAAAAGCATCCGTTATATTTTCGGAAACCGTACTGGTGTTAGCAGTGCTTCCTTTATAAATTCCAAGCATCAGGGAATCCTCGCCATTAACTTTAGAATAACAATCCCCTAAATTATCCACCGTTATAACATCTGCCACATCGGACAGTTTAATCGTGCCAACTCCTTTTATTTTTGTCAGAACCATCTGTTCCAAATCTGAAACAGATTTATAATGGGTTCCGATATCCACCAGCCATTGATTATCCTTTTTATCATCAATGTATCCTGCCGGCATGGCAAAATTCTGTGCTGTAATCAGTCCCGATAAGGTATCCAGAGTGAGCAGAGCATCCAAATTTGCATTGTCCAGTGCCGCTTCCCTGGATTCATCTAACTGTTTCTGCGCCTCATCCAGTTCTTTCTCTGCATTTTCCAGCTGGGTTTTCGCACTGGATATCTGAGCCTGCCCGGAACCAAATCCCGAAGATGCCGCATATCCTCCTGAAACCACATCCTCCTGCTTTTTGTCCATCCCTTTCATCTGCTTATTTAGTTTTTTCACTACCATTTCAGCCGCCATAATCTCTGTCTTAAGATTAGCAAGCTCCGTATCAATCTGAGGCAATCTGACATTGACTACCTGATACATCTGATTCAGGGAATCTGTAGTCAGGTTTTTTATCTGTTCTCCCTGCCCAAGTTTGGTCATCCAATCTTTGAAAGCAGTAAATTTTTTGGGATTTTTTACTGCGTCTTCTATACTCTTAGGGATTTCTACACCGGATGCTTTTGCAGCATCTTTCATTGTCGTATTCATCGTGGCAAACATGCCATTGATCGTTTTATAGTTCTCCTCAATTTTAGCATCTTTATAAGCCTTCTTTTCTCCCTGTAAAGCACTCTGGCTTGCCTTCAGGCTGGTCAGCGTTGCTTCATATGCCGCCTTTGTTGCCTGTGCCTGGGATAGCTTTACGTTTGCCTTAGATAACTTAGAATACGTATCATCCTGTTTGGAAGACAGATTCTTTTCCTGTTTGCTCAATTCTGATTTTCCATCCTCCACCTTACGAAGTCCTTTGTCAATTTTCTTTTGGGCATCGCTTAGCTTTTCGTTCGTTTCTCCCAGGATGTTTTTGTTTACTTCCCGTATCTTCTTTTCATCCAAACGAACCTCTATGGTATCCTCAATAGCACCGTTTACAGTAACGCTCGCCACACCTTCCTGCCGCTCCAGATAAGGCTTCAAAACCTTTTCATTAAAAGTAGACAGTTCCTTAATATCTTTCCCTTCATAATCAACAGCCGCATACATGGTTGCCATCATATCCATACTGATCTCCATCAGATTTGGTGTGCCGCAGCCTTCTGGCAATTCCACTGTGTTTAACTGCTGGGAAACACGTACCAGTGTGGAATCCATGTTAGTATTTTCTGCAAACTCCAACATAATCATGCCATAATTGTTAGAAGAAGTGCTGTTGACATTTTCCACACCGCTTACTGTTCCCAAAGCGCTCTCTAAAGGTTCCACGACATCTTTTTCCACCTCCGCCGGTGATGCCCCCGGCTCCGTTACGATTACCGCCAGATAGGGAAGTTCCATATCCGGCATCAAATCTGTCTGCATGTTACCTAAACTTACCCCGCCGATTACCAGCACGATAATGATTGATACCAGTGCCAGAAAAGGGTTTTTCACAAATGTTTTTGTCATAGTTTACCTCCGTTTTCATGCAAGATTACCCTATGACCATATAAGCATTTGCTCAACTCAACCTCAAATTTTCAAAAATAAACAATAAATAATTTTAAATTACAGCCGTTCTTTTACCCAGTCACAGATAAATTCGGCTGCTGGAACATATCCACCCATTTGCGCATGGCATTGTGATGTGCTGGCTTCATCAAACAATTTATACTCTTTTTTACAATTTTGCAATGCATCAAAAAAAACCTTTGCCTCACCTTTATTTATTTCAGCGGTACCGTCTAATACCAGCATCTCGCAATTTATCTTGTCCACAATATCCGTGTTATCATACTTTCTTAATTCCTCAATCACTGCCTCCCTGCTAACTCCATGTTTCCATGCATAATCATCCATCATGTTATAAACCATCTTAGGCCGGAACGGTGCAGGCAATTTCATAACCTTCGCAAAGATGTCCGCAAAATGACCTCCCCAGTTTATATTACCCGGATTAACAATTCCCAGTTTAATTCGCTTTTCAAAAGCACATGCCCTGGGCAGCAAAAAAGCGCCAAAGCTAAATCCCATTGCACCGACATGTTCTTCATCCACACAGCTATAATTTTTGATCGCAAAATCTATAACAGGTGTCATTACATTTTCCCAGTCTGGGCGAAATGGCATTTTCTGAAGGCGCAACGCATATCCCTGCCCCGGTCCGTCAAAAATCAGACAGTGAATCCCTCTCTTCAGCAGTCCGTCATACATCCATCTGGTGTCCTCCGCCCATGTGTCTCTCCCCGGCATTAGAATCATAAGCGGTGCCTTTCCTTCTGCCGTGGGAGATTGATAAAAATGTCCCGGTAAATACGTACTCTCATAAGGTATCTCCACATAAGTTCCCGGATAGCCAGACAATTCCAAATATTTCTCGTAACACTCATGACTTCGCTTGCTGACAGATATCATTTTCGGATTTTCTGCATTGCTGTAGCACATGAGCGCCACACGATAATATGTTGATGCCCTCAAATACGCTGTCTCCGCAGATTCTTTATGTCCTTCCTTGTTTTTTTCCTCTGCTTTTTGTAACAACTGATCACCCAGTTTCGACCATTGCCCCAGCCATGCCTCCTCATCCGAACCTTTCAGATTGCAATATGTCTCCAGCACCTCCCCAATATCTGTCATGCCAAACGGTGCCAGTCCCAAAAGATGCTTAGCCAGCGCATCCATCATAATATGGCTATGAAAAGAAATGGCGTCAAAATGCTCTCCCGGTTTCACAACAGGCTTGTTTTTACCCATAAATATCATCCTCACTTTCTTTCGCCTAAGTGCACATTACTGCTCACAACACCTCCAGTAACATTTTTATCACTTTGACTTTTGTTTGTTATTTTGCTATTATTTTATTTGACGATTGTCTATTATTCAATCCTCGGATATTAAAAACCGTCGTTTAATCAACGAAACAGGCAAATTGTCAATTAAAATATTTAGAATGGAGATAAAACACCATGAATCAAAACGATCTGCGTGTGAAAAAGACCAAAAAGGCCATCCATAACACATTTATGGAACTATTAAAGACAAAGCCGGTCTCAAAAATTTCGGTTACAGAATTGGCGAAAGCCGCTGAAATCAACAAAGCTACCTTTTATCTGCATTACAAAGATATCTTCGATCTCTATCAGCATACATTACGAAATTTTCTTTGTGGGATTGCAGATGAAATCACTTTTATGAACTTGTTTTTTACAGATATAGAGCGTTTTGCAACGAAACTTTATGAGCTGTCCATCAGCAGGGGATTTTTCAAAAACAATGTACTGTTTACTGCTGAGAATGCATCTTACAATCAGGGTGCCATGCAATTCTTTTGCAATGCCCTGACAGATAATGTAATTCATTTGAATATCCTGGAGGATAATGACATAAACCGCATGAAATTAAGATATATCTTTGCTGGAATTGGTATGCTGTTTCGCTTTGATTCGGACAAAAATTCGGATGACATTATTTCAACTATCGTATGCGCTTACAAGGGACAATTTGAAGATATGCAATAACATTCAAATTAACCAAACTTATTAGTTTTTCTTGCAGCAACCACCAGTAGCCTTGCATCCCGCCCCACCCAGCTCCTACAGGTAGACAAAGTAAGGAACTGATATTTCCGAAAGAACTCCTTTGGCGTATTTTTCTCAAGTTCTTCACCAATCTGTTTTCCCATCTCAGTCTGGTACAGGCTTCCGGAGAGTATTTTATTTACATATTCGCCATACTCATCCCAGTTCCCGACATCCGTGAACGAATAGACTGGAGAAGAGATTGTCGTCTGTATCACTGACACAATCTGGTACTTCCGTTTCTCATCCCCTGCCCGGAAACTGATTTCCTGATGCCCCTTGTAATAACTCTCACTGGAATACGCATGAAGCGCCCCGAACATCCTGCCACCGTTGATATTGTGCCCATAAATGATACAGTTATCACTGTCAATGGTGCATCTGGAATCCAGAAACGGCGTACCGTAAAAACTGTATTTCCCATCGAAATCCCGGTGAAGATAATACTCGCTGTCGCCTTCCCGCTGCATGACTGGATAAAAAATACTGGTTCCTTTAATCTTCAGCCAGCCAATCCAGTCTGGATTTGTTATCTCTGTGGGAAGGATTGAAGGAACGGGATTTTTATCCCGCTCCTCCTCAACTTTTTCCAGCTGGTCAAATTATTATCTTTCCCCACTGCAAAAAAACGGAATTTCCTGTAAAACAAAAAGCAGTAATCCTTTGGTAGAATTACTGCCTTGCTTTTTTATTATTTTATTGTAACAGGTTTATACTGACTGCAGTTCCTCGTCCGCCAGTTTCTGCACTTCTTCCAGTGGCAAATCGGAACAATCTGAGATTTCATCTAATGATAATTTACCGGTTTCAATCAATCTCAAGGCAATTTCCTTTTTTTCATCCGTAATCATATCTTCCATTGCTTTGCACATCGTGGATATTCCCTCCTTATCTTCTTTATAGTATCTTGCGGTATCCGCAAGCACCGGATAATTCATATCCGCTGGATTGGTACATGAGAAATCATGCATCAGCTTCCCTAACTCTGAGTCATCTTTGTAAGAGGCATTCACATATAGTATATGGGAACCATCGTCAAAAAATTCTCCGGCTTCCCGGATATACCGGTCGATATGGTAAATCGGCTTGTTTTTTCCGATTACATCCGTTTCCGTTATAAAAATAACATACGTCTCTGCTAAATTCTCTATTTCCACACCAGCAGGCAGAATATCACAATCAATGAGGCTGCTGTTATATCTTGCCCGCTTTGCCCCGGCACCCTTCTCTGCACGCTGAATCTCGATATTGTACTTTTTTCCCTGAGAATCGGTGGCATAAATATCGTGTCTGACTGACCTGCCCTTTATATTTTTCATGCTGTACTGCGTGATAACTTTTTCAACCTGAATGTCCGCCTTCTCCAGCACAATACGGAGTACCAGTTCGGTCGCTTCCTTATTTTCCTCAAAGCACTTCGTCATGAAATCGTCATCCAGCAGACGGAATCCCCGGATACGCTGTAACATTTCTTCATGCTTTTGCTCTACTGTTTTTCTCATCCATCTTTCGTTTCAGTTTCCGGTCAATCCCCCCTGGTGTTCCCCTTCCGCTCATCTGCGATACGGTTCTGTATGATCCGGCTGCTGCCTTCTCCATTTCTGCCTCTGCTTCCTCGATTGCCTTTTCGATGACGCTGATAAGGAATTCTTTCTGCTTGCATCCCTTCCATGCCACTACGTTCTTGAGCCTTGTAAATAGCTGCTCGCTTACCTGTACTGCGATTGTTCTTGCTTCCATACGATTCACTCCTTTTTCCATAAAATGTTCTTCGATGACCTGCTGGATAAACTGCTGTGTGCTGATTTCCCTCTGCTCTATCTCGGCTCTTACCTTGAGGTGCAGTTCTACAGGAATCTTTCCGCATTGATTTTAATTATATTAGAAAAAGCAGACGCTCATCATCCTGACCAACTTTCATACAAAAACTTACGATATTTTGCACTAGGTTATGATACCCCTTAATCGCAAAAAGCGCTGGAAACATGCGTGTTCCCAGCGTTTTTTAGGGTTCTTTTACCGCCACGCTCCCTCCATTTTCATGTCAGGTCACGGCTGTCGCCGCATACTCGTTCAAAAAAGAACCAACAAGAGCAAGCTCTCATTGATTCTTTTTCACTCGTGCATGGCTCGTAGCTAACGCGTCTATTTAAGCTGTGCAGCTACCTCTGCCGCAAAGTCCTCATTTTTCTTCTCAAGGCCTTCGCCAGTCTCAAAACGGACAAACTTTGTGAGTTTGATGCTGCAGCCTGCTGCTTTTGCTACAGACTCAACATATTTTGCTACAGACTCTTTGTTTTCAGCTTTTACATATACCTGCTCTGTCAGGCAGACTTCCTTCAGCTCTTTGTTGAGACGTCCAATGATCATTTTCTCAATGATGTTGTCCGGTTTTCCGGCATTGGCAGGATCATTCTTAGCCTGGGCAAGAAGGACTTCCTTCTCTTTCTCTTTGTATTCCTCAGAAACGTCCGCGGAAGAAAGATATTTCGGGTTCATTGCTGCGATCTGCATGGCAATATTTTTAAGGCACTCTGTAACTTCTGCGCCAGTGTTATCTGTCTCAGCTGCGATCAGAACACCGATCTTTCCGCCTGCATGAATGTAATCTACCACAAGACCATTCTCACAGGAAACCTTCTCGAAACGGCGGATGTTCATATTCTCACCGATGGTTGCGATCATGGAAGCCAGTTCCTCTTTCACTGTCTTGGAAGTATCTGCCGCCCATGCCTCGTCCATAAATGCATCGATATCCGCTGCTCCGGAAGCATTAACCTGGGAAGCCACTGCACCAACAAAATCCTGGAACTTCTCATTCTTGGCAACGAAATCTGTCTCGCTGTTTACTTCTACGATGGCTGCCTGTTTGCCGTCCTCGCTGATGTTTGTCTTTACAATACCTTCTGCTGCAATTCTTCCTGCCTTTTTCTCAGCCTTTGCAAGACCGTTCTCACGCAGATAATCTACTGCTTTATCCATATCGCCGTCTGTGTTTGTAAGAGCTTTCTTACAATCCATCATGCCGGCACCTGTCATTTCTCTTAATTCTTTTACCATAGATGCTGAAATAGCCATTGTTCTAATCTTCCTTTCTTCCCTATATGGAAATACCGTTTATGACCGTTCTGCCATTCACGGCATCTTCAAATTATTCTTCCTCTGCTGCTGTTTCTTCCTCAGCTTCATCTGCTGCATCGGCATAGGTCTCGCCCTGTTTTGCCTCAATCACAGCATCTGCCATCTTGGAAACGATCAGTTTTACGGCACGGATCGCATCGTCATTTCCAGGGATCACATAATCCAGTTCTTCTGGATCACAGTTAGTGTCTACGATACCTACCAGAGGAATACCAAGAATGTGTGCTTCCTGAATACAAATTCTCTCTTTCTTAGGATCTACAACGAAGATCGCATCCGGTATGGTCTTCATATCTTTGATACCGCCAAGATTCTTCTCAAGTTTTGCCCACTCTTTTTTCAGGTTGATAACTTCTTTCTTAGGAAGAACATCAAAAGTTCCATCCTCTGCCATTTTCTCAATGGCTTTGAGTCTCTTGATACGGGCCTGGATCGTCTTGAAGTTAGTCAGCATACCTCCAAGCCATCTCTCGTTTACATAATACATTCCACAGCGCTCTGCTTCGCTCTTAATGGAATCCTGTGCCTGCTTTTTCGTACCGACAAAAAGGATGTTGCCGCCGTCTGCCGCGATCTCCTTGATGGCATTGTAAGCCTCATCTACTTTTCCTACTGATTTCTGAAGATCAATGATATAAATACCATTTCTCTCTGTGTAGATGTACTCTGCCATTTTAGGGTTCCATCTTCTTGTCTGATGTCCAAAGTGAACACCGGCTTCCAATAACTGTTTCATTGAAATAACACTCATTTTTCTTACCTCCATATGGTTTTTTCTTCCGAAGACTTCATTTCTTTTTCAAAACCCTGTCCTCCCCCGAAGATCACTGCCTGCGATCCGGGAAAAACAAAGCACCATTGAAAAAAATCAGTCAACGTGTTTTTTCAATCCGATTTATTTTATCACAATACATAACAAAATGCAAGGTTTTATTTTTAAAACCCTGCATTTCTCCTGCAGCGATTGCCTTTGCCAGCCTTCACACAGATGGATTTCTACTGACTCATTCCATGCCTGTCCGAGTCAATCCCGTCTCGTTATGATCTTGGCAATGGTATCATAATCTGCCCCTTCCGGGATCTTGTACGTGCCACTGCGAACCTGTCTGCCATAGCCTTTCTTTTCCAGATACGCGTCAAAAGCTTTGGAATCATCAATAATCCCGGCCTCTTCCATCTCCCTGGATACAGAACTGGACAAAAGTCCGCTGCGGACTACAAAAGTATTTTTCCCCTTCTGAAAAGCAGATGCATTTTTTATATCCTTTTTGCTGTCCTCCAGCTTTTTCTTTGCTTTCTGATCTTTCTCATCAGGAACTTTCGTATCGGCGCTGACCGCCGGCTCTGAAACTGCGCTGACTGCCGGCTGTGAGGCTGGAGTATCTTTTACTTCCTGCGCCATTTTCTCCGCCTCCGCTTTGGTATCCGTATTCTCTTCCTTAGGAAACACCATTCCCAGCTCCCTTGCCTGCTTGATCACATTGGTATTTTCACTGGAACTGCGGTATGTTATGCATAAAAGAAGAGCGGTCACTACGATTCCCACGCCAAGTCCTCTCAAAAACCATTTACTCTTCATTTATTTCCTCCATACAATGAAATCATCAGTTTTACCTCACCCTGTCCGATATCTAACTCCTTTGAGATATCCAATACGGATTTCCCCTGCTTATACATCTGAATGATCTTCTTATTCACGCTGCCATCTTCAAGTTTCCCGCTTTTCTCCGGCTCCGGTTTCGGTTTCACTGGCTGCGGCTGAGTACTGGAAGCCGATTTGGTTTTTTCAGTTTTGACGGCAGCTGATTTTGCCGGTTTTTTATCCGATTCTCTGGGTGTCCGTTTATTTGCCTGCTCTACTGCCGCTATGCCGGAAGGCTTTTCTGCCGGTCCCTTTTTTGCTGCAATTTCTTTTATTTCTTTTTCTTTTTCGTTCAGCATATTATACATAAACACGACTTCCTCGTGATTGTGGTTGATCTTTTCCATCAACTGGGCAGAAAATTCATCAAATTCCATGATCTTCTCATTGCTCTTCCGGTTCAGCTGACCCGTCGTCTCGGCAATAACATTCTCTTTTTCTTCACTGAGAATGGACTCAATCTGCTCACGAACCATCGCCTCTTCTTTTTCTGTCCATATGTCTCTGGATTGATACTCTGCTGTTTCCAAAAGCTCTGGATCTTTTTCCTTTTTTCCCACAAAAAAACTGATACAGATGCTCATGAATCCTAAAATCAAAAGTATGATCTCTGCTGCACTCATTTTTTCCTCCCTCCAAAGCCTATCCCCAAGGATAATCTTTGGCTTATTATATCATAATATCAAAACTGCTGTCCGATTTTGGTGCCATCGGCGCCTCTTCAGACTGCTTTTTTTTCTTTTTATTCCGCCCGCCGCTGTACTTATTCTTGCCGGAACCATCAAAGCGGTATTCTTCTTTCTCACTCTTATTCGTCTCTGTGGTCCTCTGGCTCTGCTGCTCTACATTTTTTTCAAAACTTGTAGCAGCATTTTCTCCCATATGCTGAACTTGATGCTGCTCTCTTCCTATGATTCCAGATGCCTCCGATGACCGGGGAGCTATCGTGGAAGCATCAATCGAACTGATGGACATATTGATCACCACACCTTTCCTGTCTTCATGATCCTCCGATTTATTAAATCCCGATCGACTTGATATCCGCGCCCTCTCTCACAAACTTGCACTTTGATACCCTGTCACTCATGATCCTGGACACATCTTTGATCACGATCTGCACTCCAGAATTTACCACACCCTCTACCCGGATGCTGACATTGGAATTCGCCTGCAGGCTCTTCCGAAGGGTCTCACACTGCGCCTGCATAGTCTCAATCTTCCTCTGTATCTTGGGTTTAGAGGCAGAAGCTGTCTTTAAATATTCCTTTTGTTTTGGCGATAGACCTTTTCCCGTTTTCACACATTTTTTAATGGAATGAAGAACTCCGTCCATCTTTTTTAACGCCGCACAGGCTTCTTCAGTCTTCTCCTCTGTCTCATTTAACATTTTTACCATATCTATATCCAACATTACTTCTACAACTGTAGAAGTTCCCATGGCAGAGCCGAGCTGTGTCGCTGAAATATTGGCATAGGAACGAATATGACCGCCATTGATCAGTCCCTTCTTTCCAAGAACAGAGATCTCTCCCTCACACTCTACATCGCTGTGCAGCACTGCATCGCACATTAATGTACCCTTACATTTGATCTGGCTGTTTTCGATAAATTTAGCGGTTATATTTCCCTCTGCGTTCAGAGTCCCTCTGGACATTCCCTGCATTCCCCGCTTGAGAACGATATTTCCGCCTGCTGTCAGATCTGCTCCCTCCACAACACCATTTACAATAATGTCCCCATCTGCCTTGATCGCATAACCGGTATTTACGTTTCCCACTACATTTACCGTACCTTTATATTCAATGTCCCCGGTAGAAGCATCCACATTTGCCGGCACATCATATATATTGGATACCATGACAAGATCATCCACCAGTGTCACATGCCCCGCGACCTGGGAATAGAGCTCGCAGCCATCTTCTGTCATTGTTATATTCCGGCCATGGCGAAGCCGTTTCACTGCCACTTTATTGGGCGGAAGTGATTTCCCTGTCACGCTGACGCCGGGCGTTCCGAAATCTGCCGGCGTAAGAGTCGCAAGTTTTTCACCCGCCTGCACAGGCTTAATATTTCCCAACTGATGAAAATCTACACTTCCATCCTCATTCAGCTTCGGTTTTGCCGTGGCATTGATATCAAAATGGTATTCCACTACTGCGTCGTGTCCCTGAACCGGCGGGGTAGCCTCTGCCAGAACATAGTCGCGGCAGTATTCCGGAGCCTTGATAAACTCATCCACCACATCTTCCCGGATGCCGTGAACTATACCTTCCAGTTTCAGGTCACTGAGTATTTCTTCTCTGGTCATTTTTTTCCCACTGCTGGAAGGCGGATAAAACCTGGCAACCGCACTCTCCCCCTCATTGCGGATATCAATGATACACCTCTCGTTTTCCGGCAGGATCTCCTGATTCAGCAAACGGAATTCCACCTGGAAATCTGCCCGTTTCAGATACTGACTCAATGCCACCGAATCATAGTCCGGTAAATTGATGCGGTCCAGATATTTCATAACCTCATCAATTTCAAACATCTCCCCATCCTGTGAGGCTGGAAACACCTTTAGAAATGTTCGGTTTGTCTTCTGCACGATCTGAAAGTACGCGTTTTTCCCCATAATGATCCTCCCCTTTCAATCTTTCCCGGTGTTCTGCCCATTCATCCTGATAAAATCCATCCAAATATATCTTATTAAAATAGATTCAACAGCTCTACGGAATCCCCCATCTGCACCTTGATCTTCTGCAGTGCTTTCGTATGCAGCTGGGAAACCCTGGATTCTGAAACCTCCAGAATCCTGCTGATCTCTTTTAAGGTCATATCTTCATAATAATAGAGCGTGATCACACTGGATTCTTTTTCCGTAAGTGTCTTTAATGCTTCGATCAGCATCTGTTTGAGTTCCTGTTTCTCCAGTGCCTGTTCCGGCTGATCAAAACGGCTGGTTCCTCCCGCTGAATCCATTCTGGCATCTCCGCCCTGTTCCAGAAAATCGTCCAGAGACACAAGATTGGTAAATTGCGCTTCGTTTTTCCAGCTGTCATACTCTTCTAAACTGATCTCAAGTTCATCGGCAATTTCCGAATCGGTAGCCGGTCTCCCCAGCTCCCCCTCCAGTCTGGCACTGGCCGCATCCATCTGTTTCTGCTTCTGGCGCAGTGTCCGGGGAATCCAGTCCATTTTACGGATCTGGTCCAGGATCGATCCCCGAATCCGAAGGCTGGCATAGGTCTCAAATTTTACATTTTTAGCAAGATCAAACTTATCAATGGCATCGATCAGTCCAAATATACCATATCCCACTAAATCATCATATTCCACCGTATAACCCAGATACATACCCATTCGCCCGGCAACCAGATTGACCAGATTTGCGTATTCGATGATCAGCTGTTCTCTGAGTTCCGGGCTTTTTGTCTTTATATATTTGTCCCATATTTTTTTCTTCTCGGATTCATTCATCGCCATAAGCGCTCCCTCACTATCTCACGATACGACATCGTCAGATCAGACATCATCTTCTTCCTGTTCTGCTTCTTCGCTTTCTTTTTCCCGACGCTTTCTTTCTTCCTCCGCCTCAAGCTCTGCTAATTTCCTTGCTTCTTCCTCCAGACGGATCCGTTCATTTTCTGCCCGTACCATGGCCTCATGCTCTGCCACTACTTTTCCTACTACCTGTGCTGCGATCTGACCTATGATATAGAATAAAATAAGGACGATCATCAGTACGATGAGACTATATGTGACATCCCATCCCTGTACAATACTCATAATGCAGCACACCAGTCCCGCCAGCAACATTGTAAATGCCGGAATAAATCGATATTTCATTATTTTCCCCCATTCTGCCTGCCAATCATTCCTGTCAGATGACACTGTCGCCAATTCCCACTGCTTTCACACTCAATCCACCGGTTACCGTATCAAATTCAATGGTTCTGCCAAAATTACTCCCCACATCCTCTGCCAGGATCGGTATCCGCAACTCTCCAAGAACTTCATGCACAGCCTCTACATTCTGTTGCCCGATATTCAGAAACTTGTTGCTGGACTGATAGGAAAACATCTTCGCTCCGCCCGCAATCTTGGCAGTAATCCCGGATTTCTTCGCCCCTACCCGAAGGAGCTCTTCGTACATATCCGGAATACAGGTATCCACAAACTTCATCCGATTTGAATTCTGGGATAATTGAGTGCTGTCCGGCATCATAACATGTGCAAGTCCACAAATCTTCGTAGTTTTATCATACAACACAACCCCCAGACAGGAACCGAGCCCAAGGGTTGATATCTTCTGTGGAGAACGGCAGAGTTTAAAGTCTGCCATTCCCACACGTATTATGTCACTCATACAGTTTTTGATTCTCCCACTACATTTTCTATATTAAGAAGAGAAATGAGATTTTCACCGTTTTTACCAATGCCGGCAAGATAGGCGGCATTTTTCTCATCCAGTTTAAAAGAAGGTGTTTCTATTGTTTCCGGATTCAGGTTCACAACCTCTCTTACCTCATCCACGATCACTCCCACCAGGGACTGATCTTCTAACTTCAGTATAATGATACGGGTGGAACCTTGATAAGTATCATTTTCAAGGTCAAACCTTCTGCGTAAGCTCATGACCGGTACCACCTCGCCTCTCAGGTTGATCACGCCGACATAGTAAGGCTGAGACTTCGGAACCCTGGTAATCCTCTGCATTCTGACAATATTATCTACATATCCAATATTGATCCCATACTGTTCATCACCAATCCGGATCACTATGTACTGGATTTCTTCTACCGCATTTTCATTCATCATTCCGTCCATTTGCTCGCCCTCCTAAATCAGTGTGTTTGTATCAAGGATCAATGCCACTTCACCGTCTCCGAGAATCGTCGCC
Organism: uncultured Roseburia sp.; assembly: GCA_947070915.1. GTDB lineage: Bacteria > Bacillota > Clostridia > Lachnospirales > Lachnospiraceae > Eubacterium_F. The sequence continues at coordinate 33,179 of CAMTDY010000002.1, forward strand.
CCACTGAAGAGTTTGGCATTGGTGATATGGTGTCCCATGGACTTGATCACGGTCTCCTGCTGTCCAAGAAGATTATCCACAACCAGTCCCAGTCTCTGGTCACCCTTCTTTACAACCACAGCAACTCCTGATTCTATATCTGCTTCCTTGTCATAGTCCTCCATTTCAAGGATTTCATTCATGCGGATGATTGGGATCACACTGCCTCTCAGATAGATCACTTCCTTGGACTGAACCAGCTTGATATCCTCCTGGGAAATGTCCTCTATCGTATCAATATTCCCCAGAGGGATCGCATATTTTTCCATTCCCACTTCTACCATCAAAGCCTGTATGATCGCAAGGGTCAATGGAAGCTGGATCCTAAAGGTACTTCCCTGTCCTTTGACCGTTCTGGCCTCAATGCTTCCGCCCAGGGACTCGATCTTTGTCTTTACCACATCCAGACCTACACCTCTTCCAGAAACATCTGAAATCTGGTCCGCTGTCGAAAAGCTCGGCTGGAACAAGAGATCAATATAATCCTTATCCGTCATCGCCTCCGCCTGCTGCAGGGTGATCGTTCCCTTTTCCAGAGCTTTTCTCCTTACCTTCTCGGTGTCAATTCCACCGCCGTCGTCCCTGACTTCAATGGTTACATTATTTCCATCCTGATAGGCATCCAGGAATATGGAACCCACTTCCGGTTTTCCGAGACGGACACGCTCTGCATTGCTCTCCAGTCCATGATCCGCTGAATTTCTCAGCAAATGCATTAGGGGATCTCCCAGCTCATCAATCACAGTACGGTCAAGCTCTGTGTCCTCACCGGTCATATACAGTTCCATCTTTTTATTGAGTTTCCGGTTCAAATCGCGGATCATACGCGGAAAACGGTTTACAACGCTCTCGATGGGAACCATCCTCACCTTCATAACAGATTCATGAAGATTTGTGGTAACACGCTCCAGATATTCTATATTTTCATGGAACATCTGACCAGACCCCACCTCTGCACCATTATCACCGGAAGTCACAGATACGAGAGCATTCTTTGCAATGATCAGCTCGCTCACCAGGTTCATCAGTACATCCAGCTTGTCAATATCAACACGCACAGAGCGGCTTGCCACCTTGCCCTTTGTTGCCGCCTGGGGAGGCTGCTTTTTCGCAGGTTCTTTGACCTCTGGTTTTTCTTCTTTCTTCTCTTCCTTTTCTGGTTGTGTATTCTGAACAGCCGCTGTATATTTGAAATCGTCGATGCAGACCTCGGCGATCTCGGACACATTCATAATAAGCTGTTTGATGGTTTCCTTGCTTTCCTTTGTAGCGAGGATCCAGCTAAAATCAAACTCAAACTCTTCGTCCTCAATCTTTTCCGTATCCGGTATGGATTTGATCAGTTCTCCCTTATCTTCTACGGTCTTAAATACAAGAAAAGCTCTGGCTGCTTTCAGAATACAGGTCTCCTGCAGATAAACGGTAATTCCGAATACATTCTGCCCATCTTCCTTCGCATTTTCCATGGCGTGGATCTCATACTCCGAAACCGGGATCTGCTGATATTTATTCTTCGCCGGGTTATCCTCCACAGGCTTCTCTTCTTTTTCCGCTCCTGGCTCATCCTTTTTCGGTTCCTCTGATGTGCCGCTGTCAGCCCCCGTTTCCTCTGCGATCACTTCATTCAGATCGTTGATGATATCCTCATTATCTTCCGTTCCCTCGCTCCCGGTACTGGAGATCACCTCCAGATAGGATTCCAGTGCATCCAATCCACGAAACAGAATATCAACCAGCTTTTCATTTGCCTTCATATTGCCATTCCGGATCTCTGAAAATACATTTTCAAGATCATGGGTAAGACGCTGCATCCTCGTATATCCCATCGTTCCGGACATTCCCTTTAATGTATGGGCGGCCCGGAAGATCTCATTGATAGTATCATCATTTTCCGGATCCTTCTCCAGCTCCAGAATATGCTCATTCAATGACTGCAGATGCTCTTTCGTTTCATCAATAAACAACTCTAAATATTGACTGGTATCCATTTTATCCTCCATTCTGCTGCATAGCAGCGATCAGCAAATCAGCAACCTTCTGTAAATCAGCCACTTCATCTACAACGCCTGCCTTTACTGCTGCGCGGGGCATACCATAGACCACGCAGGATTCTTCGCTCTGCCCCACTGTGTAAACCTTTTTCAACTGCTTTAACTGTATAAGTCCCTTCGTCCCGTCGCTTCCCATACCGGTGAGGATCCCGCAATAAATTCTCTGATAGCCGGAATCCAGAAGAGATTCCAGAAAAATGTCGGCGCAGGGACGAAGTCCCCCTCTTGGCTCTTCTTTCCTGACTGCCAGACTATGTTCATTCAGATTCTTTTGCTCAGCCCGAAGCTGGTATCCTCCCTTTGCCACATAGATCACACCGTTCTGCAGGGTCTCTCCGTCCATGGATTCTTTTACCCGGCACTGGCTCATCTCATTGAGACGCTCTGCCAGGGAATTGGTAAACCCTTCCGGCATATGCTGCACCACTACGATGGGGCAGCCGATATCTTTGGGGAATCTGGGTACTACTGACTGAAGCGCTTTCGGCCCTCCGGTAGAAGAAGCGATAAAAATGATCGTTCCCCTGCCGCCGACGGTGCCCTGAAATCTCTGGGACCGTGACACCGGCCTGGACACACGCGGTTCCGGCTGTCTCCGGGATACCGGCTCCTGATAGGAGATCGTCCTGAGCCCAAAGCCACATTTGACCTTCTGTAACAGCTGTTCCTTAAATTCAATGGAAGCAGCGCCTTCCGGTTTTTTTACAAAATCATAGGCTCCCAGCTCCAGCGCCCGCATGGTCTCTTTCGTACTCTGGCTGGCAATCGAGCTGACCACCAGAACAGGCATCGTAATACGTTTTTCATTGATATAAGTCAAAAAACCGATGCCATCCATTTTGGGCATATTAATATCCAGAAGAATACAGTCATACCGTTTTCCACTTTCTAAATATTTTACCGCAGTTGAGCCATTATCCGCTGTATCCGCAACAGTCATTCCAGGTTCTGATGTTATTATATCAGACATGACCCTTCTCATAAGTGCAGAGTCATCAATTATCAGAATTTTTTTCATCTTATTCCTTCCTCAATCTTCTTTTCTGCTCTTCAAAGACATATTTAACTACTGATTCACGCTGCTCTCTCCCTATATTTTCAAATTCGCATCGGAGTTCCGAGCGATATACTCCGTTGTCTATATCCACTGTTGCCACAACTTTCGCCAGGCAGCAAAACTTATATGTTCCTGATGCAGCCGTCTTAAGAGGTATATCCACCTCGATAAATGCGCCTGCTTCCACGTTATCCTTACATTGAAGACGCACACCGCCTCCACTGATATCCGTCAGCAGCGCTCTGTTCCAACGGCCGGCGAGTTCGCGCATCTTTTTCTCGTAAAGCTGCTTTTCCGAATCTTCGATCTCTTCTGCTTCCACCAGATCATAGAGTACCTTCTCATCCTGGGAGATCTCACGGTAGCGAATCTCCATCATACATTCAAGACGGAAAAACTTTCGTCTCTGATATTTTTTTGGCAGGGACAGAAACTCCATCTGAAGCACGTGCATTTTCCCATCCCGAAATCTTCTTTTCACCCTGGCACGGCATCGGAACAACCCAAAAGAAGTAAAGAAACACAGAGCGTATTCATCATCCAGTTCCAGGGGCACGATCTTTCCCTCATAAATAGGCATGGAAATTCTGGCTTCCCGGAAGCCATCATAATCTAGGAGCATACTGCCATATGTGCGATCTGATAATTTCCTTCTGTAAAAACTTTTTACATGAGTAAGTTCGATTTTATCGCCGATATTGATTATCGCTTTCTGCATAAATTTTCTCCATCCTAAATAGACTATTTCGTCATTTCATAAACCGCATACGTATCACACTGGAAAATAGTTTAACAATACCGCCTTTTTCTGTCTTCTCCACCATAACGTCTTCCAGACAGCCAGCAAGTTCTCTCACGGCCCGCGCCGAATCGGATTCCGGATCACTGATGGACACCGGCGCCTGACGCATGATAGCACGTTGCATATTCTTATTGTATGGTACAGATCCAAGAAATTCTACTTCAATATCCAGAAACTTTCCAACTACTACTCCCAGCTTTTCAAAGAGTTCCGCTGCTTCCCTCTCCCTCCGTACCTGGTTTGCTACCATTTTAACCACAGTTTTGTCCGGACGGTAAGAAGCTTTCTTGTTCAATGTCTTCAAAAGTGCATAGGCATCCGTGATGGATGTCGGTTCCGGTGTTGCCACCAGAAGCACTTCTTCACTGGCTGCCACAAATTCAAGAACGGTATCACTGATTCCCGCCCCTGTATCAACGATGATCACATCGGCGATGCGGTCCATCTCTCCCAGACGATGGATCATTGAAAACACCTGATCCCTTGTCAGATTCGCCAGCTCATTGATACCGGATCCTCCCGATATAAATCCAATATTTTCCGGGCCATATGTAATAATATCCTCAATACTTTTTCCCCGGTACATCAGATCTGCCAGATTATATTTGGGACGTATTCCCAGCATGATCTCAATGTTAGCAAGGCCAAAATCAGCATCAAAAACAATCACACGCTTTCCCAGACGGCGGAGCTGGATCGCCAGATTCACGGAAAGGCTGGTCTTTCCCACACCGCCTTTTCCGCTTGTGACAGTGATCACCCTGGCAGTCCGCTCGTGATCAGCTTCAAAGTCTTGTTTTTTGATAATGTTTCTCAACCGTTCTGCCTGATCCACTACGACTTACCTCCTAACAGTTTTTTTGCGATCTTCTGTGCATCTACCTTTCCGATATCATCCGGTACATTCTGTCCCCATGTGACATAGGAAAGGGGACGGTCCGTATAGGTCTTCATATTCAGCATCACTCCCGCCGATGAGGTTTCGTCCAGCTTCGTAAAAATCAGGCTGTAATCTGTAATATCCGAATATACATCTGCGATATCCTTCAGATCACTGTACTTCGCCCCTGCATTCAGTACCAGATAAACTTCCCGCCTGGATATGGGGATCTGCTCCATCAGCATCTTCATGTTGTCCATCTGCTCCCGGTTTTTATGGGAACACCCTGCCGTATCAATAAAACAAATATCATATTGATCCAGTTCCTCCCGCATCTCACCCAGATCTTCCGGACTGTAAACGACCTTCAGGGGAACACCAAGAATATTCGCATAGGTCTTCAGCTGCTCTACTGCAGCGATCCGGAAAGTATCCGCTGTGACAAGGGCAATATTTTTTTTCCGGTTTAATTTCATACGGGAAGCAATCTTCGCAATGGTGGTGGTTTTACCTACACCTGTAGAACCAAGAAAGAAAACGTACTTCGTCTCGCCCTCTCCCACTTCTTTATCCAGTACATAAGGCTGGCCTGCCATCAGAATAATCTTCTGGTAGATCGCCGCCAGGATCTGATCCAGGGCAGCATCTTCTGGCAGGGAACGATCCACCTCATCGATCAGCATCTTTGCAATAGATTCCTCTACCTCATTCTGGATCATCTGTTTGAGGATCAGTTCTTTACAGGCCTTCGCCTTACTAACCTCTTTACTCTCTTTCTCCACCTGTACTTCTTTGGGATCTGGTTCGCTGTCCGTCACTTCTTCCACCGGGTTCGTCTTCTCTTCCTGCATCTTATCGGACATCTGTTTTTCCAGCATCTTCTGAAGACTGTCCAGTTTCTCCTCGATCGTCGCTACATTCTTATCCTCATCCTCAGCAGCCACAATATCCGGTACAAACCTGGGAGCAGTCAGTTCCAGTGCCACACCATCCTTTTTTTCATCCGTAGCTGAATTCTTATTTTCCGTATCATATACAACATTTTCATCCAATGCAGCAGTCACTTCTACCTTAGTTTTAATAAAAAACCTGGCAAATCCCCGGGGACGCACTTTTTTTATATTCATCACGATGGCATTGCTCCCCAGTTCTCTTTTCGCCATTTCTATTGCCTCTGTCTCTGTCGCTGCCAAAAATTTTTTAATGATCATTCGGTAGTCACCATCCCAACTGACTGAAGCTCAACATCTGAGTCAATCTCATTATATGATAATACATGTAAATTCTTAAACTGCTCCATTGTAAGATGTTTAAAATACATTCTCACAATAGGAGAGGTAATGATAATTGGCGTTTTGCCCAATTCCTCCAGCTTGGTACTCTCTTCCCTGAGAGCCTCCATGATCTGCGACGAGTAATCCGGATCCAGGGCAAGATAAGATCCCTGCTCGGACTGTTTGACAGAATTCATGATCTCCTGCTCCACCTTCGGATCCAGCGTGATCACGCTGGTAGCCTCGCTGCGGGTAAAATATTTATTGGAAATCGCCCGTTTCAGATTCTGTCTCACATACTCCGTGAGGATATCTGTATCGTGGGTCGTCGGCGCATAATCCGCCAGTGTCTCAAAAATCGTGATCAGGTCACGGATGGAAATGCCCTCAAATAATAAATTCTGCAGTACCTTCTGAATCTCTCCCACGCTGAGCATCTTAGGCACCAGCTCGGATACAAGGGTTTCGTTTGCCTCTTTTACATTGTCGATAAGATTCTGTACATCCTGTCTGGTGAGAAGCTCATGAAGGTTGCCGCGGATGATCTCCATCAGATGGGTGGCTATGATGGACGGCGGATCCACCACGGTATATCCCAGGGATTCTGCACGTTCTCTCTGCCCTTCTGTGATCCAGATCGCCGGGAGATGGAAGGACGGCTCAAAGGTCGGGATACCTGTCAGTTCCTCTTCCACAAAACCAGGATTCATCGCCATATAATGGTCAAATAAGATCTCACCCTCACTGACAGGGATACCTTTGATCTTGATCACATACTGATTCGGATTCAGCTGAATATTGTCCCGGAGACGGATCATCGGAACGACACAGCCCAATTCCAGAGCAATCTGCCGTCGTATCATAACGACACGGTCCAGCAGGTCACCCCCCTGGTTGACATCTGCAAGGGGAATGATACCATATCCGAACTCCAGCTCGATAGAGTCTACTTTCAACAGTGACGTAACGTTTTCTGGTCTCCGGATCTCCTCTGCAGAATCTTCTTCCTCGCTGATCTGGGCATCTGTCTCCTCCATCTCCAGCTCGTTGGTCATAATCCGGGAAGTAATGATAAAAAAGATACCATAACCACTGAAGATCAGAATGTTCATCGGAGTAAACACACCCAGCCCGATCAGGGCGCATCCAACAATCATCAACACTTTCGGAGTACCAAGAAGCTGCCTTTGCAGCAAACCGCCCACATCTGCATCCTTGGAACCTTTCGTCACAAGGACACCAGTAGCCAGAGAAATCATAAGAGAGGGGATCTGGCTGGTAAGACCGTCACCGATGGTCAGTATGGAATAGGTCTGCAGTGCTGCCTGGGCTTCCATGCCATTCATCACGATCCCCAGGATCAGACCTCCGACAAAGTTGATCACGGTGATCAGAAGTCCTGCCGTCGCATCTCCTTTAACATACTTGGTAGCACCATCCATGGAACCGAAAAAAGCCGCCTCTGACTGTATTTTCTCTCTTCGTTCCTTTGCTTCTTCATCGGTGATCGCTCCGGTATTCAGATCGGCATCGATGGCCATCTGTTTACCAGGCATAGCATCCAGCGTAAACCTGGCGGTAACTTCCGACACACGCTCAGAACCTTTATTGATCACCATGAGCTGGACGATAATCAGTATGATGAACACAACTCCACCGACTACAAGATTACCGCCGCCGACAAAATTACCAAAGGTATTTACTACGTTTCCCGCCTCACCGTTCAGGAGGATATTTCTCGTCGAACTTACATTCAGTGAAAGACGGAACAGCGTCGTCAATAGCAAAAGGGTCGGGAAGGTTGACATATCCAGAGGTTCTTTGGCAAACAGCGCGCTAAATAGAACAATCATGGATACTGCAATATTCATTGTGAACAAAATATCCAGTAAAACCAGCGGAACCGGAATGATCAGGCATAATATAGGTACCAACACAAAACATCCCAATATAATATCCACCTTTTTCATATCCGTTCCACCTCCAAACTGTTATATTTTTCCCTGCAGGCTATATACATATGCCAGTATCTCAGCCACCATCTGATATAATTCTGGTGGTATCTGGTCTCCGATTTCAACATTATAATACAACATCCTTGCCAGGGGCTTATTTTCCACAATCTCTACTTTATTGTCCCTCGCCACATCTTTAATCCTGGCTGCCAGAAAATCTGCTCCCTTTGCCAGCACCACCGGTGCCTCCCCCAGGGCCTTATCATATTTAATGGCAACTGCCAGATGGGTCGGGTTTGTGATGACCACATCCGCCTCCGGGACACTCTGCATCATACGTCGTCTCGACGCCTCCTGCATCTTGCTCCGGATCCTTCCTTTGATCTGTGGATTCCCCTCTGTATTTTTATACTCATCCTTAACTTCCTGTTTGGTCATCCTCATATCTTTTTTAAATTTGCGTTTTTGATAGTAAAAATCCACTGCCGCGAGAATAAGAAAAACAATACTGATCTTGAAACCTACGTTGATCACTGTACTAACAATCAGCTCCAGCGCCGGAACCAGTTCCAGCTGGTAAATATTTACTACCAGTCCCCACTCGTCCTTGAGTGAATCATACACCACATAAAACAATACCAATAGCTTGGCGATGGATTTCGCCAGATCAAATAATTTATCCTTGGAAAACATCCGCTTAAATCCGGATATCGGACTGATCTTGGATATTTTCGGCTTCATTGGTTTGGCCGTCGGTTTCCATTTGACCTGTGCCACATTGACAGCCACGGCAGCGATAAGCGCCAGCGCCATGATCGGACCACAGATCAGAAGAATCTCTCTTCCACCATATGTCAAGAGATTGAGCACCCGGTTTGAATTAAAATCATAGGCATATTCACTGATACTGTTAGAATATGTCACAAAAACCTGCACAAACCGATCATACATATATCCCCCGAAAAGTCTCAGACTGGCGAACAGAATGATGAGAAGGATCGCAACCGCCAGATCCTGGCTTTTTGCCACCTGTCCTTCTTTTCTGGCATCCTCCAGCTTTTTCGATGTCGCTTCCTCTGTCTTCTCCCCGCCATCTCCATCCTTGGCGAAAAACTGAAGATCATACCTCAGCATATGACAGTTTTCCATGGTTTCACCTGCCCGCAAAAAATTCATTTAACAACGCCTATTTCGGTGTGAAAGAATTATAAATCTGTAATATGACTTCCTTCATATGGTCAAACACAAAATTTGTCACCATCGGCAGAGTGGGAAGTATAATGAGAAGAATCAATATCCCAACCATGACCTTCATCTGAAGTCCGATCACAAACATATTCATCTGAGGCGCCGCCCTCGTAAGGACTCCCAGCACCACATTGATCACCAGCATACAGGCAAATACAGGCAATACGATCCGGAAACCAATCATAAAATAATTGGCCATAAACTCTATAGCTGTCTCCACCAGATTCCCACTGAATACCGCCCTCCCGATGTTAAAATAACGAAAAGTATCCAATATCGCCCGAAGAACATAATGATGCATGTTGGTTACTACCATCACAAGCATGAGCAGATATGTATAGATATTTCCTGTTACGGAAACCTGTATACGGGTCAGCGGATCAAACATATTTGCCATCGACAGACCAATCTCAATATCCATAAGCTGTCCGGCAAAGGATACGATATAGACACAGGCATTGCACATAAATCCCAGTACCAGCCCGACCAGTGACTCCTGGATCACCAGAGCCGAGTAGCCTATGATCCCGGTATAATCCAGCTCCACCACCGGAACCACCTGTATCGCCACAATAGACAGAACAATACTCAATGCCAGCTTGACTTTCATCGGAATCGTCTGATAACTAAAAATCGGCGCCGCCAGCACGAAAGAAGAAATGCGGATCAGTATGAGCAGATAAAATTCCAGATGTTCCACAGAAAAACTCATTCCATCCTCCATTCCGCCTCTACCCTGTCAGTCCCCGGCACATTGATGTATTCCACGATTCCATACTATTTGACAAACACCGAAAAATTGTCACAAAGCAGTTGTAAAAACTCCACACAGTTATTCATGATCCAGCTTCCGGTAAGAAGCAGGGTAATGAAAATAGCCAGCAGTTTCGGAACAAAAGTAAGCGTCTGTTCCTGGATCGAGGTGACAGTCTGAAAAATACTGATGACCAGACCCACGATCAGCGACACCAGCAAGAGCGGTGCGGCACATTTAATAATAACCCAGATCATCTGGGACGAAATGTCGATCACATCTGCCTCTGTCATTATCAGTCACCCTCCTTTTTTATCAGATTATCATGTCAGTCAGATGGCACGCTGTAACTAATAAAAAGTCTCCACAACTTGTCCTATGACAAGATTCCACCCATCTGCCAGAACAAACAGAAGAATCTTAAAAGGCATCGATATCGTTGTCGGCGGGAGCATCATCATTCCCATGGACATCAGCGTGGACGCCACTACCATATCTATAACAATAAATGGCAGATAAATGAGAAATCCAATGATAAATGCCGTTCTCAGCTCACTGATGATGAAGGCCGGCATAAGAACCACCGTAGGTACTTCATCCTCAGAGGCCACTTCCGTATTTTTTCCCTCAATATCCAGAAACAGCTTGATATCAGAACGGCTGGTCTGTTTAAACATAAACTGGCGGATTGGCTTCAGCCCTTCATTCAACGCCTCTTCCTGGGTCAGTTCCCCTTTTTGAAAAGGCTGTACACAATTGGCATTCACATCAGATATCACTGGTGACATAATAAACAAAGTAAGAAACAATGCCAGGCCAATCAATACCTGGTTGGGCGGCGTCGTCTGGGTTCCCAGAGCAGAACGCACAAAATGCAGCACCACAATGATTCTCGTAAATGAAGTCATCATAATAAGAATCGATGGTGCCAGCGCCAGCACAGTCAAAACAAGAAGCATCTGAAGGCTTGCCGACAAACTACTGCTTCCTGCATTTGAGGTAATATTAAATTGAAAATCATCCGGATCTTCCGGATCACTCACACCTGCTGTTCCACTGCCCCCGATCTCATCCACATGTGCCTTGGAATCGACACTGCGGGGGGCGGCATTTACAACTGCACCAGAAAAAAAGGTTAATATAACTAGTGCCAAAACCAGAGACATCCCTTTACATACAACCGAAAATAATCTCCTGTGTGTTCTCATAATACCAACCTTTTCTCTTTATTATTTTTTATGTTCTTTGCTTTTCATGTGGGAAGCCACTTTCCCCATAACATCTTTAAAGGAAACATTCTGCTGCATCTCCCCTTTTTCCTGAAGATCCAACTGTTCCTTTTCAAGAGGGGACAGAAACGTGATATTGTCCTTGGTAACACCGATGGAATAGTACTTGCTCCCCAGTCTTATGATCTGGACATACTTATTCGGTGCGATCTTGAAAGTCTCGATCACCTCAATGTTCTTCGTATAGGGCTGAATCGCTCCTGATCTGGCAATCCATTTCGTGGCATAATACGTAACTGCTAAAACGACTATAAATATAATAATCGTAGCAAGCAGCTGCAATATGTTCGATCCCATTATCAGCCAATAGCCTTTTTCACAGCTTCCAGCACACGATCCGCCTGGAATGGTTTCACGATGAAGTCTTTGGCTCCGGACTGAATAGACTCAACTACCATTGCCTGCTGGCCCATTGCGGAGCACATAATAACATTAGCAGAACCATCTTCTGCCTTGATCTTCTTCAGTGCCTGAATACCATCCATCTCCGGCATGGTGATGTCCATCATTACCAGATCCGGCTTGGTCTCATTGTACTTTTCAACTGCTTTCAGACCATTCTCAGCCTCCCCAGCTACTTCGTAGCCGTTCTTTGTTAAAATGTCTTTAATCATGACTCTCATAAATGCTGCGTCATCACATATCAAAACACTTTTTGCCATTATTAATCTCCTCCGTAATTTATTCTTTGATTATTTCAGTCACACGGATACCGAAACTTTCTTCGATAACCACGACCTCGCCTTTGGCAACAAATTTACCATTGACTAAAACGTCAATCGGTTCTCCGGCCAGCTTATCCAACTCAATAATAGTACCTGGCGAAAAATCCAATATCTCTTTGATGGCTTTGCTGGTTCTTCCCAGCTCCACCGTAACCTCCAAAGGAACATCCATGATCAGGTCGATGTTCTCCGGAGCAATACCATCCAGATTCTGCGCCGGCATAAAGCTCTGGAATTGTGCCGGTTGTATGTTCAGATCCTGTGGCGGCATTCCATACATCGGCATGCCTCCCATCTGCTGCGGCATGCCCATCATTGGCTGCTGCATAGCAGGCTGTGGCTGAACCTGTGGCTGTGGTGCCGGCTGTGCCGCCGGTTGCGGCTGCGGTGCCGGTTCTGGCTGAGGCGCAGGCTGTTCTACCGATTCCTCCACCACTCCATCCATTGTCATTTTAAAACGATCATATATCATACGGGCAAAATCCAATGGATACAGCTGCATGATCTCACTGTCCACAAGGTCTCCAATTTTCATTTTAAAAGAAACCTGAACGAATAACTGACCTTCCACATCCCCCATCACATCATCCAGAGCGGTGGCCTGAAAATCAATCCGTCTGGCTGTCGGCGGACTGATATCAACCATTTCATTGATCATGGACGACATTGAAGTGGAAGCGGAACCCATCATCTGGTTCATCGCCTCACTGATGGCACTCAAATGAAGTTCAGAGAGCTCACTCTCGGTATTCGTTCCGTCACCACCCATCATAAGGTCGGTGATGATCTTTACATCATGCTCCTTCAGCACGAGTACATTTTTTCCCTCCAGTCCTGCCTGATAGGAAATGTATATAAACACACACGGCGCCTCACTGTTCTCTTTCAGATCCTGAACTGTAACATAAGAAAGGCTCGGTGTAGTTATCTCCACCCGGTTGTTTACCAACACAGACAACGTAGTAGCGGCAGTCCCCATACTAATATTGGCGATCTCGCCTAACGCGTCGCCTTCTTCCGGAGATAAACGCTCTTCGGAGACCGTTGCAACAGAAGAATCATTTACAACTGCATCTGCACTTTCATCCTGTCCAGCGTCTGCGCCACCAAGCAGTGCATTGATCTCTTCCTGCGATAACATTCCATCCATTGCATTTTACTCCTCTCTGTAAACCTTTTTTATCTTTACTGCATATGCGTCGTCATAAGCACCCGGCAATGCAGAAAATTTCTTTATGTTCCCCACATAGACATCCAGTTCATCTTCAATCTTGGTGTCCACCTTTATAATATCACCTACCTGTAAATGCATAAAGTCATTCACAGAAATCGCACTCTTACCCATAATGGCACGAACAGGAATCTGTGCCCGGTTCAGGCTGCTTTCAATGATCTCACGATAGACATCTTCATCCCTTACTTCTGCTGTAGAATACCAGTACTTCGTATTGATCTTTTCAATCACCGGCTCTACCACTGCATATGGAATACAGATGTTAAACAACCCTTCCACATCACCAATACGAATGTTCATGGTGACAATGGATGTCATCTCATTTGGAGAAACAAACTGGGCAAACTGCGAGTTCGTCTCAATACGCTCTAACATCGGTTCCAACACCTGGACATTCTGCCAGGGTTCTACGAGCAAATTCGTACACACAACCATGATCCTTTCAATGATCGTAAGCTCAATCTCAGTAAATTCCCTCGCTTTTTCTAACGGAACCCCGCTTCCTCCAAGCATTCGATCCACTATCGTATAACCCAGACCACTCGCCATCTCGATGATAATGTTCCCCTCAAGAGGTGTAAAATTAACCACTCCAAGCAACACCGGATTAGACAGGGAATTGGAAAATTCCTGATAGGTCGCCGCCTCTGCGTGCATTACTTCAACCTGTACATTTCTTCTTAAATACACAGGCAGATTCGTGGATAACAGCCTCGCATAATGTTCAAATATAAACACCAGCGTACGCAAGTGATCTTTTGAGAATTTGGATGGTCTCGCAAAATTGTAATCCTTAACCTGACGTTCTTCCACCTCATCCAGCTCTGCAGAATCGAATTCTCCGCTGTTGAGAGCAGAAAGCAGATTATCAATCTCGCTTTGCGACAGGACATCCCCCATTCTTCTCACCTCACTGTATAACTTCTCGTTTGTGCAGTACTTCCATACATCCATGTTTTATGTCGTTCAGCAACTGCACCATGTTCAATTATATCATAAAACCAAAATAATATAAAGCATTTTCTTTTAATTTATCACACTTTTCATTACTGGAACATGTATCCCGACAAAGAAAGGCGCACTACACACTTGCTTCCATAGAAATCCTGAATCTTAGCCAATGCATTATCTTTTATCGCCTGCTCACTTAAAGTGGAAATGGACTGCTCTGAAATCGATTCTTTCACGTAATCAACTATGTATACGTTTGCAGTCTTTACTGACTCTGAGATCTTATCGTAATCCTCTGCCTCTTTATTGAAAGAAACTGTGATTCCATCAATGACTACATAATGAGCCTCTTTGTCCCCTTCATCCTTCAGGTTGATCGTCTGTTTTGATTCAAAGGGAATTTCATAGGTCTCCAGATTCTCCCACTGTGTCCCCTCTTCTTCCTCCTCAGTTTCCAGATCGATCACGGTAAGTACCTTATCGGCCAGCTTATTGGTCTTGTTCATGGCAGGAACGATGGAAAACATCATTACCGCTGTGAGAACAAGGTTCGTAACTGTAGATGCCATAATAACAATGGTAAGTATATTCTTTTTCATGTCAGCCTCCTATTTATCTGTATATATCTTTATCTCCACACGACGGTTTTTCGCACGACCTTCTTCCGTATCGTTGTCTGCCACCGGATCATACTTACTGCGCCCGGTAGCTTCCATGGTTCTGGGATCCAGTCCCTTTTCATCCTTGAAATACTCAAATACTCTGGTCGCCCGCGCCGTGGAAAGCCACATATTGTTGGGAAAAGCCCCGCCGGAAATCGGAATCTTATCGGTATGTCCTTCGATCTTGATCATATGGCTGTCATATATTTTGAGAATATCTCCAACCTTACTCAATATACCAAGCGCCGACTTGTTGATGGTATCCGAACCGGACTCAAAGAGAATTGCACCATTCAGGGATATCTGAACAAACTGATATTGTTCATCCATATTGACATTTACCATATGTTCAATATTTTTCTTCTCCGTCTCCTGGGTAACTTCCTCATAAAGCGCCCTGGTCCTCTCTTCCTGCTCTTCCGCCATCTTTTTCTTGTATTTCTCTTCCTCCGACATCTCGGAAGTATCATCTTCCCGTTCCGGATCCCTGCCACTGTTTTCAAATTCATTGAAATACTGTTCCATGGATATCTTCTGGCTGGTACCGCTGGATATAAAAGCGCCCTCGCCTACAGCCTTGCCGCCTCCGTCAAAGATATCCACTCTCTCGGAAAGGGAAGTTACCAGCTGTTCATATTTATCCGCATCTACTGTAGACATGGAAAACAAAAGTACAAAGAAACAGAGCAGCAGATTCATAAGATCCGCAAAGGTATTGATCCAGCCACCGCTTATGGATTCTGGTTCTTCTGACTTTCTGCGTGCCATTATCCCTCACCGCCTTGATCTGCACCGTCCTTGCCAAGGAGTTCATCCCGAAGTTTCGGTGCCAGGAATGATTTCAGTTTTTCTTCGATCACACGTGGGTTTTCACCTGCCTGAATGGACAGAATACCCTCGCAGATCACTTCTTTGGTCATAATCTCTTTGGCATTGATGGCACGGAGTTTCGACGCCACCGGGATACTGATCCAGTTTGCAAGCAGGGAACCATACAAGGTCGTGATCAATGCCACCGCCATGTTCGGTCCAATGGAACTGGGATCATCCAAAAGCTTTAACATGTTGATCAGACCGATCAGGGTACCGATCATACCCCAGGCAGGTCCCATGGCCGCAAGACCATCCCAGAAACTGATGATTTTGTTATGCCGCCGCTCGATACAACCCAGATCCGTCTCCAGAATGCTGGTCACAAGTTCCTGATCGGTTCCATCGACGATCAGCATAATTCCTTTCTTCAGGAATTCATCGTCTATGTCTGACGCTGCTTCTTCCAGCTGAAGAAGACCTTCTTTCCTCGCCACATTCGCCAAATCGATGATCGTATGTATTACCTCGCCCTCATTGCTCTTTGGCACTTTTAAGATCAAGCCAAAAGATTTGATGGAGTTCACAAATGCCGGCAGATCATCTGCCATGGTCATCATACACATGAATGAGCCGACAATCGTAACAAGTATTGACGTAAAGTCATAAAAGTTACCCAATGCCGCAACTCCCTGATCTCCGGATACGATTCCGTATACAACCGCGGCTGCACAGCCCAGTATACCTATAATAGATGCTAAATCCAAGAAAATACACCACCTTAACTTTATCTACATGTTTTGGAAAATTTCTTTCCTATATAATTTTACTAGATTTTTTATCTCTTGTCTACTTTCTTTTACAATTATTTTTTTTCCTGTCGTCAGAGTGATCACCGTATCCGGGGTTTCTTCAACGGACTCAATCAGATCCGAATTTAAAGTTAACGTTTTATCGTTCATTCTGGTCACATCAATCATACGGTCTCCCCCTTCCTCCTGTCCATTATACCATATCACCGCAAAAAAGGGAAACAAAACGTTTCCTTTTTTTGCAGTAAATATGAAATTAAATTTTCATTATCTCTTGAGATTGATCAGCTCTTCGAGCATCGTATCCGACGTCGTAATAGTCCTTGAGTTTGCCTGGAAACCACGCTGGGTCGTGATCATATTCGTAAACTCTGTAGCGAGGTCTACGTCCGATGCCTCCAGGGCACCGATGGAGAAAGTTCCCACCGCCGTGATCTCCTCACCAATACCATCAAACTCACCAGAGTTCAGAGTAGTAGCAAATAAACTGTTTCCCTGCGCTTCCAGACCGGAAGGATTCGGGAACGTCGCCACGGCGATCTGTCCCAGCAGCTTATTATCACCGTTATCATATACCGCATAGATCTTTCCATCCGGATTGATGGAAAATCCGTTCAGGGCTCCGGCAGCATTTCCGGCATTGTTTCCATCCTTATCACCCTTTTTCGGCTCAATACTACAGCTGCCTTTCGTAGCAAACATGGTCAGACCGGAAAAATCGATATCGACGCCTCCCAAGGGGAAAGAAATATTGTCCTGGCCGCCAGGATTCAGCGTCAGATTCAGCATCCCTTCTTCCTCACCTGTGACACTTACAAATTTTCCGGAAGCTCCATTAAAGGTAAGCATGGCGTTAGATTTGTCAAAAACAATGGTTCCGTCCGGATCCACATTATACTTCAGTTCCTGGCCGCCAAAATTTATGTACTGATCCGTAGCTTTGTACATCGGATTTCCATTTTCATCCGGTTCTGAGTATTTCAGAATGGATTTTCCATTGGACATGATATCTGTCATCCCTACGTTAAAAGTACAGTTCTTACTCTGGCTTGCAGCATCGTTCTCATCTCCCGGCACTTTCATAAGGCTGAGCTTTGCCGTATATTCATTGCCGAGATTGTCATAGAAGCTGACCGAAATGGGATATCCAGTCCCCGTCTCACTGTACTGCACCAGTTTATCTTCCCGGTCCACATTTCCAGAAAGGGTTACGTTTCCGGTCGGATTCGGCGCTGAGTTCTGGTTTTCCGGTGTCATCAGTTTCAAGGCATCCACTGTATCCTTACGGATCTCCCCATTTTCATCCACACTCCAGCCAAGCACAGTAGCACCATTTGTCTCACACATCAGGGTACCGGCAGCATCGATATTAAAGTTACCTGCCTTCGTAAAATAAGTTCCGCCATTTTTCCGCACTACGAAAAAGGCATCACCGTTGATCATCACATCCATACCACGGTCGGTACGGTTTGTCGCTCCGGTACCATTCATATTAACGCTGTATGAAGCTACATTGGCACCGAGACCGATCTGAAATGCGTTCGTACCGGCTGCTCCGGTATTGGCATTGGGACCTGCCGCCGGCTGTGTCGTCTGATAAAATACATCTGTAAAATTCACGGTACCGGCACGGAAACCAACGGTATTTACATTCGCAATATTGTTACCAATTACATCCATTTTTGTCTGATGTACCTTCAAACCGGACACACCAGACCATAATGATCTCATCATAAGGATCAACCCTCCATTTTTATTATTGGTAAGTCTTATCTGGCATTCAAAGACTTTCATGCTTCCTGTAAAGGGCCAGCATGTAAAACAAACGTGTCTTATTGCGTTTTTAATTTATAATCGCTCCATCGATATTTGTAAAAACTGCATTTGCTGTATCATTCACAGCTGTTACTATGGTTTTGTTCCTGACATTTAATATAAATGCAAGATCATCTACCATCACCAGGGATTCTGTCATTCCTTTTTCCATCGCCTGCTCCGCTGCATCTTCCAGTCTTGCTTTCTGCTCCTCGGATATAGATATATTTCTCGTCTCCAGCCGTTTCGCCGCATGCCTGGAAAATTTAATCTGATCTGCCTTGTCTAACAGCACCCTGTCAAACGATTTCTCAGAATCACTTCCGGTCTTTTCCGCAACCTGTCCGGCGCCGCCGTTCAGTTTGCTTCTTATCTCATCGATGGATACAAAGCTTTTATTTACAATATTCATACCTTTATCCACCTCCTGATCTTTTGCCGGTCAAAGTCTGACCGATGCTTCACTCGTCAATTCCACTGTCTGTAATCTTAATGGTAACTTTATCCTTTATGCTGGTGCTGTATGGATCGTCAAAGTAAAGACCTACTTCATAGTCACCGTTCTCCAGTTCATCCAGAGCTCCCGGCATGATTGACAATACGCCATCCTCATAGGAAAGGAATTCGTTCTTTACTGCCTCTCCGTTCATAACTACCACAACACTGGAAGCAGCGTAATCCCCTTCACCCAGATCGATCTTGATATCCACCGGCTTTTTATTGGATTTATCATAAACTGCCTCTGTCTTTTCCACCGATGGCAGATACTGCTGGATCGCATAATAAGAATCCTTTACTTCTACCAGATCGCTGATCTTGTAAAGTTTACCATCTACGGACATCTGGGCTTCACCGTCTTTCATGGTGATATAATCCACAACTCCGTTTGTCTCTGAGTAGCTTCCACTCGGACTCTTGGTTTTGATCTTAACATACTTGCCCACCAGTCCAAATGCCTGTGAATTGACAGCTGTCTCATTGAGATTCTGCATCTGCTCTAACGCTGAGAACTGAGCGAGCTGGGCGATGAAATCTGTGTCTTTCTCCGGCTCCAGCGGATCCTGGTTTTTCATCTGGCATACAAGAAGCTGAAGAAATTCATCCTTGCCAAGCTCCCCACCAGGTGTCCTCTCCGTGGTCTGAGTCGTTTTTTTGCCAAAGGCAAGCTCATCCAGCCCAGTCACAATACCCTGTAATGATGTTCCCATACTTTTCCTCCTTTCCTGATTAAGCGGTGTAATCCACCATACTGTCTCCCACAAGTCTGTCTCCGGCTGTCTCTGTTGTGACTTCCTCTATTTCTGATTCCTCTGCCACATCATACCGGAATTTTTTCCCCTGGGATTTTTTCTGTTTGTACTGACCATGATCGGAATCCTCTGGATTTTTAAATCCAAACTCCGATACGTTTACCTCTACGGAATCCACCTTCAGTCCATGACTTTCCAGATTCTCCCTGAGCACCGTCAGCTGGCTCTCCAATGCCTCTTTCGCCACTTCATTCTGTACTGTCAGTGTAGCTGTCGCCAACCCATTGTTGGACGTCACATTGAGATTTACCCGTCCCAGTGACTCTGGATTCAGCTGAAGCTCCATGCTTGTCGTCTGCGGAAGCACCCGGATCCGGATATGATTGACAACCTGGTCCACAATGTTCGTCATCAATTCCCTCGGTGCGGCCACTTCTTCCTGCGCCACCTCTTCAAAGGACTGGGAAAGCCTTTCCACAAAAGCATTCAGAGGACTTTCATGCACTTCCTGGCGCACGCTCTGGGAAGCCGGCTGCTGACTTTCTCCATATGTATCGGACAGATCCTGTTCTCCTGAGGTCTCGACAACTACCGGAATCTCGTCCCTGGCAGCTGAGGTCATCATTTCTGGTGTATCCTGCTTTCCAGAATTTTCTACAACTGTCTCCTTTACAGTTCCCTCTGCTTTCCCGATAAACTCGCTGAACTTCTCTGCAAAACCGGTAAGAACTTCGTCTCCCTCATTCAGTTTTGCGATATCCATTCCTGTCACCTGTTCCAGAATGTCCTGAAGTCCCGACATGATATCGTTTAACTCACTGGACATGGCATCGGAAAACAAAAACAGATTGGCATCCTCCACACCGTGTACTTCCATGATAAAGGCCTTGATGTTCTCTACATTTAATGGAACTACATTCTGAAACTCTGGTGAAACCAGCAGTAACAGATCCATCGGCGTCAGACCGAGCATTTCCAGAATATCAACGATATCTTCTTCGCTCATGCCAAAGGTCTCCTGCAGAAGAGAAACAACCTCTTCACCAACTTCTTCCAGATCCATCGTCTCCATCCCCACAGCTTTTTCCTGGGGCTGGGAGGTCAGGGAAAGCTTCTGCTTCGTAAAATCGTCCCCGCCGGCTGTGATCTCTCCGGATTTTCTTGGTTCCTGAGATTTTCCAGCAGAGAGATTCTGCTTTTTGCCAGAGGCGGAGGAAGCATTCTGGGACATAATACTATCAAAAACCGTCTTATCTCCTTTTCCCGCTTTGCCCGATGACATGGTCCGCATCGCAGAGGCATTCAGTGATATACCCTGTGTCTGCATTCGTTATCTCCTTTCCAGACGGCATTAAATATGCTGTCTTAATCTTATTTATAGCCCACTGCCTAACCCTTGAAGGAAGACAGGAGTTACCTATTATTCATATCGTCCGATCCGGCGGAAAACATTACAGTTATTTTCCCGCAGACAGACTATTTAGCGGTCATCTTCGTAGTGATCTGTGCCGCTGTCTCCGGCGTCATTTCTGCAAGGATCGCCGCGCTCTTTGACTCTGTCATATTATCAAGGATGGAAGCCACGAGATCCAGGTCGCCGGACATGGTCTGCAATACCGACGCCGCCTTTGCCGGATCCATTTTTGCATACATTGTCGCCTGCTTTTTGATCGCCGCACGGTACTGAAGATCTTTCATCACATCTTTATAGATCGAAGCCGCATTGTCCGGATCGATCGCCTCATAATATTTCTGATATTCGGAAATATCCGGAGCCTTATCATTAAATACTACATTTTCATCAAACTCTTTTACCCGTTGCTCAAAGGCATGCTGCTGTTCCTCGTACTTCTTTAGACGGTTGATCTCTGATTTTAATTCATTGACTTCATCGCTGCTCAGGGAGTTGGCACTCTTCAAGCCGGCCAGCTCCTTTTCCAACTGGCGGACTCTCGCATTTGCCTCGTCGATATTGGTATATCCCTCCGGCTCTGCCCCTTCCACCTCAGGCAGAATGCGGTTCACTACCGGAACATCCTTGAGGACCGGATACAAAACTTCGCTTCCAAAATTTCCGACATCAAATTTGATCAAAACACCAAATATAACAAGCCATATGATCACGATAAAAAGTACGATCAAAAAGGTAAGCAGTTTGCTGCCTGCACTTTCCTCCTGGGCATATTCCTTTTTGTCCTTATTTTTCTTATCTTTTTTTGCCATAAAATCTATTCATCCTTTCAAAATCAGGCATTTTTTGCCCCGTACCTGTAGCTCATAAGCTCATCGACTTCTTTCTGTTCCCTGCGCCCTTCCTCTTTGATAAACTCTTCAAATGCCTTTTCCCTGAGTTTTTCAAAAATCTTTCGCTCTTTCATCGCCTCGGTGAGCTTTTCCCTGGCAATTTCCACCTCTTTCTCGCATCGCTTCACCACCAGCTGCTGCTGTTTTACATACCCTTTCAGGATCACAACCGCATTCTCCCTTTTATGTATTTCTGTCATGGACAGAACTTCAACCAGGACATTTTTTAACTGCAGCCTTGCATCCTCCAGACGGTTATTCAGCTGTTCCAGCTTTTTTTCCTCCGCGAGCAACCTTGCGTTCGCCTGACCATATTCATTTTTTGCCTGCTCCTCCAGCTTTTCCTTCATGTTCAGGATATTCTGCAAAGGAAACCGAAAACGTGCCAATTAGGACTCACCATCCTCTTCAAAAATATCTGACATAATGGAGACGGCCTCATCAAAACCAAACTTTTCATCTGTCCCCTGCATCAAAAAATCATTCACCGCATCAATCTTTTCGATGGCAAAATCAATACTGGGATTGGATCCGGCACGGTATGCACCGATATTGATAAGATCCTCGGCCTCTCCATAAGTGGCAAGTACGTTTTTCAGTATACCGGATACCCTCTTCTGGTCCTTCGTAACAATGGAACTCATAACACGGGAGATACTCTGCAGAACATCAATCGCGGGGTAATGATTCTTCTGGGCCAGCGGCCGGGACAGTACGATATGTCCATCCAGAATACCCCGGGCGGTGTCGGTGATCGGTTCATTAAAATCATCTCCATCTACCAGAACTGTATAGAGCCCGGTGATGGATCCCCGGTCTGAATTGCCCGCGCGCTCCAGAAGTTTTGGCATCTCCGCATACACACTGGGGGGATATCCTCTGGATACCGGAGGCTCACCGGAAGCAAGCCCGATCTCCCTCTGTGCCATGGAAAAACGGGTAAGGGAGTCCATCATAAGAAGCACATCCTTCCCCTGATCCCGAAAATACTCTGCGACAGCCGTCGCTGTTTTAGCAGCTTTGTTACGGATCAGCGCCGGTTTATCCGAGGTGGCAACCACCACCACTGAACGCTTCATGCCCTCTTCACCAAGGTCTCTCTCTATAAATTCCCGCACCTCTCTTCCACGCTCGCCGATCAGTGCGATCACATTAATATCCGCCTTTGTATTTCTGGCGAACATACCCATAAGCGTACTTTTTCCCACTCCACTTCCCGCAAAAATACCGATTCTCTGCCCTTTTCCAATGGTCAGCAGACCGTCTACTGCCTTTACCCCCAGAGAAAGCACCTCGTCAATGAGCTGCCGGCTCAGAGGATCCGGCGGAGCCGCTTCCACCGAATACAGATGGCTTGTGTCGGAAAGAGGAGGGGAATTCATTGGCTCTCCCACGCCGTCCAGTGTTTTCCCCAGCAGATCATCACTCACGGGAACCTGTAACGGCGCTCCTGTATTCTCAACCCAGCTGCCCAGTCCAACGCCCTCAACATTGTCATAGGGCATCAAAAGAACCCTGTCTTCACGGAAACCGACCACCTCTGCCTTAACAGCCCCCACTGCCGAATTCGACCGTATGATACAGAGATCGTTCAGCTTTGCCTCCGGGCCGATGGATTCGATAGTCAGTCCCACAACCTTTGTGACTTTTCCGAGATGCTTGAGAAAACTTCGTTCCATCAAGGCATCGTACCGGTCAAAATTTATAATCGATGAAGGATTCATACAAGCCTCCATTCCCATACTATTTCTATGCGTGTTGTTATGAAATCATGTCAGTGCACCAGCATTTTCAGATTCTGGACCAGGGTATCCAGCTGTGTATGGAAACCACAGTCCACCATCTGGGTGTCTGTCTCAATGATACACTGCCCCTTTTCCAGACCTTTTTCTTCTATAAATTCAACAAAAGCCTCTCCGTCCAGAGCCTGCAGAACCTCTTCTTTCCGGCTCTCCAGGAAATAGATATCCTCGGAGGAAACACGGATCCGGTAATTGTCAGACACATCCAGATCCTGGGCGGCAGTATGGATGAGATAGAGAATGAGGTCATCTTTTCCCTCCATCACCACACCAGTGAGCTTTTTCACAAGAGAGATCACAATCTTTACATATTTTTCTTCAATCTGCCCCATGCACTCAGCCAGTTCCTCTCTCTGCTGTCTGGCCAGCCGGGAAAGTTCTTCTTCCTTCTGTTGGATCTCCTGTTCTGCCAAGGCCATTCCCTCGGAATACCCCTGCTCTCTTCCATCCTCATACGCCCTTTTTCTGGCCGTCTCAGCGGCGATCTCCGCCTCACTCCGGATGCGCTCTGCCTGCTTCCTGGCTTCCTCCACCACCTGAGCTGCCTTACCCTCTGCATCTTTTTTATGCTGCTGGAAAAGCTCGTCAAAATTGGTGACATTCAGTCCCGCTTTAAACTCGCCGGAACCCTCGCCCTTCTCCGCATTCTCAGAAGCCGCAGCCGCCTCTCCAGCAGAATCCTCAGCCGCATGAAGCAGCGCCTTCTCCGCCTCGATCTCACTGATGGTCTTGATCTTCACACTTTTATCCCGAAAAGGCACGAACTCCGCTGTTTCCGAGTTGTTATCAATGACAACGGTCTCTTTCCCCTGCATGTTTACAAAGGGATATTTGATTAAATTAGACAACGATCTCGTCACCTCCGCCCCTTGATATAACAATCTCAGCGGAATCCTCAAGTTTTCTGATAATATTTACAATCTTCTGCTGCGCCTCTTCCACATCTTTCATACGCACAGGCCCCATATATTCCATGTCTTCCTTGATCATAGCAGATAGACGGGTAGACATGTTGTTAAATATAACATTCTGTACTTCTTCGTTGGCGCCCTTCAATGCCACAGCGAGCTCGCTGTTCTCTACCTCACGAAGCACACGCTGTATGGAGCGGTCGTCCAGCATAAGAATATCTTCGAATACAAACATCTTTTTCCGGATCTCGTCCGCCAGTTCTGGCTCTTCGATCTCCAGGTTTTCCATAATATGTTTTTCGGTTCCACGGTCTACGGTATTCAATACCTCTACGATAGAATCGATTCCGCCGACAATCGTGTAATCCTGGTTTACAAGAGAAGCAAGTTTCTGTTCCAAAATGTTCTCCACTTCCTTGATCACATCCGGAGAAGTACGGTCCATCAATGCGATACGTTTTGCTACATCCGTCTGTTTGTCCGGCGTCAATGTACTAATGATACCTGCCGCCTGGGTCGGTGACAGATAGGACAGAATGAGGGCAATGGTCTGCGGGTGCTCATCCTGTATAAAGTTGAGGATCTGGGATGCCTCTGTCTTCCGTATAAACTCGAAAGGCCTTACCTGCAGCGAAGCAGTCAGCTTGCCCAGTACTTCCTTCGCCCGGTCTTCTCCCAGAGCTTTCTGCAGAAGATCTTTGGCATAGCCAATACCGCCCTCTGCAATATATTGCTGTGCCAGGCAGACCTCATAAAACTCATTTAAAACCTGTTCTTTCTCTGCCGGCGTCACACTTCTGGTATTTGCAATCTCCAGTGTGAGCTGCTCAATCTCATCTTCTTTTAAGTGTTTAAAAATTCCTGCCGCTTTTTCTGGTCCCAGCGTAATCAGGAGTATCGCTGCCTTTTGCACACCATCTAATTCAGAAGTACTTGAACTCATGACACATTACCCCCAATCTTCGTTGATCCAATTGCGGAGCAGCATAGCCACCGCCTCTGGATTTTCGTCCACAAATTTCTCTATCATCGTACGGGTCTCAGATTTTTCACCCATCTCAATCTCTTCCAGCCCTTTCTCATCTTCTTTGGTCGTCGCCAGGAGATCTTCTACGGAAAGTTCTGGTTCAAGCTCGGTCACCTCTACCGGTGATGTTCCACGGATGATCACAAAGATAAGCAGCGCTCCGATCAATACTGCCAGAATGATCATCAGATAGTTGGTAAATCCGCCTGACAGAAGTCCCGTATCCTCTTTTGCCTCAAAGACCGGTTTTTCCTGAATCCGGATACTGATCCTGTTCTCTGCGATCCCGGTAGCCGCCGCCACCAGAGGAAGAAGGTCTTCCGGAACCTCCAGTGTATTGACCTGGCTGTTCTGCTCTATATACTCGTCAAAAGAAATATCGTTCAGTGCTCCCTGCTCTTCCAGAGCCTCTTCCGACACCTTACGGTATCTGGTCAGAATGATACCGATGGAAGATTCCTCCGGCACCACAGCCCCTACTTCTCTTTTTATATTCTGTACATCTTCATTTGGAAGATAGTTATACTTATTTAAGATCGTTTCTGAATTGGTAGTTCCATTCCCTTGAAGCATATAATCGGTATCTTCCGCATTGGAATCTGTTCCCGGAAGTCCTCCGCTTCCCGACTGGCCGTTGGAGGAATATTCATAGGAGCTGGAATAGTATCCTTGATCCTGCCCCTCGCCTACGGAATACGTAGTGATCAGCTCTTCCACCTGGTCCATGTTAAACTTGATCGCCATACTGCTGACTTCAGCATCGTCATACCCC
>CAMTDY010000003.1 GCA_947070915.1 uncultured Roseburia sp.
CCCCACGAGCCTTATCGTCGGCAGCGTCAGATGTGTATAAGAGACAGATTCTGTATTTTGTGGTAGAATACAATATAAATGCGAAAAGATTGGAGTTCATATGCTTAGCGAAGAAAAAATAAGGATCATGATACGCTTATCGGATTATGAACAGAATAAAGGCAGGACAGACTTTGAGCGGACCAGATATTTTAAGCTGGATTATATCCGGATGCAGATATTGAAGACACTGGTTTCTGTATCTGCTGCGGTTTTTCTTGTGGTGCTTCTCATCGGGCTGTATCATATGGAATACATAATCACAAATGCCCTGGTGATCAATTATGCAGGAATGGCGAGATATTTTCTTGTGATATACATTCTGCTTCTTCTGCTGTTTACTTTCGTGACTGTCAGTGTTTCTTCGGTACAGTATGAAGCTTCCAAAAACAGGGTAAAAGAATACTACGCAGATCTGCAGGAACTGATCGGTTATTATGACCGCGAAGATCAGGAGGGCAGCAGCGGGGAAGGACCGAAGGAGGAAACCGCTTTATGATGATGGGACTGCTGGTTTTTAAAGCAAAGTGTAAAGAAATATTTGAAAAACACTATAAAGTGCTGAGGGCTCTGCTGAAGATCCTGGTGTCTGCCGGGATATTCAGTGTTATCCTGTACCGGCTGCCATTTCAGGAGGAGCTGAATTATTATGCCGTGCCGGTTGTGATCCTTCTCGCTTTGTTATGTGGGTTTATTCCCGATATTGCCGTGATGTGTGTGGCGGCGCTTTTGGTGCTGGCAGAGACAGCGGCGGTTTCGATGGTTTGTGCCTTTGCCATATTTGCCGCTCTGGCGGTATATTTTCTTCTGTTTGGCAGATATACCAGGGTACAGAGTTACCTGGTTCTTTTGATCCCCATACTTTGGGGAATTAATATATCCTATGCGGTTCCGGTGATCGCAGCGCTTTTTCTGACGCCGGCGATGATCCCTGCCTGCGGGATGGGGATCTTCCTCCGGTATTTATTGTCGGGAGTCCGGGAGTACCATATGATCTCCCAGAATGCAGTAGACACGGGCAATACCATGGAGGGACTTCAGTATATGATTGATCATGTGCTGAATAGCAGGGAGATGATCATCTATCTCTGTACCTTTTCCGTGGCCTATCTGCTGGTATTTATCATCCGGAAAGGCAGATACAACCACGCCTCCCAGATCGGGATCTTTGTGGGGCTCATCGCCTGCATGGCAGGAATTCTGGCAGGAGACATATTCTGGCAGGTGAGCGCGGATGTCAACCAGCTGCTGACAGGACTGTCTTTTACTGCCGTGGCTGCATACATGGTGCAGTTTTTCCGGATGAGCCTGGATTACACCGGGGTAAGAAAACTTCAGTTTGAAGATGATGAATATTTTTATTATGTGAAAGCAGTTCCCAAATTAAAAGTAGCCGTAGTGGATAAAACCGTTACGAAGATCGACGGCCGGGATGAAGCGGTGATCGATCTGAAAAATGAGATTGAAAAAGTTTTGGGAGAGGATATCAATCCGGATAATAAGTAATAGGAGTTGAACGGATATGGAGACAATACGTACATTTTTCAGGGATTATGTCGCGTGGCTGTCGATGCCCAGCATCAATGTGGTCGATATCATTGAGATCATTATCATTGCTTTTGCTGTGTACCAGATCGTGATATGGATCAAAGATACCCGCGCCTGGGTGCTGATGAAAGGCATCATAGTACTTTTTCTGGTGTGGATCATTGCGATGATCCTGGGGATGAATGTACTTCTATGGATATTTGAAAATGCGATGGTGATCGGAATCACGGCCATTGTGATCATATTTCAGCCGGAGTTCCGGAATGCCCTGGAGCAGCTGGGGCGTAAGTCCTTTTCTTCCATATCTCCCTTTGAGGACAGCAGGAACAAGACGGAGAGGTATTCCGACCGGAGCATTCAGGGGATCGTGAAGGCGGTTTATGAGATGGCAAAGGTAAAGACGGGGGCATTGATCGTAGTGGAGAGGGAGATCCAGTGCCGGGAATTTGAGAGAACGGGAATTCCCATCGATGCAGAGATCAGCAGCCAGCTTCTGATCAATATTTTTGAACACAATACGCCGTTGCACGACGGCGCCGTTATACTGAGGGATAACCGTGTGGTCTCGGCAACCTGTTATCTTCCGCTCTCTGATAATCTGGAACTGAGCAAGGATCTGGGAACCAGACACCGCGCCAGCATCGGCGTCAGCGAGGTGTCAGATTCACTGACGATCGTTGTCTCAGAGGAGACAGGGGTTGTGTCCGTTGCCGCTGAGGGAAAACTGACAAGGCATGTGGATGCAGAGGCGATGACGGAACTTCTGCGGAGGGTGTCCAGAAAATCCTCCGACAGTTCACGCAGAAGATGGTGGAGGGGGAAAAAGCATGAAAAATAGAATTATGAAAAATCTCTGGCTCAAACTCCTGGCGCTGGTGGTGGCTTTTATAGTATGGCTGGTCATTATCAATATAACAGATCCCACCATTTCAAGGCAGTTTACAGGGATTCCTGTGGATATACTGAATGAAAATGTGATCACCTCAGCCAATCAGGTATATGAGGTGGAGAGCGGGAAAACCGTGGACGTGACCGTCAAAGGAAAACGAAGTTTTATCGAAGAACTGGAGGAAGAGGATTTTTATGCCAGTGCGGATCTCAGTAAACTTTCCACGGTGAACACGGCAGGGATCCAGGTGAAATTATTAAATAAGACGACGAAAGATAACTTTGAGCTTGACTGGAACAATGAGGTACTCAGGGTCTCCCTGGAGAAAAGGGACAGCAGGCAGTTTAAAATACAGATCACCACAGAGGGAGATCTGGCGGAATCCTATGTGCTGGGAGAGATTGTCACACAGCCGAATATGATCGATATATCCGGCGGAGCTTCCAAGGTGAAGAGGGTTGCCAGCGTGGGCGCCATGCTTCACCTCAATGGCCAGAGCCAGGATTTTGAGGCAGACGTCACGCCGATTCTTTATGATGATGATAAAGATGTGATCGATGGCAGTAATGTTACCTTCAGCAAGGATAAGATCCGGGTAAAGATACAGGTTGTACCCACGAAGAAGATTCCTGTTTTTGTGGATGTGACGGGAACTCCGGCGGAGGGATACCGTCATATACAGACGGATTTCAAACCGGAGAGCGTTATGGTGTCGGGGGCAAAGGCGGATCTTGACAAACTGAAATCCATCACCATCCCGGTGGACATCAGCGATGCCAAGAAGGATGTGGAGCAGGAAGTTGACCTGACAAAATATATCCAGCCTTCCGGCTGCAAACTAGAGGATGAATTCAATGCGGTTTCCATTCGCTGTGTCATCGAGAAAAATGGAAAGAGGACATTTTCCTTTGTGAATACAGATATCAATGTAAAGAATCTTCCAAAAGATCTGAATTTTAGTTATATCGATGAAAACCAGCGGCATACGATCCATATCAGCGGCAGTGAAGAGGATCTGCAGGGAATCACCCTTACCAGTCTTGGCGCGGCTATCGATGTGGAAGGATTGGGAGCAGGCAGGCACCGGGTAGAGATTTTGTTTGATCTGCCGCCGGCCCTGAAACTAAGATCCAAAGTGTGGGTGGAAGTCCTACTTACGCAGTCGGGGGAGAAACCACAGGAATCCAATGTGCCGCCGGCTGCCACGCCAGAAGTTGAATGATAATATAATAAATATAGAAAGAGGTAAGTATAATGTTAAATTATAAGAGATATCGAAGAGTTCCTGTGGTGGATTTTCCACAGCGGACATGGCCAAATAAAGAGATTGAGAAGGCACCAGTGTGGTGCAGTGTTGACTTGAGGGACGGAAACCAGGCGTTGATCGAGCCCATGGTCGTAGAAGAAAAAATAGAGTTTTTTAATCTTTTAGTTAAATTAGGATTTAAGGAAATTGAGATTGGGTTTCCCAGCGCTTCCCAGATTGAATATGATTTTCTGCGCCAGCTGGTGGACCGCCGGCTGATCCCGGAGGATGTGACGGTCCAGGTGCTGTCCCAGTGCCGGGAGCATCTGATCGAAAAAACCTTTGAATCCCTGAAAGGCATCAAGCGGGCGGTGGTGCACATTTATAATTCCACCTCCACCCTTCAGAGGGATGTGGTCTTCCATATGTCGAAGGATGAGATCAAGCAGATCGCCATCGACGGAACCAGGATGGTTAAAAAATATATGAAAGATTATGACGGCGAGGTGATTCTTGAGTATTCGCCGGAGAGTTTTACTGGGACTGAACTTCCTTATGCGCTGGAAGTCTGTGAGGCTGTCCTGGATGAATGGGGAGCCAGCAAGGAAAAACCGGTGATCATCAATCTGCCCTCCACGGTGGAGATGAATACACCAAATGTCTATGCTGACCAGATTGAGTGGATGTCCACACATTTTACGGACCGTGAGCGGGTGATCTTGAGCATTCATCCCCACAACGACCGGGGGACCGCGGTGGCTTCTGCCGAACTTGCCCTGCTGGCAGGCGCGGACCGCATCGAGGGTACTCTGTTTGGAAACGGTGAGAGAACGGGAAATGTGGATGTGCTGAACATCGCTTATAATATGTTTTCCCAGGGCATCGATCCGAAGCTGGAGATTGAAAATGTTAATGAGATCATCGATGTATATGAGCGCTGCAATAAAATGGATATGGATATGCGGCATCCCTATGCCGGAAAGCTGGTATTTACTGCCTTTTCCGGTTCACATCAGGATGCCATCAACAAAGGTGTCCAGGCGATGAATGAGAGGAATCAGGAACACTGGGAAGTGCCCTATCTGCCCATCGATCCCAGCGACCTTGGCAGGGAGTATGAACCCATCGTCCGCATCAACAGCCAGTCCGGCAAAGGCGGCGTAGCTTTTGTCATGGATACATACTTTGGCTTTAAGCTGCCCAAAAGTATGCACAAGGAATTTGCCGATGTGATCCAGGAGATCTCTGAGCGCCAGGGTGAGGTGGCACCGGAGCAGATCATGAGTGAATTTAAGAACCATTATATTGACAGAAAAGAACCTTATCACTTCCGCAGACTCAAGGTGGAGGATTTAGGTGACGATATAGATAATATAGAGTTTGATACCAAAGTATATCTGACCTATACTTACAAAGGACAGGAGAAGACCATTGAAGCACTGGGCAACGGTCCCATCGATGCGGTTCAGCGCGGACTGCAGGGGGAACTCAGTATGCCAATTAAGGTGCTGGATTATACGGAGCACGCGTTGCAGATGGGATCCAATGCCCAGGCGGCGGCATATATTCATCTGATGGATGAAGAAAAAGGGATCGTGACCCATGGGGTGGGCATCAGTTCCAATATCACAAGAGCTTCGATCCGTGCGGTATTCAGTGCGATCAATCGTTTTCTGGCGAATGAGGGAACGAAGGAAGAATAAAGGTAACGCTGAGTGTCAGTTTAGAAAGAGGGTGTCAGGGATGACAGGAATTAATACAGGTACAGGAGGTACTGTGGCGGGACGGGAGGTTTTTCGCTCCGCAATACCGGCGAAGTCTGCAAAGCCAAAAAAGACGGTGACGGTTAAGGAAGACCAGATTTCGGTAAAAGCGGCCCAGCCGGGAACGGTTCTGGATCAGTACCGGGTACAGGGAGTAGATCTGGAATTGTCGGGTGAACAGCCGGAGAGCGTTTATACGGAGGAAGACCTGGAGAAGATGAGAGCGGAAGCGGAGATGAAAAATCTTCAGGAGATGTACCAGGAGAATCTTGAGGCAGCAAAAGAGGCGGCGGAGGCTGCCGGGGAGGGCTTTGAGGATCTGGGGCGTGCCCTGGAGATCGCCAGGAGAATGATGCATGGGGATATCGTTCCTGCATCGGATGAAAAGTTTCTCATGGACTTTAACAGGGACATCTATATGGGTGCTAAGAATATGCAGGCGCTGGCAAAGAACGACGATCCGGAAAAATACGACAGTCTCCTTGAGGATGAAGAGGGCGAGGGAGCCGGTGTGACGGCTGACGGTCCGGATATCACTGTGGATGCTTCAGGATTGAATCTCTGCCAGCCGAACATGGGAAATTCAATGCCGTAGAACTGACCAGAAAATCTATTATGTATGGGTAAAACCCTGCCATAAGCAGTATGATGTTGCTTTTGGCAGGGTTTTTGACGTCGAGCTAAAAGTACCTCCAAAGTAGATTTTGTTTATTCAGCCGGGCTTTTTCTGATTTAGATTTTCGTTGGCGGTTGCAAGCATCAGTTTGATCCGGTTCAGCTGGTTTACCTCGCTGGCGCCGGGATCGTAGTCCACTGCTACAATATTGGCATCCGGGAAAGCACGCCGCAGCTGTTTGATCACGCCTTTTCCCACCACGTGGTTCGGAAGACAGCCAAAAGGCTGGGTGCAGACGATATTCGGCACGCCGCTGTGGATCAGTTCGATCATCTCGCCAGTGAGGAACCATCCTTCGCCGGTCTGGTTACCGGTGGATACAAAGGGTTTCGCATAATCTACCAGGGTGTAGATTCCCGGAGGAGCCTCAAAGCGGCGGCTCTTTGTCAGTTCTTCCCGGAGGACCCTGCGGTAGCGTTCCAGGAACCAGATCGCAAGTTTACCCATCATCTTGCCAGTCTTTGGTTTACCGAGATGGTCCGCTTTAAATACGCTGTCGTAGGCGCTGTACATAAAGAAATCAAGCATATCCGGGCAGACGGCCTCGGCGCCCTCAGCTTCCAGCAGATCCACGATATGGTTGTTGGCGGCGGGCAGGTATTTCACAAGGATCTCACCGACGATGCCTACTTTTGGCTTCTGAATGCTCTCATCCAGTTCAATCTGGTCAAAATCCCGGATAATGCCCTGGATATTTTTATGAAACTCTGATTTTTTAGGATGTTTTACTGCTTCCACGCAGATTTTTTTCCATTTTTCGTGCAGGGCGTTAACGGAACCGGGCACCTTTTCGTATGGCCTGGTCTTGTATACCACCCTCATAAACAGATCTCCGTAAACCAGTGCCTGGATCGCCCCATTGATAAGAGAGTAGTTGATCTTGAAGCCGGGATTCGTCTCCACCCCGGCGCTCAGGGAAATGACAGGGATCTGTTCCATTCCTGCTTTTTTCAGGGCGCGGCGGATAAAACCGATATAGTTGGTGGCACGACAGCCGCCGCCGGTCTGGGAAATAATGACAGCTGTGTGGTCCAGGTCGTATTCACCGGACAACAGGGCTTTCATGATCTGTCCGACTACGATCAGAGAGGGGTAACAGGCGTCGTTGTTTACGAATTTCAGTCCGTAGTCCAGTTCATCCCCGCCGGTGGGAAGCTGAACCATCCGGTAGCCGTTGGCGGCCAGCGCCGGGATGAGTACGTCGAAATGGATCGGTGACATCTGCGGCGTGAGGATGGTGTAATCTTTGCGCATCTCTTCGGTAAATACCACCCGTTTGTAGGAAGCGTCCTCCACATGCGGTTTTACGCCCTTTCTGGCACGGTCTTTGACCGCGGAGATCAGGGAGCGGATACGGATCCTGGCTGCTCCTAAGTTGTTCACTTCATCTATTTTCAAAACCGTACAGATCTTTCCGGAACCGGTCAGGATATCGTTGACCTGATCTGTGGTGACGGCGTCCAGACCGCAGCCGAAAGAGTTCAGCTGGATCATCTCCAGATCCTCCTGGGTGCGCACATAGGTGGCGGCGGCATAGAGCCTGGAGTGGTACATCCACTGGTCCATGGCGATGGTCGGCCGCTCAATGGGGGCCAGGTGGGAGATGCTGTCCTCGGAGAGAACTGCTATATCATAGGAAGTGATCAGTTCCGGAATGCCGTGGTTGATCTCCGGATCAATATGGTAGGGGCGTCCGGCAAGAACAATCCCCCGCTTGTGATTGTCCTTCATCCATTGAAGAACTTCTTCTCCCTTTCTCTTGATGTCCTCTCTGACAGCGGTGAGCTCATCGTAGGCCTTATGGGCGGCATTGCGGATCTCGCTCTCGGGGATGCCATTTTCTTTGCCAAGGTATTTTACCAGTTCGTTTGCCAGGATCTTTTCACTCTCAAAGGAAAGGAAGGGGTTCTGGAAAATGATATCTTCTTCCGAGATCTCTTCTACGTTGTTTTTGATGTTTTCGCCGTAGGAGGTGACGATGGGACAGTTATAGTGGTTGCCGGCGCCGTCAAATTCCTTCCGTTCATAAGGAACGCAGGGATAAAAGATATACTTTACATCC
The DNA here is from genome assembly GCA_947070915.1 of uncultured Roseburia sp. Taxonomy (GTDB): domain Bacteria; phylum Bacillota; class Clostridia; order Lachnospirales; family Lachnospiraceae; genus Eubacterium_F. Next base: position 8,224 of record CAMTDY010000003.1, read on the forward strand.
TGTTTCAGAAGCCACATGATATGTCCATGGGCCAGCTTTGCAGGATAGCATTCTGACTCGCTGGGGATGGACTCGATGCCCAGCGAATAGATATTCCGGCTGGATTTCGGTGAGACCACTACCTCGTACCCCAGCTCTGTGAAAAAGGTAAACCAGAAAGGATAGTTCTCATACATGTTCAGTACCCGGGGAATACCCACTTTGCCCCGGTACGCCTGATCTGCCGTCAGTGGTTTGTAGTGCTCAAAGAGCCGGTAATTCTTATATTCATAGAGGTTTGGCACATCTTTGTTTTGTTTCTCCATGCCGAGACCGCGTTCACAGCGGTTGCCGGAGATAAACTGTCTGCCGCCGGTAAATTTGTTGATGGTCAGGAGACAGTGATTGGTACAGCCTTTGCAGCGCGCCATGGAACTCTCAAATTTCAGAGAAATAATGTCTTCCAGAGGAAGCATGGAAGTTTCCATCCCCTCTTCATAGTGTTCCCTGGCGATCAGTGCTGCGCCGAAAGCGCCCATGATCCCGGCGATATCCGGGCGCACTGCCTCACAGCCAGATACTCTCTCAAAACTGCGCAGTACGGCGTCGTTGTAAAAGGTTCCTCCCTGCACCACGACGTTTTTGCCCAGATCTTTTGGATCGGTGAGCTTAATTACTTTTAACAGTGCATTTTTAATGACGGAGATGGCGAGACCGGCAGAGATATCCGCCACAGTAGCGCCTTCCTTCTGCGCCTGCTTCACCTTGGAATTCATAAATACGGTACAGCGGGAGCCCAGATCAATCGGATTTTCGGCAAATAACGCCAGTTTAGCAAAATCTTTTACTTCATAATTTAATGAACGGGCAAAGGTTTCAATAAAGGAACCACATCCGGAAGAACAGGCCTCGTTGAGCTGTACGCTGTCAACGGAGTGGTTTTTAATCTTGATGCATTTCATGTCCTGGCCGCCGATATCCAGGATACAGTCCACTTCTGGCTCGAAGAAAGAAGCGGCATAATAATGGGATACCGTCTCAACCTCACCCTCGTCTAACAGCAGGGCGGACTGGATCAACGCTTCGCCGTAACCGGTGGAGCAGGAGCGAACGATGTTGGCGCTGTCCGGCAATAGCTCGTAGATCTCCTTGATGGCTTTTATCGTGGTTTTCAATGGACTTCCGTTGTTGTTGTCGTAAAAAGAATACAAAAGGGAACCGTCTTCCCCTACCAGAGCCACTTTTGTCGTTGTGGAACCGGCGTCGATGCCGAGATACACATTGCCTTCGTATTCTGATAAGGATTCTTTTTTCACGGAGTGGCGGCTGTGTCTTGTAAGAAAAGTTTCATATTCTTTTTCCGAGGCGAACAGCGGCTCCATACGGGTCACTTCAAATTCCATGTTGATCTCGCTGCTCAGCTTCTGCAGCAGGGTGCCGAGGGTGGTGGCGCCCTCTCCCTTTGAGTTCATGGCCGCTCCGCTGGCGGCGAAGAGATGAGAGTGTTCTGGTGCGATCACGGCCTCCTCTGACAGATTCAGCGTGCGGATAAAGGCAGCTTTCAATTCTGTCAGGAAGTGAAGGGGGCCCCCTAAAAAGGCTACGTTGCCCCGGATCGGCTTGCCGCAGGCGAGGCCGCTGATGGTCTGGTTCACCACTGCCTGAAAGATGGAGGCCGCCAGGTCTGGTTTGGAAGCTCCTTCATTAATTAAAGGCTGGATGTCAGATTTGGCAAATACACCGCAGCGTGCCGCGATGGGATAAATGGCTTTGTAATCTTTGGCATACTCATTCAGTCCCGCAGCATCCGTTTTCAGCAGTGTTGCCATCTGGTCAATAAAGGAACCGGTGCCGCCGGCGCAGATTCCATTCATTCTCTGTTCGATGCCGCCGGTGAAATAAATGATCTTGGCATCCTCGCCGCCCAGCTCGATGGCGACATCGGTCTGGGGAGCAAAATCTTTTAAAGAGGTTGCCACACTGACAACCTCCTGGACAAAGGGAATGTCCAGATGTCTCGAAATAGCCAGTCCCCCGGAACCTGTGATCATGGGGGCAATCTCGATATCTCCCAGAGCTTCATTTGCCTGGCTGATTATGTTTTTTAAGGTTTCCTGTATATTAGCAAAATGTCTTTCATAAGCAGAAAATACGATGGTGCCTGATTCATCGAGAATGGCTGTCTTCACCGTGGTAGAACCAATATCAATACCTACTCTGTTCATGATTTCCTCCCAATTTTATCTGATCCGAAACGTCTTGATCCGGACCAGAAACATTTTCTTCCTTATTTATAATAGATTTTAACCACACTATAGTATACGACAAAATTCGTCATTTGTAAATAAAATAAAATTTAACAATAAATGTATGCCCGGTACCTTTTTTTTATGACGGAATATACTGGTAGAGATGAAAATAAATTTGCTGCGCCGCTGTAAATGGTGCAAAGATGGAGGGAAAATATGAATAAGCGTTACTGTAATGGCATGGTGCATGTTATAAAACAGGGGGAAACCCTGTATCAGCTCAGCAAAAGATACCGGGTGCCTCTGGCACTGATCCTTCGGGCAAACCCTTATGTGGATGTCTACAATCTCCAGCCAGGGCAGGAGATCTGCATTCCGGTGGTAAGACCCTATAACGGGATGATCTGTATGCCGGTACAGGCGATGCCGAGAGAAAACGAAGATATGCAGGGAGCACCAGAGAGGATGACGATGGATACGGAACGCGGCATGGAGAGGAATATGGACCGGGGAATGGATCAGAACATGAACCAGGAAGAGTTCATGGAGAGAGAGGGACGTTCGGTCCGTATGGAGAGCGAAAGCAGACCGGAGGATTCCCGGATGGGAGCCGGAAGATTCCGTGAGGGAAGCTGTCCGGTATGCCAGGAGGAAGATTTGGAAAAGCTGGATCAGGACGACAGAGACGATAGGGATGACAGGGATGACGATGATGTGGAGATCTATATCACCACGGGAGGACGCAGCCTTGGGGACATACTGAAAGAATACGGAGTGAATTGGGAAGAATTTATCAAGAGCAATAATCTGGACCAGATCGTCCTCGGAGATGATGTGGTACTGTATCTTCCGAAAAAAACAACGAGATAAGTGGTTAGTGTTTGACAAAGAGAGGGCGAAAACGTATAATATTAATATCTGTGCGAAGAGAATCCGGCGGCAGTGGAAGACTTGGCTGCCGCCAGAATAAAAATACCGGTAAAGGAGGAGAGGACATGCTGCAGATTTTTCAGACCGTGGAGGACAAGCTCCAGGAGATTGACCAGTTTTCTGAAGGGTGCTGGGCAGCACTTACCAAACCTACCAACGAAGAGCTCCAGCAGGTGGTGCAGGAGACGGGGATCGACATCGATGACCTGAGGGCGCCACTGGATGATGAGGAGCGGTCACGTATCGAACAGGAGGATGATTATGTCGTCGTGCTGGTGGATATCCCATCCCTGGATGAAAAAGACAGGTATGTCACGATCCCTCTCGGCATCTATATGACAAAACAGCTGATCGTGACGGTGTGCCTGGAGGAGACGCCGGTACTCAAAGCATTTATGAATAACCGGGTGAAAGAATTTTTCACCTTTAAGCGGACAAGATTTGTGTTCCAGATCCTGTACCGCAATGCTACCTCCTATCTGCGTTACCTGCGGATCATTGACCGCAAGAGTGAACAGATCGAGGAAAAGCTTCATATTTCCCAGAAGAACAAAGAATTGATCGAGCTTCTGGAGCTGGAAAAGAGCCTGGTGTATTTTACCACCTCTCTGCGGTCCAATGAAACGGTGCTGGAAAAACTGCTTCGGACGGAAAAGGTAAAGAAATATCCTGAGGATGAGGAACTGCTGGAGGACGTCATCGTCGAGAATAAGCAGGCCATCGAGATGGCGAACATATACAGCGGGATTCTCAGTGGTATGATGGATGCCTTTGCCTCCGTTATTTCCAACAATCTGAATGTAGTGATGAAATTTTTGTCTACGGTGACCATTGTGATGTCGATTCCTACGATGATCGCCAGCTTTTACGGGATGAATTTTGACAATATTCCACTGGGGCACAGTCCTTATGGTTTTTATATCATCACGGCGTGCACCCTTGTGATCACATCTCTGGTGGTACTTTTCTTTAAGAAGAAGAATCTGTTTTAGTGTAAAGAAATGAGGTATAAAACATGAAATGGTTTGCAAAATTGGAACGAAAGTTTGGAAGGTATGCCATTCGCGGCCTCATGCGGTATGTGGTGGGGATCAGCATTCTGGGAACCCTTCTGGGGCTTTTTGACCAGGGGCTTTATTTGAATTATCTGAGCCTGGATATTTACCAGATCCTGCATGGCCAGGTGTGGCGGCTGGTGACTTTTGTACTTTATCCCTCGGTAAGCCTGCAGGGAGGCGGGGCAGCTTTTTTCAATATTATATTATATGCCATTAGTCTCTATGTCTATTTCAGCATTGGAAGCGTGCTGGAACGGGTCTGGGGAAGTTTCCGCTTTAACGCGTTTTACTTTACCGGGATCCTGCTGACGATCCTGGCTGCTTTTGGTTATTATCTGGTGCTGATCAATGCCAACAACAGCGTATATGCCTCTGCCATCAGCATGGGGCTCGCCATGGTGATCAGTCTGGACAACCTGAATCTCTCCCTGTTTCTCGTATTTGCCTTCCTGTTTCCGGAGACGCAGTTCTATTTTAACTTTATCATTCCGGTGAAGGCGAAGTGGCTGGGATATTTCTATCTTGGATTCAATGCCTTACAGATTATGAAATGTATCCAGAGAGGCCACTTCCAGAGTATTATGAGTATGCTGCTGATCGTGGCGGCGCTGGTGGATTTTGTCATCTTTTATCTGGTTGCCAGGAATCCCCAGGGCTTCGGGGCGGCGATGCGGCAGAAAAAGCGGCGGGTAGTATACCGCAATACGGCGCAGCAGCCAAGTTCCGGGCCGAGACACCGGTGTGCTGTCTGCGGACGGACGGAGAAAGATTCTCCCACTCTGGAGTTCCGTTTCTGCTCCAAATGTGAAGGGAATTATGAATATTGTTCCGACCATCTCTTTACCCATGAACACGTTAGGCGGGGAGAGGCCGGAAGAAACAACACCAATGAGTGAAAGGAATAGAAGATCATGTTTGAGTATGATATGTTGACAGTCATAGTGATCACGGTAACCGTACTGGCGGTACTGTATCTGCTATGGTTTGAGAATGAAGTAAAAGGAAAGATTGTGCTTGGCAGAAAGGGTATGCGTCCCCAGTGGTTCAATCTGCTGATGCTGTTGGGGGCAGCACTGGTGATCAAGTCGGTCTTTGCCGTCAAATTTGACGCGTACAGCGTGGATATGAGTTGTTTCCGGGCATGGTCGGATATGATCTATGACAATGGCATATCCAGGTTTTATTATGTGGATGAAGGAAACGGATATCCGCCGGGGTATATGTTTGTTCTCTGGCTGATGGCAGTAGTCCGCCATATATTTGGCATTGAAACCGGATCCCAGACGGCGGAATACCTGATCAAGCTGTTTCCAATGCTCTGTGACCTGGGTGCTGGCGCCGTTCTTTATCTGCTGGCAAAGAAGCGTTTTTCCGAGGGAATGTCACTGATGATCTGCGCGATCTATGTGCTGAATCCGATGGTAGTGGCAGATTCCTCCATATGGGGGCAGGTGGACAGCGTGTTCACCCTTATGATTCTTCTGACCTGCTGGCTCTGTATGGAAGAAAAACGGATTCCCGCATATTTTGTGTTCTGTCTGGGGGCTCTATTGAAGTTCCAGACCATTATGTTTGCGCCAATCCTGATCTTTACGATCATTGAACAGGTATTTCTCCGGGATTTTACTGTGAAAAAGATGCTGCGGGATCTGGCAGGGGGACTGGGTGCCATTGCTTCCATGTTTTTGTTTGCCGTGCCCTTTGGGCTGGATGTGGTAGTGCCGAAATATGTAAACAGTCTTGGACTCTTTGAGTACTGTACTGTGAATGCTTATAATTTCTGGGCTATCCTGGGAAAGAACTGGGTGGAGCAGACCAATAAATTCTTATTCGTGAAATGCCAGACCTGGGGAAGCATCGCCATTGTGGCTTCTGTGCTTCTGAGCGGTTTTGTATTCTATAAGATGAAAGAGGACAAGTCCAAATATTTCCTCAGCATGGCGGTTTTGATCTCTTTCGTATTCCTGTTTTCGGTGCGTATGCACGAGAGATACCTCTTTCCTGGTATCGTGCTGGTGCTGGCAGGATTTATTCTTCGTCCCTGCAAAGAACTGTTCTGGGTATATGTGGGGCTCTCTGTCGCCCAGTTTGTGAATATTGTACATGTATATCACTATTTCATGGAACTGGGGACCACGGGTCCGGAAGGGTATACCATTGGAGCCACGGCGGTACTCACGATCTTTATGGCGGGATATCTTCTGTATGCATCCCTGCGTAAGGGAGAGATCGTCTATGAACCGGAGTTTCATCAGGGGAAGGCAAATAAGAGAAAAAATATCCAGCAAAAACCGGGGAAAACCGAAAAGTGGTTTCAATTTACCATCACGCCTTCCCGGAAGGCAGATAGGATGGGAAGAGTAGATTTTATCGTGCTGTTTGCCATCATGATCCTGTATTCCTGTTTTGCCCTCTATGATCTTGGAGGGATGAGTGCGCCGGAGACATCCTGGGTGAGCAGACAGAATGGCAGCCAGATCCTGCTGGATTTTGGAGAGGCAAAAAGCATTTCCAATCTGTATTCTTTTACCGGTACTTATGAGGGACGCAATTTCCAGGTAGAGGTGTCCAATGATGGTACAAATTTTGATCCCGCAGGAACCATGAGCGCCGGAGAAGTGTTTAAGTGGAACGATGTGATGTTTGTCGGAGAAACGGAAGAGGCAGAGAAACAGCCCTTCCATGTGAACGCCCGCTATCTGCGTCTGACCCTGCTCCACAATGAGGCGATGCTCAATGAGCTGGTCTTTAAGGATACTTCCGGGGAGTATATTGTGCCGGAAAATGCCTCCCAGTATCCAGAGCTTTTTGATGAACAGGATGAATTCGATCCGGAGCTTGGATTCCGCAGCGGAACTTATTTCGATGAGGTGTACCATGCCAGAACTGCCTATGAGATGATTCATGAACTCCGTTCCTATGAAAATACCCATCCCCCTCTCGGTAAGATTTTCATCTCTCTGGGTGTGAGGGCATTTGGCATGAATCCCTTTGGATGGAGGATTGTGGGAACCCTCTTTGGTATTGGTATGATTCCTTTTATGTATCTGTTTGGAAAGAGACTGTTCCGCAGAACCTGGGTGGCAGGCGTGGTGACGGCATTGTTTGCTTTCGACTTTATGCATTTTACCCAGACGAGGATCGCCACCATCGACGTATATGGAACCTTCTTTATCATAGCGATGTTTTACTTTATGTACTGCTATGCCCAGACAAGCTTTTATGATACGGATTTCAAAAAGACCCTGATCCCCCTGGGGCTGAGCGGGCTGATGATGGGGCTTGGCTGCGCCAGCAAGTGGACTGCGATCTATGCGGGAGCCGGTCTCGCCGTATTTTTCTTTGCGATCCTGCTTAAGCGGTATATGGAGTTCCGGATCGCCAGGGATAATCCGAGGGGCGAGACCGCTGGCATATCCCACAGCCATATCGTCGAGGTGTTCCAGAAAAATATGTGGAAGACGCTGGCTTTCTGCGTTCTGTTTTTTGTGGTGATACCAGGAGTGATCTATTTGATGTCCTATATCCCGTTCCGCGGGGATACTCCCGGTGAGGGGCTCTGGAGCCGGATGATCGCAAACCAGGAGTCCATGTTTAATTATCATTCCTCGCTGAAGGATACGCATCCTTATTCGTCTACCTGGTATGAATGGCCGACGATGATCCGCCCGATGTTCTATTATTGTAACACGGTGGCCGGTGAACTAAAGGAAGGAATTAGTGCTTTTGGAAATCCACTGGTTTGGTGGGCAGGGATCTTTGCCTTTATCTATATGATCTACCGTTGTGCAGCAAAGAAGGACAGCATTTCCCTGTTTCTGATCTTTGCCTATCTGGTGCAGTATCTTCCATGGGTACTGGTGCCAAGATGTACTTTTTCATATCACTATTTTCCAAGCGTTCCCTTTGTTGTGCTTATGCTTGGGTATACCCTGTACTGCTTTATCGGGGAAAATAAAAAGAAACGCTGGCTGGCGTTTGCATACTGTGCCGCGGCCTTCGCCCTGTTTCTAATGTTTTATCCGGTATTATCGGGACAGCCGGTCAGCGCGGACTACGTCAACAACGGGCTGAAATGGCTGAAGGACTGGGTATTGATCTACTAAAGAATGGCTGGGAACCAGAGAAAGGATTTATAAAATGAGCGATGTACGAAGACTGATCCGGGATATTGACCAGGGAAAGAATTTAAAGAAAAATCTGCCGCTTTACCGGAATATGCTGGCGGACACCTATCTGGATTATGCGGCGGTGGAACTGGTCTTTTCCAGCTTTCTGCTGGTGGATTCCCTGCCGGAATATCAAGGTCTTTCAACAGAAGAAACAGCACTTTGTGAGGAAGTGGTCTCCCAGCTTGGGAGGCTGGCCAGCATATCCAGGGAAGAGATCCCGGAGCTGCTGAAGGAACATCAGAAGGTTCGGGACCGTATCACAAAAAGGATGGAACAGTATACGTTTTATACGGACCGGCTGATCTGTTATGAGTATGTGCTTGCCCGCATGAAAATGCGTTTTACGGAAGATGAAGAACTGGAAAAACGGCTGGGAGCGGTCCAGGAGGAAGAGTTTGTAAAACGGCTTATGGTTTTTGCTGCCATCCACGAGGACCAGAGCATTATCAGGGACCGGCTGCAGCTTCTGATGGGAATCCTTCCGGTTCATATGACAAAAAATAAGCTGCTGGAAAAGATTGAGCAGGCGGTGTCTCTCTATAAAGGAAGCGATGCAGCTTCCCTGGAAGGGTTTGTCTATATGATCCGCTCCGCGGCGATGCTCCATCCCCTGGAAGAGAGTGTGAACGATGGCATCTATTCATTTTTGACAGAGCTGGAGGGAACGGATTTCAAAGAGCTGGATACAGATACCTATGAGGGGCTTTGTGACCGGTTGGAACAGGTCAGTAACGAGGTCATGGAGATTACGGATTTTTATTATTCTCTCCAGAAGGTGGTCAATGGATGTTATGCCTTTGGTCTTGCAAAACTGCATAATGACAAGAATACAGAGACCCAGAAGGTCAGCCGCAGGATTCTTTCTGCTATTGTAGAAGGCGAACTGGAGGAAGAGGAGCTGGAGAAGCTGGAGGGAAAGATCGAGACATGTGTGGAACGATCCAGTTATCTGGAGGCGGTGCTCTTTGAGGTGAAGAGTTCTTGTCAGGAGATTCTCAAAGAACTGGGTCTGGAAGAGGAGCTGGAAGACTATGCCCGGATCGCCAGACTGTTATCGGACAGCCTGTTTGTGGACCTGGATGGGAACGGTCAGGAAGAGATCGTGGATGAACAAAAGGCGGCCCAGGCAGCGGCGGAGCTGGCAGGAGAGCTTTCGCGGAAGTTGTCTGAATGCGGGAGACCGGTAAAAAAAGCAGTTATGGCGGCAGTGCTGGAGAAGCTTCCCGTCGGTTTTCTGGAAGCCAGGGAAGTGGAAGAATATATCCGTACGAATTTATTCGGGTGCCAGGATGTTTCGGAAAAGGCAGCGGCAATTCTGGAGCTGGAACAGATGATGGATGAGGAAGAGTGCTGGTAGGGACCAGATGATTTGTGACAGTGATGGAGGAAGAAATGATATATTGGTACGAAGATCTTTACATGGATCAGCCTGTCAGAAGAGAAGAAGAAAAGTGCAGAAAAACCATTGAGAAAAGAAGTTTCTGGCAGAAGCTGCCTTGGAAAAAGAGCTATTATATCATAATGCTTGCCAATAACAGGGAAAATTTATTTGAAATCATGAATACAAGTGAGATGTTTTTCCGGTATTATGGGTATACTGACATATATATCATAGGCGTCTCCAGGCATTACAAGGGAGCTGTAGAGATGCTTCGCCGGATCATGACAGAAGGTTACAGAAAGGATACTGGATTCGATCCCAGGCAGTTATTCCAGCGGGAGCGTTTTCGGCCAGGTAAGACAGTCCGGAGGTGAATGGATTGGCAGTTATACTTATGATATTGAAATTTTTGGGGATTCTGCTGCTGGTGGCGCTGTGCCTGGTGTTGTTTGCCAGCGGGTCCCTGCTCTTTGTCCCGGTGCGTTATGCCGTGGAGTTCAGAGAGGGAAAACCGGTCCGGCTGGGATTCCGGGTTTCCTGGTTCCTCCGGGCGGTCCAGATCTGCAAATCCCTGTCGGGAGACCGGATTACGATCCGGCTGTTTGGGATGGATGTCCGGGATCTGGAAGACCTGTTCCGGCGGGAAAAGAAACAAAAGAGAGAATATACGGAACACCGTGTAACCAGAAGCCGGGTGGAGATGGTGGACGATCTCTGTGATGAGGCAGAAAAGCAGGAGAATTTCCGCAGAGAAGAACAAAGGGCCCAGAAGGTGCAGGTGGAGACGGATTATGAGGATTTTGGGGCAGGGGAGAACCAGGATAAGGAGAAGCCTGCCAGAGGGAAGAAAAAGTCCTTTTCATTTGATAAGATATCTAGTATAATTACATTTATCCGGAGTTATGAAAACCGGTCCGGCCTTAATAAGATAAAGAAAGAACTGGCAGCACTGATCCGATATCTGATGCCGGACAGGATTCAGGGAAGGATATGCTTTGGCACAGGGGATCCCTGTACCACGGGCTGGATCCTGGGTGCAGTGAGTATGTGCCCGGCAGCTTATGCCGATGGACTGAAGATCCTGCCGGATTTTGAGGAAAAAGTATTTGTGGCGGAGGGGTATGCGAAAGGAAAGGTTCGTGCTGTTTATTTTCTTCGGTTATTCATGAGGGGATACATGGATGATGATATAAAACGGTGTGTACGCAAGATCTTGAAAATGATTTAAGGATGATCAGAAAGTGAGGTTATGATTATGAGAGAAAATAGTTTTAATGATACGGTAGAATCTCTGTTTAAGGGAATGGATAGTTTTATCACCACAAAAACGGTGATCGGTGATGCGGTGCGCTTTGAGGACGGAACCATCGTGCTTCCCCTGGTGGATGTCAGTTTTGGGGTGGCGGCCGGTGCTTTTACCGATGATACCGCGAAGAAAAATAATGGCGGAGGCGGTATGGGCGGAAAGATCCAGCCAAGCGCCGTACTGGTTATCAAGGATGGCAGTTCCAAGCTGGTAAATGTGAAGAACCAGGATGGTATCACGAAGCTGCTGGATATGGTTCCGGAATTTATGGAAAAATTCAAAAAGAAAGACGGTGCAGAGGGAGATAAAGAAGAGAAGTAGAGGCCCGCTGAAGACACAAGTAAAAAACATTTCAAAATATTTATTTTTTTCTTGCATTATGCTGCAAATTTTGGTAAAATAGTCATGTTGTGTGTGAATGAACAAAGTTTATAAGTTAAGTTGAAGATAGAAGGAGGTGCTTTTCATGGCAAGGTGTGCAGTTTGTGATAAGAGCGTACATTTCGGAAATGCAGTGAGCCATTCTCACAGAAGAAGCAATAAAATGTGGAAATCGAATCTCAAATCGGTAAGAGTTAAGGTAAACGGCGGAACAAAGAAAATGTATGTTTGTACTTCCTGCCTTCGTTCAGGCAAAGTAGAGCGTGCGTAGGCCGCGATGTGTAAACAAAAGAACATAATGACAGATCCTTAATCCTGGAAGATATATTCCGGAGCAGGGATCTGTTTTTTTAATACCATAGATTTTAGAGGGCATGAAAATTTGAGGAAAATTAAAATTGTAATAAATTGTTATTTGTGTTATAGTATAGGAGAATGGTGATAGCAATATAAGAGAGTTTCAGGAGGGAAGATAAAAATGGGCAGGATTTTTGGAGGAAAGTGTCCGTGCTGTGGTTATAAGCAGCAGTTTTATCTCGAAGGCGGTCTGATGAGTGTAAACCTGCAGATGAGTGCCGGGGTTCTGCCAGAGGAGGAGCAGAAAATCCTTTATGGAATGATGGAAAGCCGGGAAGTCGCCGGTTATCATGTGGAGAATTATATTGCTGAGTGCGTGGACTGTCACAGGATGGAAGGCAGAACGTTGATCCAGATAGAGGATCAGGATGGGAGACAGCACATTTTGGGGCAGAAATGCAGCCAGTGCGGAAAGAAAATGAAAGTCTATTGGGAAAACGTGGGGGCTGAAATAACGTGTCCGGAATGCAGCGAGGGAGTTTTGATCTTTGAGGAAGAAGGTCTGTGGGATTAACAATGTTTTATAACAGTATGCAAATGTGAATCTGAACGTATCAAGGAGGATACCAGAATGATTATTTCGCATAACATAGCAGCTATGAATGTCAGCAGAAATTTGATGATCGTAGATAAGGAGTATCGTAAAAATACCCGTAAGCTGGCATCCGGCTACCGCATCAACGTGGCAGCGGACGATGCGGCAGGGCTTTCCATTAGTGAAAAGATGCGTGCACAGATCCGTGGGCTGAAGCGGGCTTCGGATAATATTCAGGATGGAATATCATTGATTCAGACAGCAGAAGGGGCACTGGGAGAAATACAGGCGATGTTGCATAGGATGCGGGAGTTATCGGTTCAGGGGGCAAATGACACCAATATGGATGAGGACCGCGCTGCGATCCAGGATGAGCTTGATGAACTGACGGCGGAGATCGATCATGTGGCAAAGGTGACTGAGTTCAATAAAAAGACTTTACTGGATGGTTCCAGGGCGAATCCTTCCAGTAACCCATTGAGGCCTTTCTATTATACGATGCACAGCGGAGAAGAAAAGGGCTGTTCCGATTCCCTGGAAGTTATAAATGGAGAGAGGGCAGGAGAATATGTGACGCTGCAGGAGGCAGCAGAGGCTGAGGGACTGACCATTATTTATACGGAGCTGGAGGACGATTTTGAGACGGTGCAGACGGAGAGCGGCAAAGCGACGGCCAGCGGCTATGAGAATCTGAAAAAGACGCTGGAGGAGGAGATTGTTCCCCAGGCAGTGAAGTCACTGATGGCTGCCTTTCCGGGTACCTTTGATTACCTAAAGTCCTCTTCCATCGGCATCGGCCTGAAGCTGGAGAACAACCCGGCCAGCACAGCACTGGCGTCCGTAGGCATCGGATTTTTAAGGTATTCCGACGGTACACTGGTGAAGGACCAGTTTTCTTATACGTTGACAGTCAATATGGGGTATCTGTCCATGGATGCCTCCGGCGGCATTGCTTCGGATCCCACATCGGCCAGGGGCCGTGAGGCATTGGAAACCACCATTGTTCATGAAATGATGCATGCCCTGATGGATGAAACCCTTACCAATGGCATGATCGGGGCAAAAGACGGAAAATCAGATCCGTCAAACCAGTATCCGGGCTGGTTTAAGGAAGGAATGGCACAGGCGGCAGCAGGGGGGTGCAGTCCCTATAATGACTGGGTGAACGGCGGGCTGCGCATCACGGCGGCAAGTTCAGAGGCTTCCATATCTTCCACTGTGAAAAACACTTCTAATTCCCTGGCAAGCGGGACGACGGCATCCAAATATGGAACAGGATATCTGGCATGTATGTATCTTGGTTATCTTGCGGAGGGTGCCAGCTCCTTAGACGAGGGCAGTATTGCCGGCGGGCTGGATAAAATACTGTCGCAGTTAAAGAACGGAAAGAGCATGGATGACGTTATAAGGGAAAATACTCCTTATGCCGGGGTGGCTGATTTTGAGGGCAAATTTGGGGACAGCGCTTCCAGCAGTTTTATGAAGGCGTTGGTGATCAAAGTCGGCGCGGGAAATGGTGGACTAGCCGGCGGGAGTTATGCAAGTACGGATTTGCTGCCCGATACATCTTATCAAACAAATCTTTTTAAATTAAATACAAAGAACGAAACGGTAACGAATAAATATCCATCGGATGTAGAGAAACTAACGGATGGTGGGAAGACCTACGCCGGTTCCGGTACAACGGGAGGAACGGGTGGTACTGGCGGAGGGACAGGTGGCTCAGGAGGCACAGGCAGTGGTACAGGAGGAGGTTCTGGTGGCACTGGAGGAGGAACCGGCGGTCCAGGAGGCCCGGCGGGCGGTCTCTATTTCCAGATCGGTGCAAACAGCGGGCAGGGAATTACCGTGTACATAGATAATATGGATGCAGGGGCACTTGGGATACAGGGACTGTCCGTGGCAGATCACGAGAAGGCAGGAGAGGCGATCGAAGCACTGGACGATGCACTTCAGGAAGTGGCAAGACAGCGTTCCTTGTTAGGCGCCAGCCAGAACCGGCTGGAATATTCCCTAAGAAATACAGATAATAGTGAAGAAAACCTGCAGGCAGCGGAAAGCAGGATACGGGATCTTGACATGGCAGAAGAGGCGGCAGCATTCAGCCGGTCGCAGATCCTGCTCCAGACAGGCCAGGCAATGCTGGCCCAGACAGTCCATGCTTCGGATAGTATTCTGCAGTTGTTACAGGGATGATATATATTTGGTAAAAGGAGAGTATGTTATGATTATTCAGCACAATATGGCCGCTATTAATATGATGACACAGCTTGGCGTTACCAATGACAGATTAAAGAAGGCGGCAGAAAGATTATCTTCCGGTTATAAGATAAACCGCGCGGCGGACAATGCGGCTACCTTGGCGATTTCAGAGAAAAAACGGGCACAGATACGGGGGCTGCAGCGGGCGGCAAAAAATGCCCAGGACGGGATTAGCTTTGTGCAGACCGGGGATGGCGCCATGAGCCAGATCGGGGCGATGCTGCACCGGATGCGGGAGCTAACGGTCCAGGCGTTGAATGACGGTGTATATGAGAAAGGTGACCAGGCGGCGCTGCAGATGGAGTTTGACCAGCTGCAGAGTGAGATCGACCGGGTCAATGATCAGACGGAATTTAATAAAAAGGCCGTCTTTGAGCACTATGCAACGGCTAATTATTCGGCACTTGAGGGCAACCGGGTATGGAGCCAGGACCAGATCCACAGGATTGACAGCAGCAATTCCTCCCTCACGGTGAAATATGTCACGGTGGCAGATGACGGCACTGAGACAGAGAAGGAAACGACCCTTACGATCCCTGAGGGAACCTACACTACACAGGAACTGATGGATGAAATGGATGATGTGGTGACTGCACTGGGGGATGCCGCAGATGGGCTGTATCTGGAATACAGTGATGAGCATATGTGCAACATGGTGCTTCAGGATGGGAAAGAAGTGAAAGATGTATCCGGCGGCCTTTCTTATCTGTTTTTTGACAGCTTTGGCGGCAATAAGTCGGGAGCCCTGATCGGAACGACGGTCTTTTTCCCCGGTGATCCGCTGGTGGTGAAGACAGGGGAAAATGATGACCTGCATTTTCGCATCGAATATTATGACGGAACGATGAAAGAGATCGACATGAAGGTTGCCCAGGATAGTTATACCCGGAACGACATGATCAAATATCTCAATGAATACAGGTTTTCAGATGGCAAAACATTAGTTGATTACGGAATGAAAGCGAGTGAATATGGGGAAGCTTCGATCCAGATCGGCGGGGATAACGGTCTTATCACCGGATTGAAAGGAAATATGTTTGCTATCGATGATAAACATTTTGACTCCGTGTTTTATGATAATACAAAATACGGGTCGGCAAAGGAGATTCCCGCGGTATTTACCGGGGGTAATGTGCTGAATTCCGCGGATATAAATTTTACAAAATTTAATATTGCCGCTGGTGTCAATGATACACTGCGGATACGGGTGGATGGGGGAACGTATCAGGATATTGTGCTGGATGCCGGAAACTACAGCATCTCGCAGATGGTTACTCATCTCCAGGGGAAACTGGGAAACCTTGGAATTAAGGTATCCCAGCACTCGATCAACGGGGTAACGTCGCTGAATGGCAATAGAAATCTCAGTTTTTCTGGTCTCACACTGACGACAGATTCTGTGGGCAAGGAAAGCAGCATTGAGTTTGATGTGCCGGGCAGCAGCGCTTATGATACCCTGTTTGTGGACCGCAGGTATACGGACTACGGAAAATCTTCCCGTGTAACTGCCGGACAGTGGAGAACGTACAACGGGGCACCTACACTCACCGGAGGCAGGGAATTTGACAGTACCACTGATTTTCCGCTGACCATCGATTCTTCCAATAATTCTTTTTATCTGGAAGTGGCGGAGGTGGGCAAGGAGGCCAAGAAGGAGTTGATCACGTTATCAGAGAAAGATTATGCCGACCTGAATGCCATCAAAGAGGAGATCAATACCCAGATTGGCAAGACCGAGTATAAAGATAAGATCAGGGCAGAGGTGGTATCCGGGAATAAGCTCCTTCTGACTACGAAGCCAGGTAACGAGACGGTGACAAAGATCGATGTATCCGGCGGCATCACCGATGGGCATGAGGTTTTGTTTGTGGGAGAGAAGATCACCTACCCTGGTGGTTACAACATAAATCTGAAGCCCATCCAAACGGATGCTTCCGGCAAGATTAATTTCACCCCCTCAAATAATAAGCTGACAGTGAATGTCGGGGGCGAGATAAGAACGGTGGAGATACCGGTTACGGGAGCTTACGCAGCCTATACGCCGGAAGAATTGGAAAAACTTCTGAATGAAAGTGCCCTAAAAGGAAAACCCACGACTTCAAATAACAGTTACTCTTCATATACTACCAGCGGCAGTACGGTCTCTGTTAGCCAGACCCATAATGCAGAAGAAAAGCCTTATACAAATACGGGAAAGGCAGGAACTGGTGGAAAGGTTGACGGTTCCACCCAGGTTAAGGACGGCGAATCAGGGTGGCACAAGCTGGGAGGAACCCTGGGTACTTATACGAAGGTAGACAGTAGTAACAATAATTTTAAGATCAGCATCAATGGTAAGGAGTATTCCATAACATTAGACAATTCAGATTCCAACGGATATACGCAGAGCGCGCTGGTAGGAGAACTTCAGAAAAAACTGGATAAGGAGACCTCGGAGGCGAACCGGGTAAAGGTCTCGGTGGAAGGAGGCCATTTAAAGTTTACTACCGTTGCCGTGGGAGAGGGAAAAACGGTGACTACGGACGGCTGCAGCTCCACGTTCCTCACCAGCATCAATACGAATAGAACAAAAGGGTATACGACTACCTCTTCTTTTGGCGGCAATACATTTCCATTTACCCTTACTTCTTCAACAAATAAATTTACCATCAATATAGATGGAACACCGACGACTGTAGAGCTGGATACGACAAAAACGTATAACAGTGTAAGCGATATCCAGAGTGAGCTGAATACGAAGCTGTCCCCCAAAGGGGTAAATGTCACTCGGGATAACTACGGTGGCTTGAAGTTTGAAAGAACAACGCCGGGAAGCGGGAGTGTAAGGCTGGATATAAACAACAGCGGCTCAGCGGGAACGATCATGTTTCATTCCCCGGCCTCGGCCACAATGGACTCGACATCAGTCACAATACCAAAGGCGGCGGATGCCAGCAATCCAGGAAAGGCCACGTTTACCGTAAGGGTGGGAGGAAATACCTATACGGCGGTTCTGGAAAACAAAGATACCAAGGAACAAAAACTTACGGCGGCAGATCTGGAGAAGGCGCTGGAGGGGGCAGTCTGGGAGGGAGGCAGAACTCCTGCTGAACTTGGTTTTTCCCTGTCGAAATCGGGCAGTTATCTCAAGTTTACCACGACGGCGAGAGGGAGCGGCCAGAGTATCAGTGCCAGCGCCACTTCAGGTCCCTTCCATAGCTCCACACCGACGGTGAAAGCGGCTGTTACAAAAAATCCCGACGGGACGGTAAGTGTCAACCTCACTTCCAGCTCCTATTTTACTCCGAAGCCATACAATAAGCCCGCGGTTCTGCAGCCCCAGGGAAATCCTCCACAGCGCTCGGAACCGACCCATACCACCCGTTCTTATACCATTGCAAAATGTAAGCTGACAACACAGAGACCCTTTCCCATGCCGGGCAGTATTACCATTGGACCGGATAATAAGCAGCTGCGTTTTACTTACCAGTACCATAACGGAGCGACAAAACTTGTAGACATTTCTTTGGACGAAGGACAATACTCCCGCGAAACTCTCCGGGAAGAGCTGGAGAGAAAAATAAACGCCATTCTGGAAGAGGACCCGGCTCATGCAGGAGAGGGGCTGAATGTAGCCGTCGGCGACCAGATCACCTTTGAATCAAAACAGGATGGACGGTATAATATTCCTACTTCCAGTTTAAGTGGCGGCTTTTATGAGAGGGTGATGATGGGAACAGCACTCCGCACCGATGATGAGAAGACAGCGTACAGTAAGGGCGATCTGGTGGTGGATGACGTATATATTGTGGGAAGGAAAGATGTCAGAAACCAATATTCCACCATTCAAAAAGGGGAAAACGATGAGCTGAATGTAGACCTGACGATCAACGGTAAAGTAACCCCGCTTAACATGGTACTGGACCCTGGCACCTACGATTCGGATGCTCTGGTGAAACAGGTTCAGGAGAAATTGTCAGAGCAGCTGGAAGCGAAGGGGCTTCCCAGGGATCTGGTCCTGGCGGGGATTGGCGTGTATGACAGTGGGGCGGCGGGATCAAATGATAAAAATGCACTGTTTTTCTATCTCAATAAAAAAGCAGAACTGGATCCTGGCACCTATGCCATTGACGGCCTGAGCGGAAAAGCCTTGTTCAGTATCTTTTATAAGACGGATGGAGACCCCATTCCCGCCTATGTGGCAGGGACGAAAGATATCACTGGCGGCGTGGAGATAAAGGACGGTGAAAATAAATTTTCCATACTGGTGGACGGAAAACAATATGAATATGAGATCCCGGAGGGGAAATATGATACGGCAGAAGATTTGGTTGATGCCGTGAATACGGCGATTGCCGATAAGAAAGATGATTCCAATCTCAAGGCATCCCTGTCGGGAAATTCCTTGAAGATCGGCTACAACAAATTGGGAGTACATACGATTGCCGACATACAGGGACCGGCAAAGGTGGCATTGTTTTACCAGGTCAGCGGGCGTTTTGACCAGGATGTTGACGGGTGGCTTCAGATCGGCGCCAATGCCAGACAGGGGATCGACCTGCAGAGGTACAGCGTGAGCACGCTGAGCATGGGGATCAACTCCCTCACCATCAGCGGACACAAATATGCCAATAAAGCACTTGAGAGGATTGATGCGGCGCTGGATTACCTGAGTTCTGTGCGGAGCAAATACGGGGCGATGGAGAACCGTCTTGAGTATGCCATGCGGGTGGATGATATTGCGGCTGAAAATACGCAGTATTCAGAATCCATAGACCGGGATGCCGACATGGCGGCAGAGATGGTGGAATATTCCAAATCACAGATCCTGCAGCAGGCGGGAATGAGTATTCTGAGCCAGGTAACCCAGAATACCCAGTCCGTACTCTCTTTGTTACAATAGTTTTGGGTTTTATTTCAGCGGCGTCTTTTGGCGCCGCTGAAATAAGGTACCCATGTATAAAAAATATTTACAATGAGAAAGATGTTTTTAACAGGAAGTAAACAGGTTGTATCCAATGACCAGACACAGTATGATGATAACGATGGCGAGAAAGCCATTTGTGATAAAAAGCATGATCGTCATACCGATCCCGAGCCAGAACAGGATAAAGCCGAGAAGACGTTTCATACACTGACTCCTTTCTGGTGGTTTGGAAAAATAAAGTTACTCATATCCTATTTTATGCACGGCGGAAAAAATAGTTACAGGAAAGCACACGCTTGTCCATCCCTTGACAGGTAAAAATCTTTGCTCCAAAGATTTGATTTTTCCAGGATTTTGGTGTAAACTAGTAATAATGTATTTTGAAATTTGATTGGAGGGTTCATATGAGAGGGCAGTTAGATAATGAAATGGGAAAGATCATGGTGGATGAAGATGTTCTGGCAAAATACGCTGGCTCTGCTGCTGTAGAATGCTTCGGTGTTGTGGGAATGGCATCCGTCAGCATGAAGGATGGTATAGTCCAGCTTTTAAAGAGAGATAATATCAGACACGGGGTAAACGTAAAAATACAGGATAACAAATTATACATCGGAATGCATATTATTGTTGCCTATGGTGTGAGCATTATGACGGTGGCACAAAATCTGGTAGATAATGTAAAATATAAAGTTGAGGAATTTACCGGGATGGAAGTTGGAAAAATAATTGTATGTGTAGAGGGCGTAAGAGTGGTCAACTAGCATTAAGTTGTTAGACGTAAACAAATTTAGTGTTCATTGTACTGGATTATGTCGATTAAATACTCGTTGTACGAACACAGGAGTGTCTTGTATCATTGACGGTTTGGAGGACAGAAAATTGACAGTAAAAACGATGGATGCGCTGCTGGTAAAGAAGTGTTTTCTGGCGGGAGCGGCAGCGATTCAGGCTAAAAAAGAATATATAAATGATTTAAACGTATTTCCGGTACCGGACGGTGACACGGGAACCAATATGACGATGACGATCATGTCGGCGGCCAATGAGGTTCTGGCTGTTGAGGATCCGGATATGGAGACGATATGCAGAGCCATTTCCAGCGGTTCCCTGCGGGGTGCCAGAGGAAATTCGGGAGTGATCCTTTCCCAGCTTCTCCGGGGATTTACGAAAGTGATCCGAAATGAAAAAGAAATTAATGTAAAGATTCTTGCCCAGTCCTTCCAAAAGGCAGTGGATTCGGCGTATAAGGCGGTTATGAAGCCCAAGGAGGGGACGATCCTCACAGTGGCAAAAGGCGGAGCAGAGCATGCTTCTAAAATTGTGAAGAATTGTGACGACATCGTAGAATTTGCCCGCCAGGTCATTGAACAGATGCGGGAAGTCTTATCCCGTACCCCTGACATGCTGCCAGTGCTGAAAGAGGCAGGAGTGGTAGATTCCGGCGGCGAGGGGCTTGTGACAATTCTGGAGGGGGTTTATGACGCGCTTACCGGAAAAGAGGTCCATTACGAAGCAGAAAGCGGAGCTCCTGTCGGCAGTAATGCAACAAACAGCGCAAAGGTAGAAGGCATCAGCACCGGAGATATCAAATTTGGCTATTGCACAGAATTTATTATTCTGTTAGAGAAGGAATTTACTTCCCGGGATGAGAAGAGCCTGAAAGGATATCTGGAGAGCATCGGGGATTCCATTGTATGTGTGGCAGACGAGGAGCTGGTGAAGATCCACGTTCACACAAACGACCCGGGGCTGGCGATCCAGAAGGGACTTTCCTATGGCGAACTGTCCCGCATGAAGATCGATAACATGCGGGAGGAGCATAATGAGCGGCTGATCCAGTCCGGCAGTGCATCGGGGACGTCGCCAGAGGCATCACCGGGGGTAACACAAGCGTCAGGGGAGAAAAAAGAGGAGGAGACACCTTGGAAGAAAGTGGGATTTATCAGTGTCTCCGTTGGTGAGGGACTGGGAAATATCTTTCGGGAACTCGGAGCGGATTATGTGATCGAGGGCGGACAGACGATGAATCCCAGTACCGAAGATATTCTGGATGCCGTGTCCCATGTCAGGGCGGAGACGATATACATTTTCCCTAACAATTCCAATATCGTTCTTGCGGCGAATCAGGCCAGGGATCTGACGGAGGATAAGCATATCGTGGTGATCCCGACGAAGAATATCCCCCAGGGAATTACCGCCATGATCAATTATATCGATGGAAACTCTGAGGAAGAGAATGAGGCGGCCATGACAGAGGCGGTGCAGCAGATCAAATCGGGACAGGTAACCTATGCGGTCCGTGACACCTCCATTGATGGAAAAGAGATCAAGCAGGGAGATATCATGGGCCTGAGCGACAAGACCATTGAGGTGGTGGGCAGCGATGTGAAAGAGACCACACTCCGCCTGATCGATGCCCTTAAGGATGAGGAGACAGAGCTCATTACACTTTACTATGGCGCGGAGAGTTCCGAGGAGGAAGCGCAGGAGATCGCCGCGGCTGTATGTGGGAAATACGAGGAGATTGAAGTGGAAACAGAGTATGGCGGCCAGCCGATTTATTATTATTTTATTTCTGTAGAATAGAGGTTCAGAGGAGAGGCGTGCACCGGAAGACCGGAGAGGTCTGAGCATACCTCTCTTTCCTAATGCCAGGATCAGGGAAATTCCTGACAGGCAGAATGCGGAAGTTTGGTGGAAGAGAGGATGAGACAGTGGAGAAACTGGTTTTGATCGATGGAAACAGCATAGTGAACCGTGCCTTTTACGGGGTGCCGGAGCTGACGAATAAGGAAGGGCTCCATACCAACGCGATCTATGGGTTTTTAAATATTCTTTTAAAAGTGATGGAAGAAGAAGCGCCCACCCATCTGATGGTGGCATTTGATAAGAAGGCGCCTACTTTCCGGCATGAGATGTATGCGGATTATAAGGGAACAAGAAAGCCCATGGCGGAGGAACTGAGAGAACAGATACCAGTTCTCAAAGAGGTTCTGGCGGCGATGGGGATCCCTATGAAGGAACAGGAGGGAATCGAGGCGGATGATATCCTGGGAACCATGGCGCGGGCAGGGGAAGCCCAGGGGTTTGAGGTGTCTGTGGTATCCGGGGACCGGGACATGCTGCAGCTGGCCACGGAACGGATCAAGATCCGTATTCCAAAGACAAAGGGCGGCAGGACGACGGTGGAAGACTATCACAGCGCCCAGGTCATTGAAAAATATGGAGTGACGCCTTCCCAGATCATTGACCTGAAAGGGCTTATGGGAGACGCCTCCGACAATATCCCGGGAGTGCCGGGAGTAGGAGAAAAGACGGCGGTAAAAATACTTACGATGTTCGGCACGGTGGAAAACGCCATTGAACATGTGGAGGAGATCACGCCGAACCGTGCCAGACAGGCGGTAAAAAACAATATAGAGCTGGCCCGGATGAGCAAAAAACTGGCGACGATCAAGACGGACTGCCGGCTTGGCATCAAACCGGCAGACTGCAGGATCACAAATATTTTTACGGAAGAAGCTTACCAGCAGATCCAGAGGCTGGAATTCAAGTCCATGATGAGCCGTTTCCAGGGGGATACCGGCGGAGACATGTCCATCGAGAAGAACTTCCGTGAAGTGGAAAAGAAAGAAGATTTTATCAAAGTGATCGGCGACTGCCAGAAAGCGGACAGTGTCTCGGTAAAGATCATTTTCAGGAACAAGGAGGATATGACATCCGGTGAAAATGGTCAGATGTCTTTGTTTATGGAAGAAGAAAAAAGGCTGGCAGCCGTGGTGCTCTGCGCTTCCGAAGAGGATGTGGTGTTCTGCCATGGCGGAGAGTGGATCACAGAAGAACTGGTGAGGGAACAGATGGGGCGCCTGGTGTCACAGGGAGTACTTCTGATCGCCAGCGATCTGAAACGCCAGCTGGAGTATCTGCCGGAGATCGCTGCAGACCAGGCATTTGATACGGCTTTGGCAGCCTATATTGCAGATCCGGTGCAAAAGGGGTTTGCGGAGGAGGATATCGCCGCAGAGTATGCGGGGATCATGATGTCCCCTTACAGCCAGCATTTTGGAAAGATGAGCGAATTCCGTGCCTACCAGGGATCCCGGAATGAGTTTGTGAAGTATGGATGTTACTGTGCGCTGGTTAATCTAAAAGCCTGCAAGTCACTGCACCGGAAGTTAAAGCGGATGAAATCCTATGATCTGTTTGCCCAGATCGAGATGCCCCTGGTATTTACCCTGTATCACATGGAACGGGAGGGAATCCAGGTGCGCCGGGAGGCACTCCGTGAATACGGAGACAAACTTGGTGAGCGCATAGAGGTGCTGCAGCAGGAGATCTATGATTTGGCGGGGGAGGAGTTTAACATCAATTCCCCGAAACAGCTGGGTGTCATTCTCTTTGAGAAGCTGAGGATGCCATATGGGAAAAAGACCAAGACCGGCTATTCCACCTCGGCGGAGGTGTTGGAAAAACTTCGGTTTGAGAGCCCCATTGTGGAGATGATCCTGGAATACCGCCAGCTCACCAAGCTTAAATCCACCTATGCCGACGGACTTTCTGCCTTTATTGAGCTGGATGGAAGGATACGCTCTACCTTCAACCAGACCATTACGGCGACAGGAAGGCTCAGCAGTACCGAACCCAACCTGCAGAATATCCCGATCCGGATGGAGCTGGGCAGGCAGATCCGCAAAGTATTTGTGCCAAAGGAGGGCTGTGTATTTCTGGATGCCGACTACTCCCAGATCGAACTCCGGGTACTGGCGCATATGTCCGGCGATGAGAGGCTCATCGAGGCATACCAGGAAAATGCAGATGTCCACCGGACGACAGCGGCCCTTGTCTTTCATGTCCCCTATGAAGAGGTGACGGACCTCCAGAGAAGAAATGCCAAGGCGGTGAATTTTGGCATCGTGTACGGCATCAGCGGTTTCGGGCTTTCCAGGGACTTGAATATTACAAAAAAGCAGGCGGAGCAGTACATTGAAGATTATTTTCACACCTATCCCAAGGTAAAGGAATATATGGATTCCCTGGTGGATATGGGGAAGAGCAAAGGGTATGTCACCTCGATGTTTGGGCGCCGGCGTCCGATCCCGGAGCTGGAATCTAAGAATTTTATGCAGAGGCAGTTCGGGGAGCGCATCGCCATGAACTCTCCTATCCAGGGGACGGCGGCAGATATTATCAAGATCGCCATGATCCATGTGGACCAGAAACTACGGGAGCGGAATCTGGAATCCCGTCTGATCCTGCAGATTCACGATGAACTCCTGATTGAGACGAAGGAATCGGAAATAGAAGAGGTGACGGAGATCCTGGAGCACGAGATGGTGGCGGCGGCAGATCTCCGCGTGCCGCTGATCGCAGAAGTAAAGAGAGGAAATTCCTGGTATGAGGCAAAATGACAGCAAAGTGATCGGCATCGCCGGGGGGGTGGGAAGCGGCAAATCCACGGTGCTGGATATCCTCAGACGGGAGTACGGTGCGGTGATCTGCATGGCGGATGAACTGGGACATGAGGTTATGAAACCGGGGACAGCGGGCTTTGATAGAATACGGGAGACTTTCGGGGAAGCGATCCTCTCGCCTGAGGGGGAGATCGACAGGGAGTTTCTGGCACGCCAGGTATACCGTGATGCGGACCAGCTGGGGCGTCTCAATGCCATCGTACATCCTCTGGTGCTCTCGGAGATCCGCAGGAGGATCTCCGAGAGGGACCGCAGCAGATTGTTCATTCTGGAGACCGCACTTTTGTTTGAAACCGGCTGCGACCAGCTCTGCGATGAGGTGTGGGGGGTGGTCACGGAAGATGAGATCCGCATCGGGAGACTGGCGGCATCCCGCGGTTATACGAGAGAGAAGGCAGAGAGCATTATGAGGAACCAGCACAGCAATGCCAAGCTGCGGACAATGTGTAAAAGGGTGCTGGCCAACGATGGGGAGCTGGAGGATCTGGAGACGCAGATCCGCGGGGCAGTGGAAAATCTGCTGGAAAATCCCAAATAACTGTGATACAATGAACGCATAAGCACGAACGCAGACTTTTAAAGAATGCGGTGCCTGTTTACAGGCAGACCGCATTCTGAAAAAGTCTATGTGAGTGTAACGAACACGGAGAAACCGGAGGTTTCGACGTGAGTGCTTATGCGTGTTGCGCACATAGTAAAATAAGTGTAACGAACACGGAGAAACCGGAGGTTTCGACCGGGCTGCGCATATAATAAAAGACGGGGGATACATATGAGTAAGGATGGTTATGTATTTGGACTTGATATAGGAACGAGAAGCATCGTCGGCACCGTGGGCTACCGGGTGGGGACGGATCGTTTTGTGGTGGTGGCGCAAGTGGCTGTGGAACACACCACAAGAGCGGTGATCGATGGACAGATCCACGATATTCCGACGGTGGCACGCACCATCGCCCAGATAAAGGCAAAGCTGGAAGAAAAGATCGGGGGAGAACTCCGGCAGGTCAGTATTGCGGCGGCAGGACGTGTGCTGAAAACGAAAAATGTATATGTGGAATATGAGATGCCCTCTGAGGCGAAAGTGACCCAGGAACACATTCATTCCCTGGACAGTCTTGCGGTGGAGAAAGCTTATGAGGAGATCCGCACCGAAACCGATCATAAGGACAAGCATTTTTACTGTGTCGGTTACTCACCGGTGAAATATTATCTCAATGGATATCCTATGGAGATGATCGAAGAGCATATGGCAGCATCCATTGGTGTGGAGATGATCGCCACCTTTCTTCCGGATGAAGTGGTGGAGGGACTTTATGCCGCCGTGGAAGATGCCGGGCTGCAGGTGGTGAGCCTGACACTGGAGCCCATCGCGGCGATCAATATCGCCATTCCGGAACGCTTCCGCCTGCTGAACATCGCGCTGGTGGATGTGGGGGCAGGGACTTCCGATATCTCTATTGTAAAAGACGGAAGTATCATTGCCTTTGGCATGATACCGCTGGCGGGAGATGAGATCACCGAAGCCATCGCCCGCAAGTTCCTTGTGGATTTTGAGATGGCAGAAAAGATAAAAAAAGTAACAGCCAGAGGCAAAACCATATCTTTTAAAAATATTATGGGGGAATCCTATAAGGTTGGATATGAAGAGGTCCGGGAGACCGCGGAGGAAGCGATCCGTGTTATAGTAGAAAAAGTTTCGGAAAAGATCATGGAGCTCAATGGCGGAAATTCCGTGAGCGCGGTCTTTGTCGTAGGTGGCGGCGGCAAGATACCGGGATTTACCGAGAAGATGTCAGAATGTCTTTCCCTGCCGGAAAACCGCGTCAGCATACGGGGGGCAGAAGTTCTTCAGCAGGTGGATTTTTCGGCGGCTGGTGTGAAAAAAGATTCGACGCTTGTGACACCCATTGGGATCTGTCTGGAATACTATGAACAGAAGGGCAGTTTTATTCATGTAAGGGTAAACGAGGAACGGATCAAGCTGTATGATAATGGCAAGGCGACGATACTGGATGCCTGCATCCATGCCGGATTTGCCCAGAGCAGCCTGTTCCCTACCAGAGGCGGCAGTCTCACATACTTTGTGAACGACGAAGAACGGGTGGCCAGGGGACGTCTTGGCGAGGCGGCTGAGGTTATGCTCAACGGAAAAGAAACGAGTCTTAATGAGATTGTACATGATAATGATGTCATACAGATCAAAGCGGCTACCCGGGGAGAGAATGCCTCCCTCACGCTGGGACGGATTCCCGAATACCGGAAAGAATTACAGTATACGGTGTTTGGAAAAATCGTACTCTGCCCGGTGATGGCAGAGGTAAATGATAAGAGTCAGAAAGATTCTTACGTGATCCGTGAGGGGGACCGGGTAAAGATTCTGGAGTCCTATTCAGTCCAGCAGCTTCTGGAATTTATGGGCCGGCCGGTGGAAGATAAAGTACTGGTGGGCGGAGAAGAGCGGGATCGGACCGCCAGGCTGGAGAGCGGAGCTGTATTGGAGAAGATCCTTCCAGAACCAATAAAAGAAGAGAAGAAAAAACCGGCGCAGCCGGCAAAAAACGTGATGTCAGATCTGGCGGTTCCGGATATCCCCCTGGGGCCGGATCCCCTGCTGGCCCCGGTTCGCCCCCTGCCGGCATGGGCAGCAGATCTTCCCATCAGCAATCCGGCTGTGAGACCCCAGCAGAGTGTGGCAGTACCGCCGGTATTTTCCTCACCAGGTTCCGGGATGGGGCAGACCGGATACCTGGCAGGCGGGGGCGGACGGCGTATACGGGTTAAGATCAATGGAAAAGAGGTAACGCTGGCGGAAAAAAGAAATCATTCCTTTGTGGATATTTTCGATGTATATCCCTTTGATCTTACAAAGCCCGGTGGGAAGCGGCTGATATCCAAACTGAACGGCAGGGATGTCAGTGACTTTACCACAGCGGTCCATGAGGATGACAGCATTGAACTATATTGGGAAAAATAAGAAGAATGGATGAGTGAGAAATGAAACTTTACAGCATTGCCAGTGGCAGTAGTGGAAACAGTATATTTATCGGGTCTGAGGAAGATTCCCGGGGAATCCTTGTAGATACGGGGATCAGCAAAAAGCGCATTGAGGAAGGGCTTGCGGCGGAGCATATCACCATGGATCACATACAGGGGATCTTTATCACCCATGAACATTCTGATCATATCTGCGGTCTGGGACCGGTGTTGCGCAAATATGCCATTCCGGTATATGCCACAGAGGCTACGATTGATTCCATCCTGGGAAGTGGAAAATGCGGGAAGGTAGATGGGGATCTCTTTCAGCCTGTGCGTCCGGATGTCCCGGTAAATGTAGGCGGCATGGAGATCATGCCTTTTTCCATCTCCCACGATGCGGCAGATCCGGTCTGTTATACGATCCGTGAGGGGGATGTGAAGGTGGCTGTGGCGACGGATATGGGAGAGTACACCGACTATACCCTGTCCCATCTGGAGGATTGTGAGGGAATGCTCCTGGAGGCAAACCATGACATCAATATGCTGCAGGCGGGGAGTTATCCCTATCAGCTGAAATTGCGTATTCTGGGAAAAGAAGGGCATCTTTCAAACGATGCCTGTGGGCGTCTGCTCCGGAGGCTGGTACACTACCGGTTAAAACATATTTTGCTGGGGCATCTCAGCCAGGAAAACAATTATCCCGAACTCGCTTATGAGACGGTCCGCTATGAACTGGCTCAGGAGGAACTGTCAGCAGGAGAGGAGCTGTTTCTCGGGGTGGCAGGGCGGCTGGCGCCGACACCGCCGGTGTTTGTAAATTAAAAAAGGGGAACGGAGTTCACCAAATAGAAATGAGGGTAAAAATGAAAAAGACCATTATAACAGTAGTAGGAAAAGACAGCGTGGGGATCATTGCAAAGGTATGTACGTATCTTTCGGAAAATGGGATCAATATTCTGGATATTTCCCAGACCATCGTAG
This sequence comes from uncultured Roseburia sp., assembly GCA_947070915.1. Lineage (GTDB taxonomy): Bacteria > Bacillota > Clostridia > Lachnospirales > Lachnospiraceae > Eubacterium_F. Next base: position 37,168 of record CAMTDY010000003.1, read on the forward strand.
ATGGATTTTTTAATATGATGATGGTAGTAAATACAGATCTTTCCTCTAAGAAGTTCGTGGAGCTTTCAGAAGAATTAGAAGAGCTGGGAAAAGGCATTCATTGTATCATAAAAGTCCAGCGGGAGGATATCTTTGACAAGATGCATAGAATATAATGGAGGAAAGGGAAATATCGTGATAAATATAAATGAAGTGATTGAGACAAATAACATGATCGAGAAAGAAAACCTGGATGTGCGGACCATAACCATGGGAATCAGCCTGTTGGACTGCATAGACAGCGATCTGCATCGTTTGTGTGATAATATTTATAATAAAATAACGTCCATGGCAGAGAACCTGGTGGCCGTAGGCGAGGAAATCAGCATGGAGTATGGTATTCCCATCGTAAATAAGAGGATATCCATCACACCGGTTTCCCTGATCGGTGGATCTGCCTGTCAGTCACCAGAAGATTTTGTGGAGATCGCCAGAACTCTGGACCGGGCAGCGAAACAGGTAGGTGTGAATTTTATCGGCGGCTATACGGCGCTGGTGTCAAAGAAGATGACCACTGCTGACAAGAACCTGATCTGTTCCATTCCCCAGGCCCTTGCCTGCACCGAGCGGGTGTGCAGCTCGGTCAATGTGGGCTCCACCAAGACGGGGCTGGATATGGATGCCATCCGCCTGATGGGCAAGATGGTGAAGGAGACGGCGGTACTGACTGGTGACAACGACTCCCTGGGCTGTGCCAAACTGGTGGTGTTCTGCAATGCGCCAGACGACAATCCTTTTATGGCAGGAGCGTTCCATGGGGTTACAGAGGGGGACGCCATCATCAATGTGGGCGTCAGTGGTCCCGGAGTTGTAAAAACGGCATTGGAAAAAGTAAAGGGTGAGGATTTTGGAAAAGTCTGCGAGACTATCAAAAAGACCGCTTTTAAGATAACGAGAGTGGGACAACTGGTAGCCTATGAGGCATCCCGACGCCTCGGCATTCCTTTTGGGATCATCGATTTGTCTCTGGCGCCAACTCCGGCGGTAGGTGACAGCATCGCAGAAATATTTGAAGCGCTGGGACTGGAGCGGGCGGGCGCTCCCGGAACCACAGCGGCGCTTGCCATGCTCAACGACCAGGTAAAGAAAGGCGGCGTAATGGCCTCCTCTTATGTGGGCGGTCTCAGCGGTGCCTTTATCCCTGTCAGCGAAGATCAGGGAATGATCGATGCGGTGACAGAGGGCGCCTTGACATTGGAGAAATTAGAAGCTATGACCTGTGTATGTTCGGTGGGGCTGGATATGATCGCCATTCCCGGAGATACGAAAGAGACGACCATCGCTGGAATCATCGCGGATGAGATGGCCATTGGCATGGTGAACCAGAAGACAACAGCGGTAAGGATCATCCCTGTCCAGGGAAAAACCGTGGGAGATCAGGCAGAATTTGGCGGCCTTCTCGGCTACGCACCGATCATGCCGGTGAATCCCTTTGGCTGCGATGATTTTGTAAACCGCCAGGGACGGATCCCCGCACCGATCCACAGCTTTAGAAATTAGCGCGAAGATTTTGAGCCATGCACGAAGAAATAAATAATTTTATAACCTTTTGAAAATATCATATCGATATTGGGATTGATATGGTGGTATAATTATGTTATTATTATGGTATGATTATGGAGAGAAATGAAAAACATCTTTTTTATTATTTATTTGTTTTCAGAGAGGAGATATAAGAAATGCCACAGATTATACCGATTAAAGATTTAAAAAACACTTCGGAGATTTCCGATATGTGCCACAAGTCAGATGAACCTATTTATATTACAAAAAACGGCTATGGGGATATGGTTATTATGGGCATGGAGGTTTATGAAAACACCATGCGCCATCTTGCAGTATATAGGGACGTTGAAGTGTCAGAGCAGCAAATAGAAACTGGACATGTAAGGGATGCCCGGACAGCTTTGGCAGAATTGAGGAAAAAACATGGCTTATAATTTAAGTGTTGCAGAACGGGCAGATGAATTGCTGGATATTATTTTACATCATTTGATTTATCAGTTCAAAAACAAACAAGCTGCAAAACATTTACTAGATGAAATAGAACGCATATACGACCGTCTTGAGGAAAATCCTCTGCAATTTCCGGTTTGCAGGGATACATATTTGGCAAAAAGAGGCTACCGGGAGGCTGTTACAAGACAGATGGATTATGTCATTATATTTCGTGTTAATTCGGATATTGTAAATATAGTCGGAATCTTTCATCAACTGGAAAATTATAAGAAGAAATTGTAGTGGTATGCAATGATAAAACCAACTTGATTGTAAATGAATTGCTGGAAAAAATAGATGGCACCCACGAGGGGAGAGATCACTATGGGTGGTTTAGTTCTGGTATCTTTTTTTCTGTCATTATTTTGCTGGTTCTGATCGTAGTAGCTTTTGCCTGCCTGCTCGGTCTGATTGGTGGAATTCTTCTGATCACTGGAAAACAGGTATACATATGCAGCGGCACGGAAGATCCGGATGGGAGAGAGCTGCGTATAAATCACTGTATTCCTCTAACAAAAGAGTCAGGAGCATATATTTTGAGAACTCTGGAACAATAGCAGTATTAATGAAAAAATGAAAAGGGAAAGGTCAGTCTGGCATAAAGGCTGAAACGAGGTACAGATTATGTTAGAAACCATCGATTATCAGAAGATTTTTACCTATTTTGAAGAGATATCCAGTGTGCCGAGGGGCTCCTATCACAATGAGAAGATCAGCGAGTACCTTGTAGATTTTGCGAAAAAACATGAGCTGGAGTACAGGGTGGATGAGGCGTTGAATGTGGTGATCAGGAAGCCAGCTTCTCCGGACTGTACCAGGGATGAACCGGTGATGCTTCAGGGGCATATGGATATGGTATGTGTCAGCGAGGATCCGTCCCATGATTTTCAGAAACAGGGCCTTAAGCTGCAGATCTGTGAGGATTATCTGGAAGCGGAGGGGACGACTTTGGGAGGGGATGACGGCATCGCCCTCGCCTATATGCTGGCAGTGCTTTCCGCGGATGGGATTACCCACCCGCCCATTGAAGCTGTATTTACCACGGATGAAGAAGTGGGAATGGATGGGGCTTCGGCGCTGGATGTGTCGGATCTCAGGGCAAAGCGGCTCATTAACATTGACAACGAAGAAGAGGGAGTGCTGCTGGTCAGCTGTGCCGGCGGCGCGACTGCCCGGATAACTTTCCGCCAGGAGAAAAGGGCATGTTCCGGTGAAGTGGTCACCTTGTCTGTTTCCGGGCTGACCGGGGGACATTCCGGCACGGAGATAGCGAAGCATCCCCTGAATGCGTCGATCCTGCTTGGAAGGATACTGGCGCAGGCATATGAAGAGCATCCTTTTCGGATCGTATCCTTTACCGGCGGTGATAAGGATAATGTGATAACGAGAGAGGCGGTCTGCCGTGTGATCTGTGACAATGACCCAGCGGCACTGGCTCAGAGCCTGCAAAAGCACGCCCAGGTTTGTGTGGAAGAGGCGTACTCAGCGGAGAACGGAATCCGCTTTGAGTTGCAAAGAGAATCTGTTTCCCATACAGATTGTTTTGACATCGGTTTTACAGAGGCTGTTTTACGGTTTTTGAATCTGGCGATAACCGGCGTCCAGACCATGAGCGGGGATGTGCCGGGGATGGTGGAGAGCTCCCTGAATATGGGGATTGCAGCCACTGGAGAAGATGAGATCCGTTTGGGATTTTCTGTCAGGAGCCAGAAGGAGAGTTACCGGGATCATATGCTGCAGCAGTTAAAATGGCTGGGAGAGTGTGTCTCCCAGGAAAAAGCCGGCTTTGAATTTGAAGTTCATGGAAGGTATCCGGCGTGGGATTACAAGCGGGATTCCCTGCTGCGGGACATTATGATCGAGGAATCCAGAAAGGTACTGGGGAGAGAGCCGAGAGTGGAGGGAATCCATGCAGGCCTGGAATGCGGCATATTGTCCCATAAGATCCCGGGACTGGATATCGTTTCCATGGGCCCTGACATACTGGACATCCACACCGTGAAAGAGAGGATGAGCATTTCCTCGGCAAGGCGGAATTTTGATCTGCTGCTCCGGGTTTTGGAGCGGCTGGCACAGTAACATTAAAGGGAGGAAGGTATATGGATAAGTTTGAGATTATTGATAAGAAGCTGGAACACAAGGGAAGGATCGTAGATTTTTATTCCATGAATGTCAGGGTTCCCAATGGCAACATTGCGGAATGGGATCTGATCGAGCATAAGGGCGCGGCGGCAGTGGTGCCGGTGGATGATGAGGGAAAAATACTTATGGTGCGGCAGTACCGGGGAGCCATCGATGATATGATGCTTGAGATCCCTGCCGGGGGAAGAGACAGTGTGGAGGAGGATTTTAAGGTCTGTGCCATCAGGGAACTGGAAGAAGAAACCGGATACCGTTCGGAGAAAGTCCGTCACCTGATCAATGTCAATACGGCGGCTGCATATACCAGCGAATTGATCGCCGTATACTACGCGGAGGATCTTATTCCTTCCAAACAGAGACTGGACGAAAATGAGTTTGTCCATATTGAGCGGTATACCATCGGGGAAATTGAGAAAATGATCTACTCGGGAGAGATCACCGATGCCAAGACCATCGCCGGGGTGCTTGCTTATAAAAATCTAAAGAAATAAGAACTGCAATCTGTTCCCTCTAACCTGCAATCTGTACCAAAAAGCTTTCTTTTCTACACATGCTCTGCTAAAATAAAGAAACATATGTAAAAATATTGAATTGCATAACAAAGAGAGGATGTGCGGAAGATGGCAGAAGAACAGATGGATTTTTTTGAGCAGAATGACCAGAACGTGTGTAAGCGTCTGGCAAAGGTATTGTTATGGATGACGTTGGTGTTTCCTGTTTTATTTCTCGCTACTGCCGCCGGGGTGTTTCAGATCCGGTATCTGGATCTGGCAGTGCTTTCCCCCATCGGATGTGTGTGTACGGTGGGCCCCACGGTGTTACAAAAAGCAGGTGTGCCTGTGGGGGTGATGAAATATGTCAGTGTGCTGGCTGTCGGATTCGTTGTAATGCTCCTGGGCGGAAATTCGGCCATTGGCATTTATATGACATATGGTCTTGCCATGCTGTTCAGCTGTATGTTTTTTGATAAAAAATTCACACTGCGGATCGCCATTGTGAGTTACATATTTCTTATCATTTCTTTGTTTTTGCGTTCACGGAATGTGGCTCAGATTGAATATCCTACAAACATGGAGTGGTTTTTAACCCGTTCCGTGGGCTTTACGATAGAGCAGATCGTGATGTCGGTAGTATTTATAAATATTGCCGGGGCTTCGAGAGCCATATTGGAGAACCTGCACAGCGCAGAACAGGTGGCGGTGGTGGTCGAGACCTGTGGAAAAGCGTCTTCCGAGCTGGTAGAGATGACGGAACAGCTTGCGGAAAACATGAATGAGTCGAGAAGAGCCAATCAGTCTATTGTGAGTTCGGCGCAGGAGACTACGGAGGACTGCCACAGGAGCCTGCGGCACGTAAATAGTATGCAGAATTCCGTAGGGGAAATGGTAAAATCCATCGGCATGATCGACGACCGGACGAAGGAAATGCTGGAGATCTCAGATGATATCTGGCAGCGCATGCAGAGTTATGTGAAGATCATGAATGAAGCTGTGGAAAGCATGCAGGATATTGAGGAAAAGGCGAATCTTACCGGGGAATCTGTCCAGCATCTGGAGAAGGTCATTGGGGAAATATCGGCTTTTGCCAGTGAGATCTCCGACATTACGGCAAAAACCAATATGCTTGCGTTGAATGCGTCCATTGAGGCGGTACGAGCCGGAGAACACGGAAGGGGATTTGCTGTGGTAGCAGAGCAGATTCGGGTATTGGCAGAAAATTCAAAACAGGCGAGTACTTCCATCAAATCTGTGGTTGACAATGTACTTGAGACGTTGAACCAGGTCAAGGAGTCAAACGGCCAGAACATGATCTCTGTGAATTCGGGGATCACACAGATCTCCAATGCAAGACAGGAGGCCCAGGAGCTTGGACAGCTGCAGGAAGATTCACGGCAGAAGACAGAGCAGATCGCGGAGAGCAGCAGCCAGACGAACCAGCACAGCCAGCAGGTGCGGGAGATGGCAGAAGAGATGGCTGAACTCGTAAAGAATTCCCTGGACCGGGCCGCTTCCATTGTGCAGGAGGCAAACAATCAGGAAAAGATCACAGATATGACCGGACAGACCTTTTCCAGCGTGGATCAGATGGCGAGAGAATTATATGAAATAAGCCGGTTTGACAAAACAGAGGGAGGAGATGGAGAGGGTGATGTATCTGATCTTTGAGGGGCTTATGCTTCTATCTGTGGCAGGGTTGCTCACAGCATTCCATTTTGATCTGTCTACAGAGACGATTCTGTTAAAGACACTTGCCAGCCTGTTTTTCGTTCTGACAGGTGTGTGTGGATACGTAAGGTATAAGGACAGGCGGTTCTTTTCATGCCCGGTATTGATCGCTCTTCTATGTTCCATGGCGGGAGATGTGCTGCTTGCCCTGGACCGGAACCAGGGGATTTTGTTCATACTGGGAGTAGCGGGGTTTGCCGGAGCCCATGTACTGTTTTCCATCGCTTTCTGCCGGATATGCCCTGTGACGAAGAAGGACGTTGCCTGGACGGCTGTGATATTTATAGAATTGGTGTTTCTGCTGTTTTTCGGAGAATTTAATTTCCAGGGTTTTCTGCCAGTATTGATTGGTTATGCGGCCGTAATTTCTTTTATGACGGTAAAGGCATTATCATTCTGGAGCTGCCGGGAGGGACAGAAAAATTTCTCTGTACTCATAATGACCGGTGGAGCACTTTTTTTACTGTCAGATCTTGTGCTTCTCTTTTGGATGTTCGGTGTCCAGAGGCAGGAATGGGTGCAGTGGGCAAACTGGATCCTTTATTATTCTGCCCAGGGATGTCTGGCGGGAGCCTTGTCAGCAGGGCATTTCAGACTGACTATTTTTGAATGAAGGAAATCGGCTCCCAAAAGTGCATTCAGATGAGGAGACTTGCCGGAAAATGCTGCTCAAATCATTAGGATAGCAATTTAGGAACAGCATTGCCTTTTATAACAATTACCGTGAGTTACAGTCGAGAAACTGTAATACTTCCCACCAACAGTAATAATCATATTGTTAATGTATTACAACCGGTGGGAAGTTCTATTGACATAAGCAGCTTTGTTCTTTTGAATAATTAGAGCCTAAATTTTCAACGGATCAACATCGAGCTTTTTGCAAATAAGGATAACAATATCAAACGAAGCTCCACCTATGTCACGAGAAAGCAACGTCATAAGTGTGCTATACGGAATATCGGCTTCTATAGCGAACCGACGAAGGCTTGTATATCTATCAAGGATTAGATTCCTTAATTTTTGCTCGCGATTCATTTTGGTTCCTCAACAATTGTAATCTCGATGCCTTTCTCTTCAATGGAAGCAATCTGATCTTCTACACAATCCCAGTCTGTGATAATAGTATCAAAGGAATCCACGTCGCATACTTTAATAAACGAATCTACGCCTATCTTTGAGCTCGGTATGACAAGGCATCTGTTGCGGCTGTTCTTAATTACAGTGCGCTGGAATGTTGCCGTTTCATCCGTGCCGTTGGACAGACCGACCTCTGCTGTCAGACCAGTTCCCGTAATGAAGCAAAGGTCAAAATGTAGCCTGCTTACAAATTCATTGGCCAGGCTATCAACCAGTGAGCCGTTTTGCCGCATCTTGCCACCGACGATATATACGTCGATGTTATCGAAATTTCTGAGCGCCCTGCAAATATCCACTGAATTAACAACTACAGTGTAGTGGATGTCTTTCGGCAAAAAGGGAACCATAATATGACCAAAGGATCCACCTGTTAGATATACTGTGTCATTCTCTTTGATTTTTTCCACAGCCGCCCGTGAAATCTCCCTGTAGTTATCAAAGACAGGCATACTATCAAAATCTCTATTGACCGGCGGTCTTACGCTAACCTGTCCTATCGAGATAGCACCGCCATGGGTTCTCTTGCAAATGCCTTTTTGTTCGAGCAGTCGCAGATCTCTGCGTGCAGACTCGTTGGATATACCGTATTTACCTGTGATTTCAGCAATGGTGATCTTACCGTTTTCTTTAATAATGTCTGAAATTTTTTGATGGCGTTCTTCAATAAACATAACCATACCTCCTAAATAAAAAGACTGTGTTATCGAATTCGACATCATAATTATACAACATAAACGGCAATAAATCAACACATTCGGTAATCGGATTTGCGTATATTAATAAATCACCTATTTATTATGTCATGTTATTATTTTCCTTCACAGGAACATACATATAACAATACTCATGTGTACGATAACAGTACACCACACCATCCTATACTGTTCCACACCTTATTTAGACGAGATGCGGAGCATTTTTATGCCCTGCTTCATCTGCACATTCCAGAACAAATAGAGCCGGATTATTGAAGCAGACTATAAT
>CAMTDY010000004.1 GCA_947070915.1 uncultured Roseburia sp.
TTATGCAGGTGAGGGATGGCGCCGATTCTCTCGCAGAGACCGCACAGTCTATGGCGGATGGGGCGGAGCAGCAGTCCCTACATATTAAAGGAATGGTGGATCAGATCGAAGAAGTGTCGGAATCCGTTCATAATAATACGATGGCGGCACAGGATGTGGAGAGGCTCTCCAAGGACTCCATGGAGAGAATGGCAGAGGGAGAGAAGAAGATGGATGAGCTGTCCCATGCGATGGATCAGATCCGGATGGAATCCAATGAGATTGCCAGCATCATCGAGGTGATCACAGGAATTGCGGCACAGACGAATCTTCTTGCCTTGAACGCATCGATTGAGGCGGCCAGGGCCGGGGAACATGGAAAAGGCTTCGCAGTGGTGGCGAGCGAGATCGGCGGACTGGCCGGTTCCAGTGCTGAGGCTTCCCAGAACATTACGGAACTGATACAAAAAAGTATCTCGGCTGTAAATAACGGGGTGACGATCACAGGAGAGACCGTGGAGATGTTAGAAGGTATCTCGAAAATCTCTTCCGAGATCTCCCAAAATATTTCCCAGATCACAGAGACCAGCAGGAGACAGGATGATTCCCTGAAAAATATGCTGGACAGCGCCAATGAGATCGCGGCAGTGATCGACCAGAACACGGCGGCGGCCCAGGAGAGTTCAGCACTTTCCGAGGAATTGTTAGGATATACGGAAAATGTAATGGTACAGATCGAGAAATATAAGATCAAAGAAAATTGATAAGTAGGATGTTGACAAAGAATAAAATATGAGTATAATAAATAGTTAGCAAGTTAATTATTAGCTTGCTAACTATTTTCTTTGGAGAAATGGAGGTAATCTCAGTTGGGAAAAATTAAACCCATAGGATGCTGGGAGATGAGTGAGAAAGATTTTTTGAATACGGCCAATCCAATGATGATCATGATTTTTATCAATCAGATGCATCGGAAAAAACTGGAACGTCTGCTGGAAGGCACGGGACTGCACCGGGCGCAGCACAGGCTGCTGATGACATTGTCGGAGGGAGAGTTTGAATCCCAGGCAGAGCTGGCGGCTGTCCTGGAAATATCCACGGCGACGGTGGCGGTATCCCTGAAAAAACTGGAGAGGGACGGATACATTCAGAAAACTACGAAAAAAGATGATTCCCGCGCCAAGTTTGTCAGCCTGACCGATAAGGGAGAGGACGTAGTGGCGAGGAGCAGGGAGATCTTTGCGTATATGGATCAAAGTGTGATCCGGGGATTTTCGGAGGAAGAGCTGGTCACCCTGCGGAAATTTTTGAAACAGATGTATGACAATGTAAAAGAAATTGAGTAAAAGGGAGGTAGTAAGCAGATGGGAATTTATAAAAAATACGTTATGCCGTATCTTTCCGCCTTTATTCTGGGTCCCATATTTATGATCGTAGAGGTGATCGGTGAAGTTCTTATGCCCAAACTTATGTCCATGATCATCAATGAGGGGATCCAGGGAGGCGCTGGAAGCGGTTATGTGGTCACAAAGGGAATTCTGATGGTGCTCCTGGCGCTGTGTATGATGCTCGGCGGAGTGCTTGGCGCATATTTTGCGGTTAAAGCTGCCGTCAATTTTGCCGCCAGTCTGAGAAAGGATGTATTTACGAAAGTACAGAAGTTTTCCTTTGCCAATATTGAGAAGTTCTCCACCGGCTCGCTTGTGACGAGACTGACCAATGACATCACAAATATGCAGAATGTGATCATGATGGCGCTGCGCATGATGCTCCGGGCTCCGGGCATGCTGATCGGGGGATTGATCATGGCGGTGCTGATGAATGCCAGACTGGCGGTTATTCTTGGGATAATTATCCCACTGCTGCTGGTGGCGCTGGTCATTGTGATCCGGATCGCTTTTCCGCGGTTTGATATCATGCAGACGAGGATCGACAAACTGAATTCCAGGATTCAGGAAAATATAACCAATGTGCGGGTAGTCAAATCCTTTGTGCGGGATGATTTTGAAAAGAATACTTTTAACGAGGCCAATGAAGAACTGATGGAGAAAAGCCTGGGCGCCATGAAAATCGTTATTTTTACCATGCCCATCATGACCCTTGCCATGAATATTACGACGATGGCGGTTGTGTGGTTTGGCGGAAAGCAGATTATCGTGGGGGATATGCCAGTGGGAGACCTGACGGCATTTACTACCTACATTGTTCAGATCCTGATGTCCCTGATGATGGTAGCCATGATCATGATCCAGGGTTCCCGTGCCCTGGCTTCCTCCAAACGTATCAAAGAGGTACTCCAGGCAGAGATCGATCTGAACGATGACAATGCCGGCAGAAAAGATCTGATGGTGGAAAAGGGTGCGATTGAATTCCGGGATGTGGGATTCCGGTACTACAAAAAACATAAAAACAATGTGCTGAAACATATTTCCTTCCGCGCAGAACCAGGGGAGACCATCGGGATCATCGGCTCCACCGGTTCTGGAAAGAGTTCTCTGGTACAGCTGATCCCGAGACTGTACGATGCCGACGAGGGGCAGGTGCTGGTGGACGGCGTGGATGTCAGGGACTATTCCTTGAAACATCTGCGGGACGGTGTGGCGATGGTTCTCCAGAAAAATACATTGTTTTCCGGCACCATCATGGATAATCTCCGGTGGGGAGATGAGAGTGCAGAGGATGAGCAGGTGTTCGAGATGGCACAGTGTGCCCAGGCGGATGGTTTTGTCAGATCCTTCACTGAGGGGTATGATACGGAGCTGGGTCAGGGCGGCGTCAACGTCTCCGGCGGTCAGAAGCAGCGTCTTTGTATCGCCAGGGCTCTGCTGAAAAAGCCGAAGATCCTTATTCTCGACGACAGTACCAGTGCTGTGGATACGGCGACAGAGGCAGAGATCCGCAAAAGTTTCTCCACTTCCCTGAAGGATACGACAAAACTAATCATCGCCCAGAGGATTTCTTCGGTGGAGAGCGCCGACCGGATCCTTGTGCTGGACGAGGGAGAGATCGTGGGTCAGGGAACCCATGAAGAGCTTTTAAAAGACTGTGAAGAATATCAGGAAATATATTATTCCCAGAGGGATAAAGAAAAGGAGGTATCAGCATGAGTGAGACAAAAAACAGGACTCAGGGCGGACCTCCGATGGGAGGGCCGGGGAGAGGCCCAGGGCATCATGGAAGAGGAATGATGGGAGGAAAACCAGAAAATACGGGGGAGACCATCCGGAGGCTTCTCACCTATGTAGGAAAAGATAAAGTGCGGGTTATTGTGGCGGTTTGCTGCGCCATTCTTACCAGTGCCGCCACCCTGGCGGGTTCCTATCTGTTATCGCCGATCATTGACGGGGTGGCAGAGACATGGAAAAAGACGAGGGCGCCGGGGGCTGATGTGGGAAGCATCGTCGGTGAGGGAACCAGGGCACTTATGCTGGGGGTTCTCCTAATGCTCTGCGTGTATATGATTGGCGTGGCCACGACCTACCTTCAGCAGCGGATCATGATCGGGGTGTCGCAGCGTGCCTTAAAAGGCATCCGGAAAGAGCTCTTTGACCATATCCAGACGCTGCCGGTGAGGTATTTTGACACCAATGCCACCGGTGATATCATGAGCCGGTTTACCAATGATGTGGACGTGATCGGTGAGATGCTGAACAACACGATCATTCAGCTGATATCCGGGGCGCTGAGTATCCTGGGTACAGTGACGATCATGATCATCATGAATGTGTGGCTGGCACTGCTGACGATCCTGCTTGTTCCGCTGATGATCAAGTCGGGGGGATCCATCGCCAGAAGAAGTTCCAAATACTACCGTTCCCAGCAGTCCGCCCTGGGAAAATTGAACGGATATATCGAAGAGACCGTGACAGGACAGAAGGTGGTAAAAGTGTTCTGCCATGAGGACAAAGCCATACAGGAATTTACAGAGCTGAACGAGGATTTGAAGAAGAAGCAGATCAAAGCCCAGTTTTTTGGCGGGATCATGGGACCTGTCATGGGAAATCTCAGTCAGGTCAGTTACGGCATCACTGCCTGCGTGGGTGGTCTGTTCTGTATCGCCGGCAAACTGTCTGTGGGAAACCTCAGTGTGTTCGTCAACTATTCCAGGCAGTTCAGCCGCCCCATCAATGAGATCTCCATGCAGGTCAATACAATCTTTTCGGCACTTGCCGGAGCAGAGCGGGTATTTAAGGTGCTGGATGAAGCGCCGGAGGAAGCAGACGGGGCGGAGGCTGTGCCGATGGAAGAGATTCGGGGAGAGGTGGTTATGGAAAATGTGACCTTCGGCTATGAGCCGGATAAGACAATCCTCAAACACATCGACCTGTATGCCCACGCCGGCCAGAAGGTGGCGTTTGTGGGATCTACTGGCGCCGGAAAGACGACGGTCACCAATCTGTTGAATCGTTTCTATGATATTCAGGAGGGAAAGATCACCATCGACGGCAGGGATATTAAAGACTATGAGAGAAAGAGTCTGCGGAGCCATATCGCCATGGTGCTCCAGGATACCCATCTTTTCACCGGAACGGTGCGGGAAAATATCCGTTATGGCCGCCCGGACGCCACAGATGAGGAAGTGGAGCAGGCAGCCAGAACCGCCAGTGCCCATTCCTTTATCATGCGGCTGGAAGATGGATACGATACAATGCTCGAAGGAGATGGCATCAATCTCAGCCAGGGGCAGAGACAGCTTCTGAATATTGCCAGGGCAGCGGTCTCCAAGGCGCCGATTCTCGTGCTGGATGAAGCCACCAGCTCGGTGGATACCAGGACGGAGATGCACATCGACCACGGTATGGAACGGCTGATGAAAAACCGCACTACCTTTGTGATCGCCCACCGGCTTTCAACTGTGCGGAATGCAGACTGCATCATGGTGCTGGAACAGGGCGAGATCATAGAACGGGGAACCCATAAGCAGCTGCTGGATATGAAAGGAAGATATTATCAGCTCTACACTGGAGCGGTGGAGCTGGATTAGTGTTATTTAGCCGGTTCGCAACGTCGGACCGGCGTTTGTTATGTGAAGGAGGAGACAAATGGGATTTACCGAAGAGGAATTAAGAAACGTGGAGGACTGTCTGCGGGAAATGGCAGATGAAAAATACCGGGAATTTCACAGCAGGCTGATTCCCGGGGTGGAGTCGATTTTTTACGGGGTGCGGGTTCCGGCTCTGCGGAAACTTGCCAGACAGCTGGTGAAAGGGGACTGGCGGGGCTTCGTGGAGCTGACGAAAGATTCTTCCGTGTATGAATTTAATATGCTCTGTGGTATGGTATGTGCCCTGGCGAAGTGTGATTTCGGGGAAAAGCTGGAATATGTGGAGAAGTTTATCCCTTCCATCGATAACTGGGCGGTGTGTGATATCGTCTGCGGGGACCTGAAAGACGTAAAAAACAACCGGGAGAGGATGTATCAATTCATCCTGCCTTACCTGGAATCGCAGCAGGAATATGAGGTGCGGTTTGCTGTGGTCATCCTTATGCAGTATTTTGTGACGGATGAATATATTAACGATGTGTTAAAAATCTACGATGGTATCCGGCACGAAGGGTATTATGTAAAAATGGCGGTGGCGTGGGGTATTTCTATTTGTTATGTAAAATATCGGAATATTACATTGGAATATCTCGCCTCTTGCAATCTGGATGATTTTACGTATAATAAGAGTGTACAGAAAATGATAGAATCACTTCGTGTCAGCCGGGAGGATAAGGAAATGCTCCGAAGTATGAAACGCTGACAATAAACAGCGGGAGGAAGAAGATGAAACTAGAAGTAAAAAAGATTCGCAAAAGGTTTGAAGGAAAAGAGGTTCTGAAAGGGGTCGATTTTTCTGTAGAGAGCGGAAGAGCTCTGGGACTTTTAGGAAGAAATGGTGCAGGAAAGACGACAACAATACGAATTATTATGGATATTTTCCGGGCGGATGAGGGAGAGGTGCTGCTGGATGGCACACCCTTTGACCCTTCCCAGAATCAGGTGGGATATCTGCCGGAGGAGAGGGGAATGTATCCGAAAAAAACGGTGATCGAGCAGATGATATATTTTGCGAAGCTCAGAGGACTCGACCGGGCTTCAGCGGTAAAAAATGCCCAGAAATGGCTGTCTCGTCTAAAGGTCAGTGAATATGAAAAACGCAAGCTGGATACCTTGTCCAAAGGAAACCAGCAGAAGGTTCAGCTGGCAGCCACCCTTGTGTGTGATCCGGATATCGTGGTGCTGGATGAACCATTTTCGGGACTTGATCCGGTGAATTCCCAGATATTGAAGGATGTGATCCGGGAACTGATCTCAGAGGGGAAGATTGTGATTTTTTCCAGCCACCAGATGAGCTATGTGGAGGAATTCTGTGAAGATATCGCCATTGTCAACCAGGGGGAGATCGTACTGGCGGGAAGTCTCGATGAGATCAAGGAGGAATATGGAAAGGGCAGAAAGATACTGTCTGCCTTGAATTTTTCCCTGGAAGAGCTGGAGCGGCTCTGCAGGGAAAGACTGTCAGATGTGCTGGAGGTGGAGAGCCGCAGCAAGCATAATCTGATCCTGCGGCTGACCGGCGGAGCCAGCCAGTGGAATATACTGGAACGCATGAAAGAAGAGGGGATAGAGATCGATCAGTACGGTTCCTACGAGCCGTCCCTCAACGATATTTTTGTATCCTGTGTGGGGGACGAGGTTCCAGATGATACGCAGGAAGAAGGGGGGCAGGACTGATCATGAAAAAATTATTTCACGTATATTGTTTTGAATTGGGGAATTATTTTAAGAGCAAATCTTTCGTGATCTCCACTGTGCTGATCTGTGTGGCAGCGATCGTGGCGATGAGCATACCGGGGATCATTGACAGCCTGTCCGGCGGGGACGGTGCTGACGGAGAGGAAAACCAGATGGCAGAAACCATCGCAGTCTGTGATCCCCAGGGGATGATCCAGGATGATCTGATCCTTTCCTATGGTAAGGCAGAGATCCAGAGGATGGAGGATGATAAGCAGGTCCAGGAGGCGGTAAAGGCGGAGAAAGCCGAGATCGGTTTTGTCATCAAAAGTGCCACGGAATTTGATTATTACGTATTTAACAAATCCATTTCCGATTCTGCCGGGGAGTTATTCAAAGAGCTGATGAGCACATCGGCGAAGATGAAATACTGTCAGGATCAGAATGTAAATTATGAGGAACTGATGAAGCTGGATGCGGAGAGCATTTTATGCAATGAAAAGGTACTGGGTAAGGATTCCGGACAGAACTACTGGTACAGTTATATCCTGGTCATCCTAGTCTTTATGATCATTATCATGTACGGTATGATGATCGCTACCAGCGTGGCAAATGAAAAAAGCAACCGTACTGTGGAGATCCTGGTCACCAGCACCAGTTCTTCCAGTCTGTTGTTCGGCAAGGTGTTTGCCGGCGCCACGGCAATTATTTTCCAGATGGGACTGATTTTTACAAGTATTCTGGGCGGCTATAAGCTCAATGCAGACAGTCTTGACGGGATGCTGGATATGTTTTTTGATATTCCGGCGGAAGTACTTGTGACTTTCGCGGTATTTGGGCTGGGAGGATTTTTGATCTATGCATTCATGTACGGAACCCTGGGGGCGCTGGTATCGAAGATCGAGGACCTCAACAAGAGTGCCGGAACCGCCCAGATGCTTGTAATGGTTATATATTTTCTCGTGTTGTTCCAGATGCAGGAGCCGGATGGGATCGTGATCCGCATCCTTTCCTATCTTCCGGTAAGTTCCTACAGCGCCATGTTTATCCGTATCGCCATGGGAACCGTAGCTACGTGGGAGATCGTGGTTTCAGCAGTGATCTTATATGCCTCTGTGGTGGCGATGGGATTTGTGGGGGCAAAGATCTTCCGCAATTCCACTTTGCGTTATGGCAATCCCATAAAGCTCACGAATGCTCTCCGGGGACTGCGAAGTGGGAAAAATAATTATTGAGAAGTGAGAAAAATAATTCATAAAAGGCAAATTGGGACTTGTTTTTTGGATAAAAGTTGTTATGATAGATAGTAGATGGCAATTGTTTCCTATGCAGTTGCCTCTCATAATAACTTTAGGAGGCTATATTTATGTTTGGTCAGCTGATTAATATTTTGAAAAAAAATCCAAAGAAGATCGTATTCACAGAGGGAAGCGACCCGCGTATCCTGGAGGCGTCCTCCCGGCTGCTTGCCAGTACCTTTCTGTCACCGGTTCTTGTAGGAGATCCGAAGGAGATTGCGGTGGCGGCAGAGGAAAGCGGTTTTAATATCCGTGGGGCTGAGATCGTTGATCCATTAAATTACGAAGAGATAGATGAGATGGTGCAGCTTCTCTGTGAGATTCGTAAAAATAAAGGCATGACAGAGGAAAAGGCGCGGGACATCCTGTCCCAGGCAAATTATTTTGGAACGATGCTGGTGAAGATGGGAAAGGCGGATGCTCTTCTCGGAGGCGCCACGTATTCTACAGCAGATACGGTGCGTCCGGCGCTGCAGATCATCAAGACCAAGCCTCAAAATTCCATCGTATCATCCTGTTTTATCCTGGTGCGTCCGTCGGCGACCGGTGAAAATGAAGTGCTTGCCATGAGCGACTGTGCTATCAACATTAAGCCCACAGAGGATGAGCTGGTAGAGATCGCCCTGGAGTCTGCAGAGTGTGCGAGAATATTCGGCATCGATCCGCAGCTGGCATTCCTCAGCTATTCCACATTGGGTTCCGGCGCAGGCGAAGATGTGGACAAGATGAGAAATGCAGCGGAGAAGACAAAGAAAGCGGCTCCGAATCTGCCCATCGAGGGAGAGCTTCAGTTTGATGCGGCGGTTTCACCGAGGGTTGCCCGTACCAAATGTCCGGAGTCTGAGGTGGCTGGACATGCCAATACCTTTATCTTCCCGGATATCAGCGCCGGCAATATCGGTTATAAGATCGCCCAGAGACTTGGAAACTTTGAGGCATATGGGCCGATCCTTCTCGGATTAAATGCACCCATCAATGATCTCTCCCGGGGCTGTAATGCCAGTGAGGTTTATTCTATGGCGATCATTACAGCTGCTCTGGCATAGAGGGGCTGTCAGGGGCGAAGATATATTTATAATTTGATAAAAAGACAAATAAACAGGGATCTGGTTGATTACCAGATCCCTGTTTTAAGCTATCTTCTTATCTGTCCGCAAAGGGTGTTTCCCATTATTTGGTTTCCAGAATTTTTTCTATACTAACCAGCTTTACACAGAGCACAAACAGATCTGCTGCCTGAGCCAGTTCTTCCAGCGTTGGGAAAGATGGAGCAAGACGGATATTGCTGTCTTTCGGATCTTTGCCATAAGGATAGGTGGCGCCGGCGCCGGTCAAGGTGACACCTGCCTCTTTGCATTTGGCAACGATCTTTTTTGCACAGCCTTCCATGGCCTCAAAAGAGATGAAATAGCCTCCGTAAGGTTTTTCCCAGCTGGCAATACCCGTACCGGCCAGCTCTTTTTCGAGGACATCCAGAACCGCTTCAAATTTTGGCCTCATTTCATCTGCGTGTTTTTTCATATGCTGTTTGAGACCATCTAAATTTTTAAAATAGGTCACATGTCGCAGCTGATTGATCTTGTCATAGCCAATGGTCTGGATCGTCAGCTGTTTTTTAATGTCATCCAGATTTGCTTTTGAGGCGGCTAGGGCGGCGATGCCGGCACCAGAAAAACTTACTTTGGAAGTGGAAGCGAACTCATACACAATATCCGGATTGCCTGCCTTTTCACATTCACTGATAATATCTAATATTTCTGCCTGGTGGTCTTCATAGAGATGATGAATTGCGTAGGCGTTGTCCCAGTAGATGCGGAAATCTTTTGCTGCCGGTTTCAGACTGGCAAAACGTCTGACGGTGTCGTCGCTGTAGTTGATCCCCTGGGGATTGGAGTATTTGGGGACACACCAGATGCCTTTTACAGTTTCGTCATGGTTTACAAGGTCTTCCACCAGATCCATATCAGGACCGTCCTGTGTCATGGGAATATTGATCATCTCAATGCCAAAACGTTCGGTGATGGCAAAGTGCCTGTCGTAACCGGGTACCGGACACAGAAATTTGATCTTATCTAATTTACACCAGGGAGTGTTTCCAAGAACACCGTGGGTATAGGACCTGGAAATCGAATCGTACATAATGGACAGACTGGCATTTCCAAACATAATAACATGTTCCGGAGCCGTTCCCATCATCTCTGCCATAAGCTGTTTTGCTTCCGGAATTCCGTCAAGACCACCGTAGTTGCGACAGTCTAGGCCGTCACTTGCCAGAAAACCGGATTTTGAGGTGAGGACATCCAGAAGTCCCAGAGAGATATCCAGCTGGGAAGTGCTTGGTTTTCCTCTTGACATATCCAATTGAAGACCGCATGCCTTTTTTTCCTCAAATTTAGCTTCCAATTTTGATTTCAGAGCAAGCAGATCTTCCTTGCTCTGCTGACTGTAATATTCCATGGTGAACCTCCTAAGTGTAAATATATGCATAAAACTCTTTTCAACTTCACTATTATATACAGATTATTTCATATTTTCAAGTTTTTTTTCAATTTTCAAAAGTTTACAGTTGTCTCTTTGAGGAAAAAAAGGTAAAATAAAAGAGAATGTTGACTTGTCGGCGGGAGCCGGCGGAGAGAAGGGATGAAGCGTAATGAGGTTATGGAATAGAAAGAGGTTTCTGGCCCTTTGTCTGGCAGCTGTTCTGGTCGCCAGCATTCTGCCTGTCAGGACAGAGGTGGTCACGGCAGAGGAGCAGCCTGCTAGAATGTCAGAAAGCGAGTGGAAGAAACTGCCCACGGGAAGCGCCGGCGTACTGGAGGGGCGGTCTGTGCTGATCAGTATTTTTGTAGATGACAAGGTGAGCAAATGGACGAAAAAAGCAAAAAAAGAAGCAAACAAAAAAGTCCGGTCCGCGGCATCTTATATCCGCAGGCAGGCAAAAAAGTATGGAAAGAACGTTTCCTTAGTAGCAGACACAGAAAAATACAAGGATATCAGCTATTCTTTCCGGGTGAATAATAAAGTCAGTGACAGCATCCGAAGCCAGGATAAGCTGTATCAGAAAGTTATGAAATATGTGCGAAAGAACATTGATATTAACGGGCTCCGTTCCCGGTATAATACAGACAGTATCGGTTTTCTTTTTCATCTAAATAAATCGGGAACCAGTTCCACACTGGTTCATTATGCGGAAGAGGGCACTAAATTTTTTTATGAGTGCGCCACGTTATTTTCAAAATATGGAAAACAGGCGGAAGGAGCTTCTACCTATGCCCATGAGATCCTTCATCTCTTTGGGGCCAGGGATCTGTACGAGAGATCGCTGGCGGACGGGATCACCGCCTCCCTTGTCCGGCATATCGAAAAGAAGTTTCCAAAAGAGATCATGTACTCTACCTATGACCGGAAAGGGCGTATGTTAAAGTACAGGATCACAAATCAGATCAGCCGGATCACTGCGTATTTTCTGGGCTGGAAGGACAGTGTGCCAGAGGTGAAAAAATATGCACTTCCAAAACTTAAAGAAAAGGGCTGTTTTTATGAATGGACCTCCATTTAATTTCATGATATTGCCGGGATGAGGATACCGGAATAACATAGTAAAAATAAATCCAAAGGGGATGATAAAAATGAATACAATAAGAAGAAAAATAGCAACGATCGCAGTGGTGTGCTCACTGATCATGGGACTGAGTCTGGGGATTCTCAGCTTTCTGTTTTCCAGCGATATGGCGGACAGCGACTCCAAAGATTATATGCTGGCAAGGGCAGAAGAGAAAAAGACGCAGTTTGACGGGATTCTCACAAAGATCCAGCAGTCGGTAGACACGCTGACGGATATTGCAGTTGGAAATCTAAAAGATTTTAACAAATTTAAGACGGATCCGAAATATGTGGAAGCATATACGAAGGGGCTGGAAGATACACTGCTCCATTTTGCGGAAAAAACGGATGGGGCACTGACGGCTTATATCCGGTATAATCCAGATTTTACCGAGCCCACCTCCGGACTTTTCCTCACCAGAAACTCTACGAAAGACGGGTTTGAGAGTATTGAACCTACGGATTTCAGCACATTTGAAAAGGATGATCTGGAGCATGTAGGGTGGTATTATATTCCAGTTGAGAATAAAAAGCCAACCTGGATGAATCCATATTTGAACCAGAACATCAATGTGAGCATGATCTCTTATGTGGTGCCTGTTTATATGGAAGATGAATCCGTGGGGATCATAGGAATGGATATCAGTCTGGAGACCATTGAGAATATGATCTCGGAAGCTTCTATTTACGAAAATGGTTATTCCTGTCTGGTTGACACAAACCATAACATCGTGGCCCATAAAGATTTTAAGCTGGGGGACAGCTTAAAGGATATGGCTCCGGAAGCAGAAAAGATCATAAGCGATAAGGGGAAAGAGGATCAGGTAATTCCTTATCTGTATAAAGGGCAGAGTAAATTGATGTCATATCTGACACTGGCAAACGGAATGAAATACATATTGACTGCCCCTGAATCGGATATTCAGGCAAAATCCATATCTTTGTTAAAGATCATGGCACTGTTCCTTCTGTGCGGTCTGCTCTGTTCCTGCATCTGCGGGTGGCTTATCAGTGGAAGGATCTCCAAGCCGATCCGCCGCATCACGGACCTGGTGGATCAGATCGCTAAACTGAATCTTAAAAAAGATCCCGGCATTCAGTCCCTTTCCCGCAGGAAGGATGAGATTGGCCAGATGTCCAGGGCGGTGGAACTGATGCAGAATGAATTTGGAAATATGACATCGGAGATCAGTGACTCCTGCGCGGTGGTAAAAGAAGGAGTGACGTCCCTGGATGAGGTCATGAGAACCACGAACGATCTCTGCCAGGACAATTCTGCTACGATGGAAGAGATGTCTGCCGGTATGGAGGAATCTGCCTCAACGATGGATATCATATTGAAAAATGTGGAAAATGTAAATGGAAATGTACAGGAAATCAATGAGGTATCTGTCCGAGGGCGCGATATATCCAGAGAGGTGAAGCAACGGGCAGAGGAATTGGAGAATCATACCAGAACCGCCAATGAGCGGACCAAAGAGGTTTATGAGGAATTAAAGGTAAATACAGAGTCAGCACTCCAGCAGGCGAAAGCTGTGGAGAAGATCCATGAATTGATCCAGGCCATCAGCGATATTTCCTCCCAGACCAATCTTTTGGCGCTGAATGCTTCCATTGAGGCTGCCAGAGCCGGGGAGGCAGGCAAAGGATTTGCTGTGGTGGCGTCAGAGATAGGAAGTCTGGCAGGCCAGACCCAGGTGTCGGCAGATGATATCAAGAAAATGGTCTATGAGGTGGAAAGTGCTGTAAAAAATATGGGATCCTGTATCAGCACCTCCACGGAATTTCTGGAAAAAACTGTGATGGGGGACTATCAGCAGTTTAGTGAGGTGGGTGTCGCTTATCGTTCAGATGCCGCCACCTTTGAAGAATTTATGGCATCGGTTCACCATCTGGTGGAAGATCTGACCAGGGCGATGGAAGAAATCGTTCAGTCCCTGAACCGTATCGGGCAGACCGTGGGAGAGTCGGCAGGAGGCGTCTCTGATATTGCGGATAAGACGAATCATCTGGCCGGCGCTGCCTCCCGTGCCCAGGAACTTGTGGATCAGAGCGGGGAGAAGATAGCAAAACTGGAACAGCTTTTGAGTGAGTTTACTTATTAGTAAGATGAAGGAATCAGTCAGCCGCGCAAGTCAGGTAACTTTCAATTTTGACTTGACAGGTATCGGAATATTATTTATTATAAAGGATATAGATATTAAAAAATGCTTTGACGAAGAGGAGTACATCAAAAAGGTCCCAAAAGAGAGAGTGTTCACCGGCTGAAAGACATTCGGGCAGCCTTGTGATGGAAGGTAGCTTCTGAGCAGGATTTTTGAACAGTGAAATACATGATATGGCACTTAGTAGAAAATAACGGTTTGCCCCGTTATCAGCAGAATGAGGAATAAAGTGAACTCTTTATTTGAAATAAGGTGGTACCGCGAGCTCGAACCAGCTCGCCCTTATAAATGGGGTGGTACCGGATAAACCAGAAGATTTACAGCTTCGGACTGATACCAGCCCGAAGCTGTTTTTTGTCCGCTACAAGCCGCGCAGTTTCAGAAGGGCAGGCACATTCGTGCTTGCACGAAAATGTGCCTGCCCTTCTGAAACTATGAGGCGCCAGCCTCAACGATGAGCCTGCGGAGCAGGCGAAGAGTGTGCGCGGCGAAGAAAACGCGACCGTAAAAGGCAGTGTTCTTTAATTTGGCGCCAGCCTCAACGATGAGCCTGCGGAGCAGGCGAAGAGTGTGCGCGGCGCAGGAACAGCGTTCTCCAAGTTTGTGTTGCTTGTGGCGAAAGTAAGAAAGGAAAGGTAAAAATGAAAAAAGAACTGGAAAAGAATTACAGCCCCAAAGACATAGAAGACCGTCTCTATACCAAATGGGTGAACAAAAAATATTTTCATGCAGAGGTAAATCCGGATAAAAAGCCGTATACCATCGTGATCCCGCCGCCGAACATCACGGGGCAGCTTCACATGGGCCATGCCCTGGACAATACGCTGCAGGACATCATCATCCGGTTTAAGAGAATGCAGGGCTTTGAGGCTCTGTGGCTTCCAGGGACGGACCACGCTTCCATTGCCACCGAGGCAAAGATCGTGGAGTCAATGAGAGAAGAGGGGCTTTCCAAAGAAGATATTGGAAGGGAGAAATTTTTGGAGAGAGCCTGGGACTGGAAAAAGCAGTACGGCGGCCGGATCGTATCCCAGCTGAAAAAGATGGGTTCATCCTGCGACTGGGACAGAGAGCGCTTTACCATGGATGAGGGCTGCAACAAGGCGGTAAAGGAAGTCTTTGTAAAACTGTACAATAAGGGATTGATCTACCGGGGAGAGCGTATCATCAACTGGTGTCCCCACTGTCTCACTTCCATCTCCGATGCAGAGGTAGAGTACGAAGACCAGAAAGGTTATTTCTGGCATCTGCGCTATCCTTTTGCCGATGGCAGCGGATATATCAATCTGGCGACCACCAGACCGGAGACTCTGCTGGGAGATACTGCTGTGGCGGTAAATCCGAAAGATGGCCGGTATAAAGAGATGGTGGGGAAAAAGCTGGTTCTTCCTATCGTACATCGCGAGATTCCGCTGATCGCAGATGATTATGTGGATATGGAGTTTGGTACCGGAGTGGTAAAGATCACACCGGCCCACGATCCCAATGATTTTGAAGTTGGTCTGCGCCACGATCTTCCTGTGATCCATGTGATGACAGATGATGCGAAGATCGTGGATGAGTATGAAAAATATGCCGGCATGGACCGTTATGAGGCGAGAAAAGAGATCGTGAAAGATCTGGAGGCAGAGGGAGCCCTGGTCAAAGTGGAGGATCACGACCACAATGTAGGAACCTGCTACCGCTGCGGAACTACGGTAGAGCCCAAGGTGAGCAAACAGTGGTTTGTAAAAATGAAACCTTTGGCGGGACCGGCGATCGATGCGGTAAAAAAGGGTGAGACCCATTTTGTTCCCGATCATTTTAATAAGACCTATTTTCACTGGCTGGAGAATATCCGCGACTGGTGTATATCCCGCCAGCTCTGGTGGGGGCATCAGATCCCTGCCTTTTACTGTGACGACTGCGGCGAACTGGTAGTCACGAAAGAAAATGAAGCAGTTTGTCCTAAATGTGGCAAAAAAATGCGTCAGGATCCTGATACCCTGGATACCTGGTTCAGTTCTGCGCTGTGGCCCTTTTCCACTCTGGGATGGCCGGATGAAACGGAAGAGATGAAATATTTTTATCCCACCAATACCCTTGTGACCGGATATGATATCATTCCCTTCTGGGTTATGCGAATGATGTTCAGCGGGCTCGAGCAGACGGGACAGGTGCCCTTTGACACTGTGCTGATCCATGGTCTGGTGAGGGATTCCCAGGGGCGTAAGATGAGTAAATCCCTGGGCAACGGCATCGATCCTCTGGAGGTCATTGACAAATATGGTGCGGATGCCCTGCGTCTGACGCTGGTGACAGGAAATGC
Source organism: uncultured Roseburia sp. (assembly GCA_947070915.1). Taxonomy (GTDB): domain Bacteria; phylum Bacillota; class Clostridia; order Lachnospirales; family Lachnospiraceae; genus Eubacterium_F. The sequence goes on from CAMTDY010000004.1 coordinate 16,075, forward strand.
GCCGGGAAATGATATGCGTTTTTACTGGGAGCGTGTGGAAGCGAGCCGTAATTTTGCCAATAAGGTTTGGAATGCTTCCCGCTTTATCATGATGAATTTTGCCCAGAATGAGGGTCTGGCAGACAAAGAGATAGATGTCTCCCAGTTTACCCAGGCGGATAAATGGATCCTTGCTAAATGCAATCAGTTGGCGAAAGATGTCACCGCACTGATGGAGACCTTTGACCTGGGAATCGCCGTACAGAAGATTTATGACTTTATATGGGAAGAGTTCTGTGACTGGTATATCGAGATGGTAAAACCACGTCTGTATAATGAAAAGGACGAAACCAAGGCGGCGGCCCTTTATACTCTTAAGAATGTGCTGATCGATGCGCTGAAACTTCTTCATCCCTATATGCCGTTTATCACGGAAGAGATTTACTGTACTCTTATGGAAAATGAAGAGGCATCCATCATGGTTTCCGCCTGGCCGGAATATTCGGAGGAGATGGCGGCCTTTGTGGCAGATATGGAAGCCGTCGAGCGTATTAAGGAGGCTGTGAAAGGAATCCGAAATGTCCGGGGAGAGATGAACGTTCCACCGAGCAAAAAAGCAAAGGTGATTGTTGTGACAGAGGATGCCTCGGTACAAGAAATATTTGAGACTAATAAGGTGTTTTTTGCCACTCTGGGCTTTGCCAGCGAGGTGGTGATCCAGGGCGATAAATCCGGGATTGAACAGGATGCTGTATCCGTAGTGATCGATAAGGGAACGATCTACATGCCCTTTGCGGAGCTTGTGGATGTAGCGAAGGAGATCGAACGTCTTCAGAAGGAAGAGAAAAAACTGATGGGAGAACTCAAACGTTCTGAGGGGATGCTGGGCAATCCTAACTTTGTAAATAAGGCGCCAGCCAAAAAGATAGAAGAGGAGAGGGCGAAACTGGAAAAATACCAGAGTATGATGGCTCAGGTAAAAGAACGCCTTTCCCAGCTGATGTAAATCATCTAGTACAACGAAAATTAAGTCTTTGATATATTCATATGCCAGAATTCATTGTTGGATTCTGGCATTTTATTGAGCAGAGGATAAAAATATGCGAGAATTGTCCAGATACCGAAAGAACAGACGCTTTTATGCAGGCAGAAGAAAGAAGACAGGTATTCTCATCCGTGATGAAAACTATTTGATAAAATACCGGAGACGGTTACCGGAGGGAGCGGTCTGTGATCATGTGTCTGAATATCTGGGGAGTCATATCTTTGACATGCTGGGAGTCTCCACTCAGGATACCTGGTTGGGAAAGTACCGGGGAGAGGAAGTAGTCCTGTGCAGAGATTTTACTTCCAATGAGGCAGTTTTCCTCTCTTTTGACCAGCTGGGGGAATATTTTACGGATCTTACAGACAGACCGGTTCTGTATGAATACGATCAGATCATGGAGGTGCTGAACAGGATTTTTGACATTTCCACAGCAAAAGTAATGATCAATACTTTTTGGGACATGGTTGTCATCGATGCTTTCGTGGCAAATGGGGAGCGGGACGGGAGCAGCTGGGGATTTTTAAAGAAGGGAGAGCAGTATTCGCCGGCGCCAGTGCTGGGCAGCGATTCCTGTCTTTTTCCGGAGGTTGTCACAGATGAGCAGTGCCGGGAAATACTGGCTTCCAAGGAAGAGATGGAACGCAGGATCTTTGAAATGCCGGTACCAAAGCTTCTATATAAAGGAAGAGTACATTCCTATTATGATATGATTTCAGGCCACTATTTCAAAGAGTGTGACAAGGCGTTGTGGAGAATGATCCAGAAAATAGATTTTGCGGCGGTAAATTATCTTGTAGAGAGTGTGGCGTTTACCAGCAGCATTAGAAAGAAATTTCTCATGACGGTATTGGAAGAAAGGTATAAGAACCTCCTGCTGAAGCCCTTTGAAAAGAGGATGTAAAGCGGCCAGGAAAGAGGTGTGTTGAAGGTTATGCAGGAAAACAGCCAGCCATGGAATGCGTATACAGCCCCGTTGTCCGGCGAGCTGGTCAGCACCAATGCAGGTGTGATTAAAGCAGTAGGCTGTTATGGTGAAAAATATAGTGTGGGAAAAATTGAATACCAGTTATTTTCAGAAGCCGGTTATCAGTATGTGATCTCACCATACTGGGATGTGGTGGATGGTCTGGGGGAAGAAGTATTTCAGGGGATTCCTGGGATCGCCATGGAACTCCGGAGAAAACACTATTACCGTGCGAACAGGCAGCCAGTATTTCTATCCATGCGAAGCCCGTCGGAAAAAAGGGAAGATCTGGAAGAACTTCTGGAGGATGCGGGAATGGATTCCTATGACCGGTTAGAGTGGCTGATACGGACACCGAGGCAAAGCGGTTGTGATAATCTGATCCTGGAACCGTACCGGGAGGAGGTCAGAGAGTTTGATTATGATGGGCTGGATACTCTGTTGTGCCAGCTGCAATACGGGGACCAGGTTCTGATCAGCAGTCATAGTGCTGTCTCCAATAATCCCTCGGTCTACACAGAGCACCTGCTCCGCATGGTAGCGGCAGGGGCAGTGATAAAATTTCAGAAGGAAAAAATTGTAATAGACAAAAAAATAAGAAGCGCCATATTATCTATTCTTCAGAGACAATATTATGCGGGAAAGAATCTTCAGATCCTCAAACACCGCCAGGGAGTAGAAGGGGCAAAAGGCAGAGGGGCTTACCGGGGACGCCGGCCGATGCAGATTGAACCCGGGAGGCTTCAAAAAGTATCTGACCTGTTCCATGCAAAAAAGATATCCGAAGCAGAGGCGATGCAGCGTCTGGGAATTGTGTCCAGGTCTACATTTTACAGGAAACTGAAAGACCTAAGAGAATGAGGTTTTGGTTTTGTCAAAAATTGCGATGGCTTTTACCAAAAAAGACGTTTTTCCCCTTGCTTTTTTCCATAAAAATAGTTATTATGTTTCATAGGGCATTTGCCAGGTGACGATAATTGACGATGGCCATTAAGCTAAAAGGAGGTCAGAAGATGATAAATTTTGAGGAAGAACTTGAAAAATATGAACCAAGCCTGGACGTGGAACAGGTGGAAAATGTGGTAAATAATAATAATCTTACGGATGTGACAGATATTGTGAGAGAGTTGATATCAGAAACCAGGTCAACGGTGTGAAGCACGGGAAAGAATTAGGAGGATTTCAATGAGATGTCCAAGATGTGATGCAAACATAAACGATGAGATGGATATTTGCAGATTTTGTGGACAGGATCTGTCGATCATATATCATGTAAGAAGAATTTCAAATGCATACTACAATATGGGACTGGAGAAAGCGCAGGTGCGCGATCTCTCTGGGGCAGTCATGGTATTGAAAAAAAGCCTGCAGTTTGATAAATACAATACCAATGCCCGCAATCTTCTGGGGCTTGTTTACAACGAGCTGGGGGAGACTGTGGCGGCATTGAGCGAATGGGTGCTCAGCCGGTATCTTCAGCCGGAAAATAACCGGGCGCAGTATTATATTAATGTCATCCAGAAGAACCAGACAGCGCTGGATGCGGTAAACCAGACGATAAAAAAGTATAATTCTGCCCTGAGTGCGGCCAAGGGAGGCAATGAGGATCTGGCAGTGATCCAGCTGAAAAAGGTGGTCAGCCTGAATCCGAAGTTTGTCCGCGCCCTGCAGCTTCTGGCATTGTTATATATGAAGTCCAAAGAGTACTCGAAAGCTGCCAAGTGCCTCAAACGTGCGAGGCGGATTGACTACAATAATACGACAACCCTGCGTTATATGCAGGAGATCGGGGACAAATTCAGCGAAAATGGAGGAAAGGGCCGGGATGATTCAGCCAGGTCATACCGTCAGCAGCCCAAAAAGGATCCTCTGGCAAATGTACAGCCGGTAGGTGCTTATAAAGAAGAAAAGCGGCATTGGATGCCGGTGATCAACGTGATCATTGGGGTAATCATTGGTCTTGTTGTCAGTTTTGTGCTGATCCGCCCGACGCTTCTTGGAAACAACCTGGGTAATAATTCAGACAGCATTGCAGAAAACAATCAGCAGTTATCCGTGAAGGAGGCCCAGCTGTCATCCATGCAGAAACAGAAAGAAAAACTGGAACAGGATGTGGCCAAACTCCAGAAGAAACTGGATGAAGGGGAAGACGCCAGCACTGCAAAGCTGGAACTGAGCAACAATCTTCTTCTGGCTGTCAAGTATTATAATGATGGGGACAGGCTTCTTGCTGCCAGTACGGTGAGCCAATACAAGGAGTCGGATTTTGAGAAGGAAGAGTTGAAGGAACTGTATAAAATGGTTTCTAAAAAAATCACCCAGGAAGATATAAAAAATCTCTTTGAGCAGGGAAGAGCTGAGTTTAACAGTGGGAAATATGACGAAGCAGAAAAATTATTAAACCAGGTGCTTTCTGTCGATGAGGAAAATCTGGATGCACTGTATTTTATGGGCCGGGTGTATCACCAGAGAGGGAAGAAGAAAAAGGCCATAGAATATTACGAAAAGGTAATTGAGATCGATGAGACTTCCAGCCGGGCGGCGGAGGCGAAAACCCGCCTGAGGCAGCTGGGTGTGAACTGATTTGTGGAATAGCCGGAACTAGATTTACATGAGAAAAAGCTTAAAGAACTACGGAAAAAATGTCGGACAAGCTGTCCGGATCACTCCGTAGTTCTTTTTTGTTGGGAAAAAAGAAATCGATATAAAAGGGGAGGAAGAAGATGGATAATTTTTCACTGGAAAGGAATGGCGCCAATCTGATCCTGCACATCAGCGAGGATCTGGATCATCATACAGCGGCTCAGATCAGCAGGACCATTGACGTTCTGATCGAGAAGGGAAACGTAAAGAATATTGTATTTGATTTTGAGGGAATGACATTTATGGACAGCTCCGGAATCGGCATGGTCATGGGAAGATACCGGAAAATACAGTATTTTGGCGGAAATGTTTATGTGACCGGAGTAGGCGCCGGCATTGACCGGATCTTTTCCATGTCCGGACTCTATAAGATCATCCAGAGGGTTTGAGGAATTGAAAGCATCATGCCATATGCAGAAATGTAAATGCGCGGGAACAGCGCAGAATTGGAGGATAAGATGAATACATACAATGAAATGAAACTGGAATTTAGCAGCTATTCAGAGAATGAAAGTTTTGCCCGTACGGTGGTAAGCGCTTTTATTGCCAGAATGGATCCGACACTGGAGGAGCTGGCAGATGTAAAAACTGCTGTTTCGGAGGCAGTGACCAATGCGATCATTCACGGTTACGAGAAAAATCCCGGAATGGTTACGATATATGGAAAGATTGAGGAAAATACAATCTACCTGGAGATTTCCGATACGGGGGAAGGGATCAGCGATATCACCAAGGCAATGGAGCCGCTTTACACATCCAAGCCGGAACTTGACAGATCCGGCATGGGTTTTGCGTTTATGGAGGCATTTATGGACGAGCTCCATGTGGAGTCAGAACCGGGGAAAGGGACGGTTATCAAGATGAAAAAAGTCATATATAGTGCAATGAATCTTTCATAGAGAGGGACTGGTCAATGGAAACCATAGAACTGATAAAATTAGCACGTTCTGGGGATAAAATGGCACGGGACCAGGTGATACAAAAGAACATGGGGCTGGTATACAGCATCGTGAGCCGGTATGCAGGGAGGGGGTATGACACCGAGGAGCTCAGCCAGATTGGAGCCATTGGGCTGATCAAAGCCGTGGATAAATTTGATATGCGTTTTGATGTAAAATTTTCTACCTATGCCGTACCAATGATCAGTGGTGAGATCAAGAGATTTCTCCGGGATGACGGAATGGTCAAGGTGAGCCGAAGCATTAAGGAAAACGGCTGGAAGATCCGAAAAGCGGCAGATGCTCTTTCCCAGAAACTGGACAGGGAACCTTCCATCGAAGAGCTGGCGGCGGCAACAGAGATTGCAGTGGAAGACATCGTTCTTGCGCTGGAGGCAAACCTGGAGGTGGAATCCATCCATAAACCGGTTTCCTTTGCCGATGGAAAAGAGGTATCCCTGGAGGATAAAATTCCGGAAAAAAGTGACTGGAATGAACAGCTCCTGAACCGGATGCTGGTGGACCAGCTGATGCTGCTTCTAAACGACAAAGAGAAAAAACTGATCCAGATGCGGTATTACGACGATAAACCTCAGCGGGAAGTGGCAGAATGCCTCGGCATCAGCCAGGTCCAGGTAAGCCGGCTGGAAAAAAAGATCTTACAAAATCTGAGAAACCATATGAGTAAGGCGTATGGCCCGGCGGCTCCAGTCTGAACTGGGTTAAAGAGACAAAAATGGAAAAAACTATTGACAAACATATATGTTTGTGATAGCATATATTTTGCGTGTTGACAACTACATGCCTAGATGTGGGTTTAGCTCAGCTGGATAGAGCGTTTGGCTACGGACCAAAAGGTCGGGGGTTCGAATCCTCTAACCCACGGTGAAAACTGCTAAATAAAGTCCTGGACTTTGTTTAGCAGTTTTTTTGAATCCATTTGTTTTCCTTATGAATTTTATAAAAAATAATTGCGTTCCAGGCTTGACTTAGGATATACTAAAAGTACACGAATGGAGGAGGTTACGAAATGATACAATACAAATGCCCCAAATGTGCAGCCAATATGGAGTTTGATGCGAAAAGCGGCCGGCTCAGCTGTGCATTCTGTGGAAACAGCCTGAATATTCAGGATTTTGCAAAGGAAAATGGCGGTGAATATGAAGCAGATGCGGCCAAAGAAAATGTGGATGAGGAAACCGGGGATTACCGTGAGGTTCACGAGGAAAAGTCAGATAATTTCTTTGATGAATCGGTTGTGAGTTACTGTTGCGATAATTGCGGTGCGGAACTGGTGGTAACAGAGGATACCACAGCTACGAAATGTAGTTTTTGTGGATCACCCATGATCCTGTCAGACCGGATGCAGGGGAAGAGAGCGCCGGTAAAAGTGATACCCTTCCGGGTGAGCAAAGAAGATGCCATTAATGCATTTAAAAAATGGTGTAAGAAGGGGCTGATCACGCCAAATGATTTCATGACAGCGGACCGTATTGATGATATCGCGGGAATTTATGTGCCATTTTGGCTGTATGACATGACTGGACAGGGAGAGGTTCACGCAGATTGTACCCGCGTGTCACATTATTCCAGCGGAAATTACAATGTGACGGCGACAAAACACTACAAGGTGTGGAGAAAAGTGGACCTGGATTATGACTGTATTCCGGTGGATGCCTCTGAGCGGATGCGCGACGATCTGATGGATAAGCTGGAGCCTTTTTACTACGAAGATATCAAAGATTATTCTTCCATGTACCTTCCTGGATATGTAGCGGAAGGATACAATTATACCGATGATGATCTGATGCCCAGAGTTCAGAAACGGGTGGAGAAATTTATGGACGAATATGTAAAAGGGACAATGAAAAATTATGCTTCAGTCCGCATCACGGAGCGGGATTACAACATTTTAAAGAAGAAAGCGGATTATGCGCTGCTTCCCGTGTGGATGATCAACTATGATTACCGTGATGGGCAGTACGTATTTGCCATGAATGGAGATACTGGAAAGATCGTAGGTAAACCGCCTATCAGTAAAGTGAAAGTGATGGCATGGCTGTTTGGTGTTGGCGGAGGATTGTTTCTTATTCTGCGCCTGATCACCATATTTTTACTGGGAGGTGGTATCGGATGATGAAGAATAGGCGTTATTACATATTATTAACTGTATTTATGCTGGTTTTAACAGTGGCGGCCGGACTGCCTGGAAAAAAAGTTTCGGCGGCAGTACCGGAAGACTTCTATCTGGCGGGAAATGGGAACAGTCTTAAGGTTGAGAGCGCTGTGAACGATTATGCCGGTATTTATACCCAGGAACAGATAGCATCCTTTGAGGAAAAGCTGCGGAAGATGCGTGAGGAGTACGATTGCAATGTGGTGGCCTTTGTGATCGATAACAATGAGTGGAACAGCAGTGAGCTGTCGGCGCCAGAGAAGGCAAGTGAATATTTTCTGAATCTGGACTCCCATAAAAGTACTGTTGTTCTCTGGCTGAATGTATGCCGGAATAACAGGTCGCTCTATGTGCTGGGGTATGGATCCGCAGAGCATAAGATAAACAGCGGTGAAGCCGACCGGCTGGCGAAAGATCTGCAGGGCTATGTGAAAGAGGCTCAGAGCGGGGCAGAAGATGCCCAGTTCAAGTATATTCAGATGATGAATGAATTTATCGGCCGGAGTGATCAGGAGATGCGTACCCCATATTTCTTTCTGACATGGTGGTTCCATCTGGGACTGGGGCTTCTGGCTGGAACGATCGTAGTACTCATTTTGGTAAAAAATTCTGGCGGTAAGATGACGACAGACGGAAGAACTTATATGAATAAAAGTTTTTCTGAGCTGCTTGGACGACGGGATATCTATACCCATACCACTTACGTACGGACAAGGAAATCCAGCAGCAGTAGTGGTGGAGGTGGTGGTGGACACAGCCACTCCAGCGGCGGCGGGCGGTTCTGATCAAACTGGAAAAATGACTAAGGAATTGTTAAAAGATGGCTTTTTAACAGTTTCTATGGAAAGGAATAATGAATATGTGGCTGGCAGATGGCTGGAAAGATTATGAAGTGATTGACACTTCGATGGGAGAAAAACTGGAGCGGTGGGGGGAATATATTCTGGTGCGGCCGGATCCCCAGGTGATCTGGGATACACCTCATGAGGCTCCCCAGTGGAAGCAGAAAAATGCTCACTATCATAGAAGCAGTAAGGGAGGAGGACAGTGGGAATTTATCGATCTTCCCCAGCAGTGGAAGATCTCTTACCGGGATCTGACCTTTCATTTGAAACCCTTCAGTTTTAAACACACTGGTTTATTTCCGGAACAGGCGGTGAACTGGGACTGGGCATCGGAACTGATCCAAAATGCCGGAAGGCAGATCAAGGTACTGAATCTGTTTGCTTATACAGGAGGCGCAACGGTGGCATGTGCCAGGGCAGGAGCGGCGGTGACACATGTGGATGCCTCGAAGGGAATGGTATCGTGGGCTAAAGAAAATGCCGCTGCTTCCGGGCTTGCCGATGCGCCGGTCCGATATCTGGTAGATGACTGTGTGAAGTTTGTGGAACGTGAGATCCGCCGGGGAAACCATTACGACGGCATTATTATGGATCCGCCATCTTACGGGAGGGGGCCGAAAGGAGAGGTGTGGAAGATCGAGGAAAAGATATTTCCTCTGCTTAATCTTTGTACAAAAGTGTTATCCAGAGAGCCCTTGTTCTTCCTGGTGAATTCCTATACCACAGGCCTGCAGCCGGCGGTGCTGTCCTATATGATGGAACTGGCGATCCGGAAAAAATTTGGAGGCACAGTGACTGCAGATGAGATTGGTCTTCCGGTGAGTTCAAACGGTCTGATCCTTCCCTGTGGTGCCAGTGGAAGATATGAAAGGGCATAAAGAGAAGTGTGTGACAACTTGTTTTAGAACAAAGGTACGCAGACAAATGTAGTATGAGAAACCGACAAAGTTATCCACAAATAAAGCGACGACTTTGCGATATTTACTAGTTGTACACAAAGTTATCCACATTATCCACAAAATATGTAGACTTTTGTAGCAAAAAAGCACTGTTTTGACAATTGAGCGAGTTGTGTGACAATTTAAGGAGAAAGCAAAAAAACAGCTACATAAATCCAAAATATATGTTGCTCAATATATGGTTTTGGTATATAATAAACATACGGGACAGGTTCCAGCTGTCATCGTTGGCAGACAGGTTTCTGTCCCGAATATTATGGGCAAAGGAGCTGATCATTATGAATTTAGTAATTAGCGGCAAAAATTTAGATATAACGGAGGGATTACGTTCGGCGATCGAAGAAAAGATTGCCAAACTGGAGAGATATTTCAATGACAGTACCGAGGTTCACGTGACTTTGAGCACTGAGAAGAACAGACAGAAGATTGAGATCACCATTCCAATGAAAGGAAGTATCATTCGTGCAGAGGAAGTAAGTTCAGACATGTATGTTTCCATTGATCTGGTGGAAGAAGTGATTGAGAGACAGTTGCGGAAATATAAAAATAAATTGATTGATAAAGCACAGAATGCGGCGCATTTGAATCAGGAATTTATTGATGAAGATATGGAGGATGAAGAAGAGATCAATATTATCCGTTCCAAGAAATTTGCGATGAAGCCCATGGATCCCGAAGAGGCATGTGTACAGATGGAGCTTCTGGGGCATAACTTCTTTGTATTCCGGAATTCCGAGACAGATGAAGTAAATGTCGTTTACAAGAGAAAGGGAAATACATACGGACTGATCGAGCCGGAGTATTAAGAATATAGAGGTGTCCATAAGGGATTTTCAGAAATGTATGGACTGAGAAGAAGATGTGTCCTCCTGGATGGAACCATTCGGTTTGGTCCGGAAGGGCACTTTATCATTTTTACAAAGAAACATAAAGTTTCAGAATGGAGGATAATATGGGATTGATCAAAGCGATCGGCGGTGCGATCCGCGGTGAGATGGCGGACCAGTGGAAGGAATATTTTTATTGCGATGCACTGGAATCCGATGTCCTTGTGACCAAAGGACAGAAAAGGACCAGCGGCAGATTTGGCAGCAAAAACAATGGCAATGAGAATCTGATCACGAATGGTTCCGTCGTGGCAGTAAATGAAGGACAGTGCATGATCATTGTAGACCAGGGAAAAGTTGTGGAGTTCTGTGCGGAGGCAGGAGAATTTTTGTACGATACCTCTACAGAACCCAGTCTTCTCTATGGGGATCTTGGTGATAATATCAAGAAAACCTTTGCGGCGGTGGGAAGACGTTTTACTTTTGGAGGAGATACGGGAAAGGATCAGAGAGTTTATTTCTTCAACACAAAAGAAATTATGGGAAATAAATATGGGACTGCCACACCGGTTCCCTTCCGTGTGGTGGACACCAATATCGGACTGGATGTGGACATATCCGTCCGCTGTAATGGAGAATATTCTTACCAGATCTTTGACCCTCTGCTTTTTTATACAAATGTATGTGGAAATGTAGTGGATGAATACCGTCGCGACACCATTGACAGCCAGCTGAAGACGGAGCTGATGACAGCACTGCAGCCGGCATTTGCAAGAATCTCAGCTATGGGGATCCGCTACAGCGCAGTGCCGGCTCATACGATGGAAGTGGCAGAAGCTCTGAATGCGGAGCTGTCTGAAAAATGGAGCGGCTTGAGAGGAATCCGTATCGTATCCTTTGGAGTAAATGCCATCAAGGCTTCGGAAGATGATGAGGCGATGATCAAGGAACTGCAGAAGACGGCAGTACTCCGTAATCCGGGGATGGCGGCGGCAACTCTGACAGAGGCCCAGGCCCAGGCGATGAAATCGGCGGCGGCAAATACTTCTACAGGACCGATGATGGCATTTGCCGGGATGAATATGGCGAACCAGGCAGGAGGGATGGATGCCAATGCTTTATTTGCCATGGACCGCCAGGGCGGAGCTCAGAATGGAGCGCCGGCATCTGGAAATCCGGCGGGAAATACAGCCAATGCGGCCAGTGGAGGGAGTGCTGGAAATCAGGCAGATTCCTGGACCTGCAGCTGTGGCACCAGCAATACCGGGAAATTCTGTGTGGAATGTGGAAAAGCAAAGCCGGCTCCCCAGGAGGGATGGACCTGTAGCTGTGGAGCTGTAAATCAGGGGAAATTCTGTATGGAGTGTGGAACAAAGAAGCCGGAGGGAGCCCCGCTGTACCGTTGTGACAAATGTGGCTGGAAGCCGGAAGATCCACATCATCCGCCAAAATTCTGCCCGGAATGTGGTGACGTATTTGACGAAAATGATATTGAGTAAACAAAGACAGCCCAATGGTATAAATTTGCGCATTGAGCTGAAATCAAGGTAGATATTTGATATGATGGCGCCGATTAGAGAGATATAAATTGGTGCCATCATATTCTTTGTAAATTTAAGGAGAGAAAATATGGGGAATTACACAGGCTTGATCATTGTTTTGGTATTGATCCTGATCATAATTATTGCGGTATACATCGGAGTTGCTTCATTAAAAAGAAAGGCACGGCAGGTATCCAGGGAACTTTTTGGGACCGGTGATCTCAGGCAGGGGGCACAAATGATGCGGGAGGAACTGGCTTCCACGCCCAAATCGGTCTCTGCCATGACAAAACTCCTTCTGCCCAAGATCGTCCAGGACTTTCCGGATTTTGAGTACGATGAAATGAAGGAGAGGGCGGATAATATATTGGTGGACTATCTGAGGGCGATCGGTACTGGCGGGAAGGAGATGCCGAAGGATGGCAGCACAGAGTTAAAGGAAGAACTGGCAGACCATATCGCGATGCTGGAAGAAGCCGGGCAAAGGGAACATTTTGAGCAGATCCACATTCACCGGACGGAGATCAGCCAGTACCGGAAAAGTGAGGGACGCTGTATCATTACATTCCAGTCGGCATTGGAGTGTTTTCATTATGTGACGGACCGTGAGGGAAATCTGTTAGCAGGGGCAAAAGACACAAAGTATCAGACCAAATACAATACGGATCTGATCTACATACAGGACAGGGAATTAGTGGAAGGCCAGAGAACCCAGGCGCTGGGGATCAACTGCCCCAACTGTGGGGCGCCGCTCTCTTCTCTTGGTGCCAAAGTATGCGAATACTGCGGGAGTCCGGTGGTGGAGATTAATATTCACGCATGGTTTTTCAGCGATGTAAAAGAAGTTAAAAGATTATGAACGGTTTGTAAAAAACAATCTAAAATCAAAAAAATCATTGAAAGACAGTAGATCTAGTGATAAAATAATCTGGGATAAAACTTTGATTATTATGGAGAGTGAACGTATGGGATTATTAAGTAAGGTAGTTGGAACCCACAGTGAGAGGGAAGTAAAGAGAGTACTTCCCATCGTGGACAAGATTGAGAAACTGGAGCCTGATTATGAGAAATTGTCAGACGAGCAGTTGAAAGATAAAACAAGAGAATTTAAGAACCGGTTGTCAGAAGGAGAATCCCTGGATGATATTCTTCCGGAAGCATATGCCGTTGTCAGGGAAGCATCCAAGAGGACCATCGGAATGCGCCATTACCGGGTGCAGCTGATCGGCGGTGTGATCCTGCATCAGGGACGTATCACGGAGATGCGTACCGGTGAAGGTAAGACGCTGGTTTCCACTCTTCCGGCATACCTGAATGCCTTAGAGGGCAAGGGCGTCCATATCGTTACGGTCAATGACTATCTGGCGAAGCGTGACGCGGAGTGGATGGGACAGATCCATGAGTTCCTTGGGCTGACAGTGGGCTGTATTCTGAACAGCATGGACAATGACGAGAGAAGAGAAGCCTATGGCTGTGATATTACTTACGCTACAAATAATGAGCTTGGATTTGACTATCTCCGTGATAACATGGTTATTTATAAAGAGCAACTGGTGCAGAGAGAGCTTCACTATGCCATCGTGGACGAGGTGGACTCGGTACTTATCGATGAGGCGCGGACACCGCTGATCATCTCCGGAAGCAGCGGGAAATCCACCAAGATCTATGAGGCATGTGATAACCTGGCAAAGCAGCTTAAGCGCGGTACCGCGAAAGAGTTGTCTAAGATGGATATCATTATGAAAGAAGATGACAATGAGACCGGTGATTTTGTTGTGGATGAAAAGGAAAAGACGGTGAACCTTACTGCCCAGGGTGTGGCAAAGGTGGAGCGCTTTTTCCATATCGAGAATCTGGCAGATCCGGAGCATCTGGAGATCCAGCACTGCATCAACCTCGCCCTGCGGGCCCACAATCTCATGTTCTTAGACAAGGATTATGTGGTAAAGGATGACGAGGTGCTGATCGTCGATGAATTTACGGGGCGTATCATGCCGGGACGCCGTTATTCCGACGGACTTCATCAGGCCATCGAGGCGAAGGAGCATGTGAAGGTTAAGCGTGAGAGCAAGACGCTGGCGACGATCACCTTCCAGAATTTCTTCAATAAATATGCGAAAAAATGTGGCATGACCGGTACCGCCCTTACCGAAGAAAAAGAGTTCCGTGAGATCTACGGCATGGATGTTGTGGAGGTTCCCACCAACAAACCGGTGGCGCGTATTGACCACAACGATTCCGTGTACAAGACAAAGAGAGAAAAACTGAATGCCATCGTAGAAGATATTGCAGACTGTTATGAGAGAAAGCAGCCGGTGCTGGTAGGTACCATCACCATTGAGGCATCGGAGGAGCTCAGCGATCTGCTTCGGAGACGGGGGATTAAGCATAAAGTACTGAATGCCAAATACCATGAGATGGAGGCGGAGATCGTGGCAGACGCCGGTATCGCCGGAGCTGTGACCATCGCTACCAACATGGCAGGCCGTGGTACGGATATCAAGCTGGGAGAGGGTGTCCAGGAACTGGGAGGATTGAGGATCATCGGTACGGAGCGGCATGAGTCCAGACGTATCGATAATCAGCTGCGGGGACGTTCCGGACGTCAGGGAGATCCCGGTGAATCCAAGTTTTATATTTCCCTTGAGGATGACCTGATGCGTCTGTTTGGTTCCCAGAACCTGATGAATATATTTAATTCCCTCGGTATGCCGGAGGGCGAACAGATCCAGCACCGGATGCTGAACAAAGCCATCGAGCGCGCCCAGATGAAGATCGAGGGCAACAACTACGGAATCCGTAAAAACCTGCTGGAGTATGATATCATCAACAACCAGCAGAGGGAGCTTATCTATGCTGAGAGACGAAAAGTTCTGGATGGAGAGAGCATGCGTGATACTATTTACGGTATGATGGATGAAGTGATAGAAAAGTATGTGGGCAGAACCATTGGGGACGATCAGATTCCGGAGGAATGGGATCTGGATGAGCTGAATATGAACCTGCTGCCCATCATTCCCTTTGAGCCGATCACCTTTGATCCAGAGAGGGATAAGAGCATCAATAAAAATGAACTGATCCAGAAGTTAAAAGAAGAGGCGCTTCATTTATATGAGATGAAGGAAGCAGAGTTCCCGGAGGCGGAGCAGATCCGGGAGATCGAGCGTGTCATTTTACTGAAGGTCACTGACCAGCACTGGATGAACCATATTGATGATATGGATCAGCTGCGTCAGGGAATCGGGCTGCAGGCATACGGACAGAGAGATCCGGTGACAGAGTACCGTTTCCAGAGTTATGATATGTTTGCGGAGATGACAGAGTCCATCCGGGAGGAGACAGTAAAGGCGTTGCTGCATGTCCGTATTGAGCAGAAGGTAGAACGTGAACAGGTAGCAAAGGAGACAGGAACCAACAAGGATGATTCTGCCAATGCGCCGGTCACAAGGAAATCAGAAAAGATCAGCCGTAATGCTCCGTGTCCCTGCGGATCTGGGAAGAAATATAAATACTGCTGTGGCAGATAAGGTGAATTATAGAATTCACTTGGTGAATCAAATCTGTGCTATATTATATTGGAATCAGAGGATTGAAAAATGGTCGAGTTAGATAATTATAAAGTCGAACTCTCCTCCTATGAAAAGCCTCTCGCTGAGGTCAGGGACTCCCTGAATCTTGGCGAGAAGCAGTTTCGTATCGAGGAGCTGGAGAAAAATATGGAGGCTCCGGATTTCTGGGAGGACGCAGAGAAGGCGAGCGAGTCCATGAAAGAGGTAAAGGAACTTAAAGATATCGTTAGCCGTGCCGACGGTCTCAGCGGAAAGTATGAAGATATCATGACGCTGATCGAGATGGCATATGAGGAAGAGGATGAGGAACTGGCGGCGGAGATCAAGGAGGAACTGGAAGAGTTTGTGAAAGATTTCGATGATCTTCGCATCACCACGATGCTGAAAGGCGAATATGACGAGAGTAATGCTATCCTTACCCTGCACGCGGGAGCCGGGGGAACCGAGAGCTGTGACTGGGCCAGCATGCTGTGCCGGATGTATCAGAGATGGGCAGAAAAAAAAGGATATTCGGTAGAGATGCTGGATTTTCTGGATGGCGACGAGGCGGGGCTTAAGTCCGTTACCCTGCAGATCAACGGAACCAATGCCTATGGATATCTGAAAAGTGAACACGGTGTACATCGTCTGGTGCGTATTTCTCCCTTTAATGCGGCGGGTAAACGTCAGACGTCTTTTGTTTCCTGTGATGTAATGCCGGATATTGAGCAGGACCTGGATATTGAGATCGCAGATGATGATATCCGTATCGATACGTACCGTTCCAGCGGCGCCGGAGGCCAGCACATCAATAAGACCTCCTCGGCGATCCGTATCACCCATTTCCCCACAGGGATCGTGGTGCAGTGTCAGAACGAGCGCTCCCAGCATATGAATAAAGACAAGGCGATGCAGATGCTGAAGGCAAAGCTGTATCTGCTGAAACAGCAGGAGAATCTGGAAAAAGAGTCCGACATCCGCGGCGAGCAAAAGGAAATCGGCTGGGGAAACCAGATCCGTTCTTATGTAATGCAGCCCTATACTATGGTAAAAGACCACAGGACCAATGTGGAGTCCGGCAATGTCGGAGCTGTCATGGATGGCGATCTGGATGTGTTTATTAATGGGTATTTAAAATGGATCAATAGTTGATCTGACAGAAATTTACAGCGGAGACGATAAGAGGCAGAAACAGGAAAATGCTGCCCGGAATGGAGGGGCTTATGAAGGAAATTGTTACATTTTTTATCAGTGGCAGAGAATATGGGATTGAGATCAGTGGAATGCAGAGTCTGGAAAGTTATCAGGAGATCCAGCCTTTGTCGGAAGCACCAGACTGTATTCTGGGAACCATCGTGGTACGGGATGAGGTGTATCCGGTCTTTGATATCCGGGCAAAGTTAAATCTTCCCGCTGCCGGGATGACGAAGGATACCAAGATATTGCTTCTCCGGACAAGTAAGAGAGGCATTGCCTGTATGGTGGACAGCGTGGATAAGGTGTTTCAGGCAGAAGGAGATAATATTCAGACCTTCCCGAAAGAGGCGCAGACGGAGGGGACCGATTATATTGATTTTATCGCCAGAAGAGATGGTGAATTGATTGTGGTGATAAATCCCGACGCACTGCTGTCAGAAGAGGATTTCGATCGGATCGATGAGCTGGATCTGTCTCAGGAAGAGAAGCAGGAGTAGTTCTGCCTGCGCTTCGCTGGGATATTTACATATAGAAAGGAAGAGGAGACAATGAAAATCGCAGTATTAGGTTACGGAACCATTGGTTCCGGAGTTGTGGAGGTTGTCCGTACCAATGCAGAAAGTATCGCGGCACGTGCGGGAGAAGAGGTTGAAGTAAAATATGTCCTGGATCTTAGGGATTTCCCAGGGGATCCGGTGCAGGAAATTCTTGTTCATGATTATAATGTGATCGCAGAAGATGAAGAAATAGGCGTTATCGTTGAGACCATGGGCGGTACAAAACCTGCCTATGATTTTGTAAAAACTGCCCTGTTGAAAGGAAAAAGCGTCTGCTCTTCCAACAAAGAACTGGTAGCGGCCCACGGAGCTGAATTGATTCAGATCGCCAAAGACAAGAATGTAAACTTTTTCTTCGAGGCGAGTGTGGGAGGGGGAATTCCGATCATCCGTCCCCTCAACCAGTGCATTACTGCCGATGAGATTCAGGAGATCAATGGAATCCTGAATGGTACGACAAACTTTATCCTGACGAAGATGGCAGATGAGGGCGCTGACTTTGCCGAGGTATTGATAAAGGCACAGGAACTAGGGTATGCGGAAAAAGATCCCACGGCAGATGTGGAAGGCTACGATGCCTGCCGCAAGATTGCGATCCTCACCTCTCTTGCCTATGGAAAACAGGTGGATTATGAGGACATTTATACCGAAGGCATCACGAAGATTACTGCAGAAGATTTTAAATATGCAAAGAAGATAAATTCGGCGATCAAAATCTTTGGTACAAGTAAAAAAGTGGGAGATCGGGTGTATGCGATGGTGGCGCCGCAGATGGTGGACAGCACCCATCCGCTTTACAGTGTAAATGACGTATTCAACGGCATATCTGTCACAGGAAATATGCTGGGAGATGTGATGTTTTATGGCGCCGGAGCCGGCAAGCTTCCTACCGCAAGTGCTGTGGTGGCAGATGTGGTGGCGGCGGTGAAACACCAGGGAGAAAATGTTTCCATTACCTGGAGTGCACAAAAGCTTGAGATCACGCCAGTGGATGAGATGGAAAACCGGTTTTTTGTCCGGGTAGGGGAATCTGAGAAAGAGAAGGTATCAGAAGTATTTGGCGGGGTCCAGATGATCGACGCCGGAATCGCGGGAGAATGTGGATTTATTACTGCACCTCTGAAGGAAAAGGACTTTGCAGCAAAGGCAGAGAACTTCACCACGCTCATCACACGTATTCGGGTGTCTGCATAAGGTGAAATAATAGATTTGGGTTTAAGACTGATAGAAGAAAGGACGGAAAGACAATGAAATACATTGTTGTTCTGGGTGACGGAATGGCAGACCAGCCTTTAGAAGAGCTGGATGGCAGGACGCCGTTGGAATATGCTGATACACCCAATATGGATAGGATCTCAAAGAAAGCAAAGATCGGACTGGCAAAGACCATCCCCGATGGAATGAAGCCGGGGAGTGACACAGCCAATCTTGCTGTTTTAGGATATAATCCCAGGCAGTATTATACCGGACGTTCTCCGCTGGAGGCGCTGAGCATCGGTGTAGATATGGAAGAGGGGGATATTGCCATCCGCTGTAATATTGTGACGCTTTCGGAAGATGATCTTCCTTATGAGGACAAGACGATTCTCGACCACAGCAGCGGTGAGATTTCCACAGAAGATGCCAATGTGCTCTTAGAGGCTCTTAGATCGGAGATAGAGGACGATGTCTACCAGTTTTATACGGGAACCAGCTATCGCCACTGTACGATCTGGAAACATGGACAGGTATCCGAGCTCACCCCGCCTCATGATATTCTCGGAAAAAAGATTGGAGAATATCTTCCGGCAGATGACAAACTCCGCGGGATGATGAAAAAGAGTTATGATATATTGAACCAGCATCCCTTGAATGTGGAGAGAGCCAAGAAGGGGCTGAACAAGGCAAATTCTATCTGGTTCTGGGGAGCAGGTACAAAGCCGGAACTAGATGATTTTGAAGAGAAATTTGGGAAAAAGGGCGCTATGATCTCAGCGGTGGACCTTTTAAAAGGAATCGCAGTGGGCGCCGGTATGAATAATATAGAGGTAAAAGGGGCGGATGGAACCCTGGAGACCAATTACGAAGGAAAAGCAGAGGCTGCGGTAAAGGCAGTGACTGAGAATGGCAGTGATTTTGTCTACATCCATGTGGAAGCTCCCGATGAGATGGGACACCAGGGCAGTGTGGAGAAAAAGGTCAGGGCCATAGAATATCTGGATCAAAGAATTATTGGTCCCGTGTACAACAGAATGAAGGAGCTGGGAGAAGATTTCCGGATGCTGGTCATGCCGGATCATCCAACCCCGATCTGTATCCGCACCCATTCCAGCGATCCAGTTCCATATTTGCTGTATGACAGTACCGCAGAAGAGGAGCACACATGGAGTTATAATGAGAAAGAGGCTGAAGAGAGTGGAAATTACCAGGAAAACGGGTATCAGCTTATGAATGAATTATTAGGATCTGTTTCAGAATGACAGGAGGAGAAAAGAACATGTTGATCGTAAAGAAATTTGGTGGTACTTCGGTAGCTGACAAAGAGAGGATTTTCAATGTGGCGAACCGTTGTATTGAGGATTATAAAAAAGGACATGACGTAGTTGTAGTCCTTTCTGCTATGGGAAAGCAGACGGATGTGCTGCTGGATATGGCGAACGATATCAATCCCAACGCGCCGAAGCGTGAGCTGGATATGCTGCTGACTACGGGTGAACAGACCTCTGTGGCGCTTATGGCGATGGCAATGCACTCCCTGGGTGTGCCGTCCATCTCCCTGAATGCTTTCCAGGTGGCGATGCACACCACATCTGTAGCGGGAAATGCGAAGCTGATCAAGATCGATAAGGAGCGTATCCGTCATGAACTGGAACAGAGGAAGATCGTAATTGTGACAGGATTTCAGGGTATCAGCAAATATGACGACTATACGACGCTGGGACGCGGCGGTTCTGATACGACAGCAGTGGCTCTGGCGGCAACGCTGCATGCGGATGCCTGTGAGATCTATACGGATGTGGATGGCGTCTACACCGCAGATCCGCGCATCGTAGAGGGAGCTAAGAAACTTGACCAGATTACCTATGATGAAATGCTTGAGCTCGCCAGCTTTGGGGCAGGGGTTCTTCACAACCGTTCTGTGGAAATGGCGAAAAAGTATGGTGTACAGCTGGTGGTTCGTTCAAGTCTGAATACAACAGAAGGTACTATAGTGAAGGAGGAAGTAAAAATGGAGAAAATGCTTATCAGCGGTGTGGCAAGTGATAAAAATGTAGCCAGAATAGCAGTTGTTGGTCTGGAGGACCAGCCAGGAGTGGCATTTAAGCTGTTCCGCCACCTTGCCAACCACAATGTAAATGTAGATATGATCCTGCAGTCTATCGGGCGCGATAATACAAAAGACATCAGTTTTACCGTGACGGAGGACATGGCAGATGTGGCGGTGGAGACCGTTGAGAGACACCGCAGCGGCAGTCTCAAGTGCCAGGATGTGAAGGTAAACAAAAATGTATCCAAAGTATCCATTGTAGGTGCGGGAATGCAGACCAACCCCGGTGTTGCTGCCCAGATGTTCGAGGCGCTCTACGATGCCAATGTCAACATTCAGCAGATCTCAACATCAGAAATCCGCGTTACGGTGCTGATCGACGAAGAGGATACCAACAAAGCGATGAATGCGGTTCACAAAGAGTTTGATTTTTGATCTTTTAGAATTTAAAATAATAATGTTTGTTAAAAAAAGCGCCGATTTATTTGGCGCTTTTTAATAAAGCCCTCCAGGTGTCCTTGTATCCTGATATGAAAAATGATATAATAACCGTGTCTGTTCGATATACAGAATAAAGTAAAATATAGGGAAACAGATAGGATGGTGCCGTTTTGATAAAAGTGAAAGATCTTGTATTTGAATATATACGCAGGGATGAAAATGACGAAGTCATCGGTGTGGAGATGGCAGTGGATCATCTGACCTTCCAGGTTAATAAAGGGGAATTTGTGGCGGTGCTGGGTCATAATGGATCCGGTAAATCCACACTGGCAAAGCATATCAATGCCATTCTGCTTCCCGGGGAGGGAGTAGTTTATGTGGACGGCATTGACACCTCCGATAAGAACATGCTGTGGGAGATCCGACAGCGGGCGGGGATGGTATTTCAGAATCCGGATAATCAGATCGTACACAATGTGGTAGAAGAAGATGTTGGCTTTGGACCGGAGAATCTTGGAGTGCCCACAGAAGAGATCTGGGAGCGGGTGGAAGGTTCTCTCAAAAAAGTAGGAATGTTAAAATGCCGGAAGGAATCTCCCAATAATCTGTCTGGGGGACAAAAGCAGAAGGTAGCCATTGCAGGTGTGCTTGCCATGAAGCCAAAGTGTATCGTATTCGACGAGTCTACGGCGATGTTAGATCCAGTGGGACGCAGGGAGGTATTGAAGGCGGTCCGGGAATTAAATAAGAAAGAGGGAATTACGATCCTGTGGATCACCCACTATATGGATGAGGCAGCCCAGGCAGACCGCATTCTTGTTATGAATGAGGGAAAGCTGGTGATGGAGGGAACTCCCAGGGAGGTATTTGCCCAGGCGGACCAGCTGAAGAAATGGCATCTGGATGTGCCCCAGGTGACGGAACTGGCATCGGAACTGAGGAAGCAGGGGATGGAAATACCAGCGGATGTGATCGGTGTAGAAGAATTTGTGGAAGCGGCGGCGCGGTGTTTCGCGGGTGCGGATTGGAAATGAGGAAATTATGTCTATTTTACTTAACGAGGTAGAATATATCTATGGAAAAGGGACGGCATTTGAAAAAGTGGCCTTATACAATGTCACGCTAAAGATCGGAGATGGGGAATTTATCGGACTCATCGGTCACACTGGATCCGGCAAATCTACGCTTATCCAGCATCTGAACGGTCTTTTAAAACCTGTCTCCGGTGGGGTATACTACAACGGAGAAGATATCAACGACAAAGATTTTTCAAAAAAGAAACTGCGCTCTAAGGTTTCTATTGTATTTCAGTATCCGGAACAGCAGTTGTTTGAGAGTTCTGTCATTGAAGATGTCCGTTTTGGACCGAAAAATATCGGGATGGAACCATTGGAAGTGGATATGAATGCCTTTGCGGCATTAAAGCAGGTGGGGATACCAGATGAACTTTTGGATGTATCGCCTTTGGAGCTGTCCGGCGGACAGAAACGGAGGGTGGCCATCGCCGGTGTACTGGCCATGCAGCCGGAGGTATTGATCCTGGACGAGCCCACAGCGGGACTGGACCCCAAAGGAAGGGATGAAATACTGGAACTGATCCGTAAGCTGCACGAGGAGCGGAAGATCACGGTGATCGTCGTGTCCCACAGCATGGAGGATATGGGAAAATATGCAAAGCGGCTGGTGGTGATGAATGGCGGAACGGTGGCATATGATGGGACTCCGGAAGAAGTCTTTTCCCATTATAAAGAGCTGGAGCGCATCGGACTACGGGCGCCCCAGGTAACCTATGTGATGGAGGGGCTGGCGGCAAAGGGAATAAAGCTTCCCCACAACGCCATCAATGTGAACCAGGCCGTGGATGCCATATGTAAAGCCTACAGGAGTAGAAAAGAAAGGAATTAGTCTGGGATTATGCTGAGAGATATTACCATCGGACAATATTATCCGGTTGAGTCAAAAATACATACACTGGATCCACGGGTAAAGATCGTGGCTGTTTTTGTTTATCTCATTTCTTTGTTTTTATTTCGCGGCTTTGCCGGCTATCTTGTGGTGACTGTGTTTATGGTGGCAGCAGTGATCGGGAGCAGGGTGCCCTTCTCATTTATGATGAAGGGCCTCAAACCAGTTTTGTTCCTGATCTGTTTTACTGCGTTTTTTAACATTTTTTTTACCCCTGGAGATGTTTTATTTGAATGGAAATTTATAATGATCTCATGGCAGGGACTGCGGAAGGGTGCCTTTATGGTGCTCCGGCTTCTTTATCTGGTCATTGGCTCTTCTCTGCTGACCTACACCACGACGCCAAATAAGCTGACGGATGGCATCGAGAGCCTGTTAAAGCCGCTGGGAAGGCTTGGGGTGCCGGTCCACGATCTGGCGATGATGATGTCTCTTGCCCTGCGCTTCATACCGATTCTTCTGGAAGAGGCTAACCGCATCATCCGGGCACAGAGTGCCAGGGGGGCAGATTTTGAGGAGGGATCTCTGTTCCAGAGACTCCGGGCCATGGTGTCGATCCTTGTGCCCCTGCTGGTGTCCTCTACAAGGCGTGCCTATGATCTGGCGCTGGCCATGGAGGCAAGATGCTACCATGGCGGGGAGGGAAGGACGAAAATGAAGCCACTGGCCTATCGGCGCAGGGATGTCATGACTTATGTGATCTGTGTCCTGTATGTGGCAGTCCTGCTTACAGTAGATCATTTTGTGCCTTTTTGATCCGGATGGAGGAAGTTATGAGAGTAAAATTGACCGTGGCCTATGATGGAACAAATTATCACGGGTGGCAGATTCAGAACAATGCACTGTCTGTAGAAGCGGTGCTGGTGGGAGCCCTTCGGGAACTTCTGGGAGAGGAGATCGAACTGACAGGAGCCAGCAGGACAGATGCGGGAGTACATGCCCTGGGAAATGTGGCAGTCTTCGATACAAATACCAGAATTCCTGCGGAAAAGATCGCCTTGGCGGTAAACCAGCGTCTCCCTGAGGACATCCGGGTGATGCGCTCAGAAGAGGTGCCCCGGTCTTTTCATCCAAGGTATTGCAACAGCCGGAAGACCTATGAATACTGGATCACCAATGCAGAAATACAGCAGCCTGTCAAAAGGCTGTATTCTCATTTTGTATATATTCCCCTAAATGTGGAAAGGATGAAAGAGACAGCACAATATTTTCTCGGCGAACATGATTTTGGCGCGTTCTGTTCTGCAGGCAGCCAGGTCAGGAGCAAGGTGAGAAGCATCTATGATCTGCAGATCTTTCAGGAGGGCGAAGATATCCGCATCCAGATTACTGGAAACGGTTTTTTGTACAATATGGTGCGCATCATTGCGGGGACGCTGATCGAGATCGGAATGGGACGGCGGGAGCCAGAGACGGTCCGTCAGGCACTCCGCCATGCAGACCGGGACATGGCAGGTCCCACGGCGCCTGCGCGGGGATTGAGGCTGCTGCAGATTGAATATGAGGAGAACAGGCAGGAGTTTGGGGATGATCATTGATATTCATGCACATGCGTATCCGGAGAGGATAGCAAAAAAAGTAAAAGAGCGGATGGAACGTGTGGCGGGGAGCCGGGTGGAAAACCTGGGAACCCCGGAAGCCCTGGTAGAGGAGATGGAAAAAAACGGAGTGGATCATTCTGTTTTTCTTCCGGTGGCCACCAATCCCGGTCAAGTGGGAAAACTCAATGCCCAGGCGATCCGCTGGATGGAGGAATATGGAAGCCGGGGACTGGTATCTTTTGCGGCGGTTCATCCGGATACACCAGAACTTAAAATGGTGATGCGGGGGATCCGGAACGGCGGTCTCAGGGGAATCAAGATTCATCCGGATTATCAGGAGACGTATTTTGACGATATCCGCTATCTGAGGATCCTGGATGCAGCGGCAGAGGAAGGACTTCTGGTGCTGGTACATGCGGGGATGGATGAAGTTTATCCCGATCATATACACTGTGATGTGAAGAGGATCCTGCATGTGCTGGAAGAGGTGGAGT
>CAMTDY010000005.1 GCA_947070915.1 uncultured Roseburia sp.
GAGATGTAGCTCCGTCTCGTGGGCTCGGAGATGTGTATAAGAGACAGATAAGAGTGCTTATGAATATAATGCATAAAAATAAGTTTTATACATTAAAATATTCATTTTAACCACGAATATGCAAAAACTGGTACAACGAATATGTCAGTCACTTAATTTTCGTTGTACCAGGCAGGTTCCTATGACGCGGTCCTGGCGGAAAACTGCTCCGGATCGCTCAGAGAGGTTTCTGAAAAAAAGGAGGAAATGTTATGAAAAAGAGAAAAGTATTACAGTGTCTTCTGGTAAGTATGCTGGTGATGGCATGCCTGACCGGATGTATAGGACAGAAAACGGAAACGGTCGTTCGTGCCGATGGCACGTGTTCATACAAATATACATATCTGTATGACAAATCCATGTATGACAAACTGGAAGTCTCAGGGAATAAGGATGAGACAGTCTCTGAGCTGAGTTCAGGGGACTATCAGAAAGAAGTTGTGGATATCAAGGGAACACCTTATTATTCCTTTAGCAGGATTTTTGAATTTAGTAATATGGATGAATTTAAGGCATTTTTGACGGAGGACGAAACCTATTACCGTAAGATTACGGCAGATTCCAAAGCTCCTTCCCAATACGATAAGAGTTCCCACACGGCGCCCTACTCATCGGTGACGCTGGACTCCGGTACATTTATCGGGGTTTTAAAGGATTCGATCCTGGACGAGGGGGAGAAAAATAATTCCCAGGGTAAAACAAATTCAGGATCAAAAGATACAACGGAAGCGACAGCGGCAGATCTCAATGGCAGTAAGAGCGTTGGTGAGATGTATGAAAAACTGGGAATTGTTATAGAAATTTCCGTCACACTCCCCACCCCCATCACCGGGAGCAACGGAAAGATCCAGGGAAATACTGCCACATGGAGTATGAACGATCTGCCGGATGACGGTAAACTGATCGCAGTCACAGGAAATAACCCGATCCTATCCTCAGACCAGACGCCGCCGGTGATCAAAGGAGTAAAGAACCAGGGATTGTATAATAAGTCAGTAAAGGTAACGGCACAGGACAATGTATGCCTGAAAGAGATGCGGCTCAATGGGATCCGGTATAATACATCTTCTTTCCGCGTCAGCCAGAGCGGTTCTTACACGCTGACCGCCGAAGATGCCAGCCACAATAAGACTACGGTGCGGTTTAAGGTCGACAAGAAGAAGCCGGTGATCAAAGGAGCGAAAAACGGAAAGAGATACCGTAAAAATGTAACGCTCAGATTTTCTGATAAAAACGGGATCCGGAGTGTCCAAATAAACGGCAAAAAGAAGGGCACCAAAAAGGTGGTTCTGAAGAAGAATGGGAAATATACCGTGAAGGTGACGGATAAGGCAGGAAATACCAGCAGGATCCGGTTTCGGATCAGCAAATAGCACAGGAGGACATAAGCAGTGATAAAAGCAGGTATTATCGGCTCCACCGGATATGCCGGACAGGAGCTTGTGAGATTGTTGTTGCAGCACAAGGAGACAGAGATCGTATGGTATGGTTCCAAAAGCTATGTGGATGAAAAATTCAGCCGCGTATTTGGAAATATGTTTCAGATCGTAGAAAATCTGTGCCAGGGAGACGATCTTCACGCCCTCTGCCGGGAGGCGGATGTGATCTTTACGGCGACGCCCCAGGGCTATCTTGCCTCTGTGATTGATGAGGAGATCCTCAGTCATTGCAAGGTGATCGACCTGAGTGCAGATTTCCGCATCAAAGATGTGGCGGTGTATGAAAAGTGGTATGGGATCCAGCATAAAAGCAGCCAGTTCATCGAAGAGGCGGTATATGGGCTCTGTGAGCTGAACCGGGAGAAGATCAGAGGGGCAAGGCTGGTGGCAAACCCGGGATGTTATCCCACCTGTTCCACCCTTGCCATCGCCCCTGTGGTGAGGGAAGGGTACATCGATACGAAGACGCTGGTGATTGACGCCAAGTCCGGCACGAGCGGTGCCGGGAGAGGGGCAAAGGTGCCGAATCTTTATTGTGAAGTCAACGAGAACATCAAGGCTTACGGTGTGACCAGCCACAGGCACACCCCGGAGATCGAAGAGCAGTTGTCCTATGTGGCTGGAGAGCCTGTTATGCTGAATTTTACACCCCATCTGGTTCCTATGAACCGGGGCATTCTGATCACGGCATACGCCAATTTAAAGCCAGGTGTGACAAAGGAAATGGTATACGATGCCTATCAAAAGGCGTACGAAGAAGAGTATTTTGTCCGGGTTCTCGAAGAGGGAACCTGTCCCGAGACGAGATGGGTAGAGGGAAGCAATTTTGTCGACGTGTGTCCCAAGGTGGATGAGCGCACCGGGCGGGTGATCATGATGGGAGCCATGGATAATATTACAAAGGGAGCTGCCGGGCAGGCAGTCCAGAACATGAACATACTGTTCGGGCTGGATGAGACAGAAGGACTTCGCCTGGTTCCAGTATTTCCGTGATAGTGATGGAGGAAAAGATATGATAAAGCAGATTGACGGGGGCGTGACAGCTGCCCGGGGATTTCAGGCGGCAGGAGCAGCTGCCGGGATAAAATATGAAAACAGGAAAGACATGGCGCTGGTGTACACCAGGGAGCCCGCTGTGGCGGCGGGAACTTTCACTACAAATGTAGTAAAGGCTGCCCCTGTGTTGTGGGACAAAGAGCTGATCGAAAAAGGCAGACCAGTTCATGCTGTCGTGCTGAACAGCGGTATTGCCAATGCCTGTACGGGAGAGGAAGGCAAAGAGAACAATGTTCAGATGGCGGCGGCAGTGGCGGAGGAGCTGTCTGTCTCTGCCCAGGAAGTCCTTACCTGTTCCACCGGCGTCATCGGGATGCAGCTGAATATGGAGCCGGTAAAGAAAGGCGCTAAATTGTTGAAGGAGGCGCTGGCAGATACAAGAGAGGCGGCAAGGGCAGCGGCAGAGGCGATCATGACTACAGATACCTGCCCGAAGGAGTGTGCAGCGGAATTTGAGGCAGAGGGAAAGAAGGTGATCGTCGGCGGCATGTCCAAGGGATCCGGCATGATCCATCCGAATATGGCGACGATGTTAAGTGTCATTACCACGGATGCCTGTATTGGACAGGAGCTTCTTGCGGAGACTCTCCGGAGCGTGGTGGGGGATACCTTCAATATGATCTCGGTGGACCGGGATACATCTACCAATGATACCTGTATCGTGCTGGCAAACGGAATGTCGGGAACCCCTGAGATCAAGAATGGGACGGAGGCATATGAAGCATTCCGGGAAGCACTTCTGCATGTGGCGAGAGAGCTGGCGAAGCAGATGGCTGGCGACGGCGAGGGCTGTACAAAGCTTTTGGAAGTAAAGGTGGAAAATGCGGTGACGGTGGAGGCGGCAAAACAGCTCAGCAAGTCCGTTATCACCTCCAATCTCGTGAAGACTGCTGTCTATGGAAGCGATGCCAACTGGGGAAGGATCCTCTGTGCATTAGGGTATGCCGGGGTGGAGTTTGATCCAGCGAAGGTGGATCTGACCATCTGTGCCGAAAGCGAAGAGGGCGTGGAATCTATCCTGCTTGTAAAAGATGGAGTGGCGACGGGTTACAGCGAAGAAGAAGCTACAAAGCTTCTCAGTCAGAGTGAGGTATCGGTGATCTGTGATATGAAACAGGGAAATGCATCTGCTGTGGCATGGGGATGTGATCTGACTTATGATTATGTGAAGATCAATGGGGATTACCGGTCTTAATTATATAAGTACAGAAAGGTTATGGAAAACAATGGAAGAATTTATGCATGAGGTGCTGATCAAGGCGGAGACCTTGATCGAAGCACTCCCTTATATCAGGGATTTTAATAATAAAAAAGTAGTGGTAAAATACGGTGGCAGCGCCATGCTGGATGAAAAACTCCAGCAGAGTGTGATCAAAGACGTTGCCCTGCTGAAGCTGGTGGGAATGAAACCCATCATTGTCCACGGCGGCGGAAAAGAGATCAGCAAGTGGGTGAAGCTCATGGGCAAAGAACCGGAGTTTGTCGAGGGACTGCGGGTGACGGATGACGATACCATGGAAGTAGCAGAGATGGTATTAAATAAGGTCAATAAACATCTGGTGCAGATGATGGAGAAGCTTGGCGTCCGGGCTGCCGGCATCAGCGGAAAAGATGGCGGTACGATCCACTGCGATAAAAAGATGGTGAATGGCAGGGATATCGGTTATGTGGGAGATGTAAAGGAAGTAAACTGCGAGCTTATCGATACCCTGTTGGAAAATGATTTTGTACCAATCATCGCCCCCATCGGTCTCGGAGATGATTTTAAATCCTATAACATCAATGCTGACGATGCGGCATGTGCCATCGCTAAATCCATAAAGGCAGAGAAACTTGCCTTTATGACTGATATAGAAGGGGTGTGCCGGGATGCGGGAGATCCCTCTACGCTGATGTCCGTGCTGACGCTGGATGAGGCGAATGAGCTGATTGAGGATGGTTTTATCGGTGGCGGCATGCTTCCCAAACTGAGAAACTGCATCGATGCGGTAGAGGGCGGCGTGAGCCGGGTTCATATCCTTGACGGCAGGAGGGACCATTGTCTTCTTCTTGAGTTTTATACGAAAAAAGGAATCGGGACGGCGATCATCAACAACGAAGAAAATCTGTATGCCCATGAAACAGAGTAGCACAACGGCGCGAATTTGGACCAGCCGTCGGGCGAATATAACATAAAGTGAGGTTTGGCGAAATGATGAAAAACAGCATAGATGAGGCGGAGAAATATCTGATCCACTCCTACAACCGGTATCCGGTGGAGCTGGATCACGGACAGGGGGTGTACCTCTTTGATACGGAGGGAAAAAGATACCTTGATTTTGGCGGCGGCATCGCAGTATGCGCCCTCGGCTACAGCGACGAGGAGTTTAAAGAGGCGCTGAAAGAACAGATTGACAAGGGTCTGCATTTTTCCAATTACTTTTATTCAGAGCCTTTGAAGAAGGCGGCGCAGGGACTGGCGAAGGCCACGGGGCTGGATAAGGTATTTATGGCAAACAGTGGAACGGAAGCCAACGAGGGGGCTTTGAAACTGGCGAGGAAATATGCCTTGATGAAAGGTTATACGGACCGGACGGAGATCGTCTCCATGAATAAGGCATTCCATGGAAGAAGTATGGGAGCGCTGTCTGTGACGGGGACGAAGAAATACCGGGAACCCTTTGAGCCGCTGATCTCCGGTGTTCATTTTGCAGATTACAATGATCTAAAAAGTGTGGAGCAGAGCATATCGGATAAAACATACGCGGTCATCCTGGAAGCGGTCCAGGGGGAGGGCGGCATCTATCCGGCAGAGGAAGGATTTCTGAAGGGCATCCGCGAGCTCTGCCGCAGGCATGATATCATGATGATCTGCGATGAGATCCAGTGTGGAATGGGGCGTACGGGAAAGATGTTTGCCTATGAACATTACGGCATAAAGCCGGATATCGCCACGATGGCGAAAGGAATCGGAAATGGCATCACCGTAGGCGCCATTGCGGCGACAGAAGAGGTGGCGAAAGCGCTGGTACCAGGAGACCACGGTACGACTTTTGGCGGGAATCCCCTGGCTTGTACTGCCGTCGTCAAATCTCTGGAAATATTTGAGGAAAAGAAGATTCTGGAACATGTAAATACCGTTGGAAAATATCTTGAAAACAAGCTCTCCAGGCTTGTGGATACATATGCTGTGGCGAAAGAAACGAGAGGTCTGGGACTGATGCGCGGTCTGGAGTGCGATGCGCCGGTGGGAGAACTCTGCAGTAAAGCGCTGGAAAAGGGATTGATCCTGATGAGCGCTGGAACCAATGTGATCCGTTTTGTCCCTCCGCTGGTGGTAGAGACATGCCACATCGATGAAATGACAGGGATCCTGGAACAGATCCTTTCAGAATATGAATAGTTTTGCTATGCAGGGCCCGCGCAGCTAGATTAATGGCACCAGTTTGTGCCGCCTAGCTATGTTGCCGGGCTTTTTTCGTTTCTTTGAAACTTTCTATCTTCTTTGAAGCGTCTACCTAACATTTATATATTACTGAATGATGATGCTGGCGCATTCTAGATCATCTGCCAGATCATATACATTTCCGGTTTTTAAGCCGACCACGGTTGGTCTTAGGACGGAGTGCTTGTTATTCTTTACCACTCTTGCATCTTCACCGTTGCTCAGTGTTACGGTGGAATTCACCGGGTAGAGGATAACACTCTCAAGAAAGCATTTCATGGCGGAGATATCAAGTTCATCTGTCATGGACATGATCATCTCCACGGCGGTACGCTGTGAAAATGATTTCTTGTAAGGGCGCTCTGTCACGAGAGCATCGTATACATCTGTTACGGAAAGAATTTTGGCAAAGGGAACGATTTTTTCAGAGGTGCACCCAAGAGGGTATCCCTTACCATTCATTTTTTCATGGTGCTGCAGTACCGACAGTGAAATTACATCAGAAAATTCTTTTTTTTCTTTCAATATCTCATAGCCCAGGGTGGAGTGGGACTTCATGATGGCAAATTCTTCGTCGCTCAATCTGGCAGGCTTATTCAGGATCTCCAGGGGAATTTTTGATTTGCCCATGTCGTGGAGCAGCCCTGCGATGCCGATATCGTATACTTCTTTTTGGGAAAGTCCTTTGTTTCGGGCAATGATCATGGACAACGTAGCTACATCCACGCTGTGTTTAAAGGTGTACTCATCGCTGGTCTTAAGCGCGCTGATATCTACGGCGAGAGCATCGTTGTCATCGATGGCTTTCATCAGATCCGCCGTAATTTTATTGGCGGTATTGGTAAACTGCTCCGAGCTGGAATTGTTGTATAGATATTGTATTCCCTCAGAGACACGTTTTTTAACACTTTCGGTCAGTTTCACCTTAGCGGGGTCTTTCGTCTTATATTTCTCTATATTTTTGCGCACAAAATCCGGCAGAGGAGGCTCCGGCTTGTCCGGTTCCGGATCTTCTTCCCCTTCCTGTATGTAGACACCGGTGATCCCGCGTTTTTTCATTCCGTCGATAAGAAACTCGTCCAACGGGGTGCCGCGGGCGATCAGTGTGCGGTCCATCCGGTCTTTGATTGTCTGATCTATCTTCATGCCCTCTTTCAGGGAGCTGATGCGTACATAATAACGTCTAATCAATCCATCCACCACCATTTTTTTTCGTGTATCTGCTATCTATATATTCAAAGCGTATAGTATAAATTATATATCGGCAGAAATGGAAATATTATGAATATGGCAAAAAAATTATATCGATTGAGGGTTTCTATGCAAACGAAAATAAAGAATACGAAATAAAAACTTTGTTTTCTTAAGTAAAAAAATAAAATTATTAAAAAAACAAAAAAGTGCTTGAAATATCACGGAGAATATAGTATAATGCTTTCAGACAAAGGTGTCAGAGAAGAAATACATACCCAAAGTGTTTCTTTCTGGCACCTTTTTTGTTTCAACAGAGACAGAAAGAAGGAGGAATCAGTATGAGTGGCATATATGCAGAGGAGACAAAGAGAAAAGCCATTGGTATGTATGATCCAAGCTTTGAACATGATAACTGCGGAATCGGAGCGATCGTTAATATTAAAGGAAAGAAAACCCATGAAACAGTAAAAGATGCATTGGAGATCGTGGCTCACTTAGAGCACAGGGCCGGAAAGGACGGAGAGGGAAAGACAGGAGACGGCGTTGGCATTCTGCTTCAGATCTCCCACAAGTTCTTTCAGAAGGTGGCTGCCGGTATGGGCATTGAGATCGGAGAGGAGAGAGAGTATGGTGTAGGTATGTTTTTCTTCCCTCAGGATGAGCTCAAACGTAACCAGGCAAAGAAAATGTTTGAGACTATCGTGGATAAAGAGGGACTGGCATTTCTGGGCTGGCGTGAGGTTCCCATCTCGCCCCATATCCTGGGAAAAGCAGCGGTGGAATGTATGCCTTGCATTATGCAGTGTTTTATAAAAAAACCGGTGGAGATAGAAAAGGGGCTGGAGTTCGACCGAAAACTCTATATCGCCCGCCGTGTGTTTGAGCAGTCCAATGAAAACACCTATGTGGTATCTCTTTCCAGCCGAACCATTGTATATAAAGGAATGTTTTTGGTGGCGCAGCTGAGGCAGTTTTTTGATGACCTGCAGGATCCGGACTATGAATCTGCCATTGCCATGGTTCACTCCCGTTTCAGCACCAATACCCAGCCCAGCTGGCAGCGCGCCCATCCGAACCGTTTCATCGTGCACAATGGCGAGATCAATACCATCCGGGGAAATGCGGATAAAATGCTGGCCAGAGAGGAGACGATGGAGTCGGATCATCTGACCGGGGAACTTCATAAGGTGCTTCCGGTGGTAAATACCGAGGGTTCCGATTCCGCCATGCTGGATAACACGCTGGAATTTCTCGTGATGAGCGGCATGGAACTTCCTCTTGCCGTGATGGTCACGATACCGGAGCCCTGGGCAAATAACCGATATATCAGTGATAAGAAAAAAGATTTTTACCAGTATTATGCTACGATGATGGAGCCCTGGGATGGACCTGCCTCCATCCTGTTTTCAGACGGAGATATTATGGGAGCGGTGCTGGACCGCAACGGACTCCGTCCCTCCCGCTATTATATCACCGATGACGACCAGCTGATCTTGTCCTCTGAGGTAGGGGTTATGCCCATCCGTGAGGAACATGTGGTGAAAAAAGACCGCCTGCGTCCGGGAAAAATGCTTTTGGTGGACACGGTGAAGGGTGAGTTGATCGATGACGATGAACTGAAAGAAACTTTTGCGTCAAAACAGCCTTATGGAGAGTGGCTGGATACCAATCTTGTATGTCTGAAAGATCTTCAGATCCCAAATAAACGCGTCGAGACTTATGATCCAGAGGAGAGCCTGCGGCTTCAGAAAGCATTTGGCTATACTTATGAAGAGGTGAAATCCTCCATCCTCCCCATGGCTAAGAATGGATCTGAGCCCATCGCGGCGATGGGACACGACACGCCGCTGGCGGCGCTGAGCGGCCAGCCCCAGCCTTTGTATAACTATTTTAAACAGCGTTTTGCCCAGGTGACCAATCCGCCTATCGATGCTATCCGGGAAGAGGTCGTGACCTCCACTACGGTATACATTGGGGATGCGGGAAATCTGCTGGAAGAGAAAGCGGAAAACTGCCATTCACTGAAGATTGACGATCCAATCCTTACGAATACCGACCTCCTAAAGATCAAGTCCATGAATGTACCCGGTTTTAAGGTGGCGGTTATTCCTATCACCTACTATAAAAATACTTCTCTGGAAAAGGCGATCCACCGTCTTTATCTGGAGGCAGACCGGGCTTATAAGGACGGCGCCAATATTCTGATCCTCTCCGACCGGGGAGTGGACGAGAACCATGTGGCGATCCCGGCGCTTCTGGCGGTATCTGCCATGCAGCAGCATCTGGTCAACACGAAGAAACGGACTTCCCTTTCCATGATCTTAGAGAGTGCGGAACCAAGAGAGGTACACCACTTTGCCACGCTGCTTGGATTTGGTGCCACCGCTGTCAATCCCTACCTTGCGCTGGATACGATCCGCGGCCTCATTGACAGCCGTATGCTGGATAAGGATTATTACGTGGCAGTGAACGATTATAATTCTGCGGTTCTTCATGGAATTGTAAAGATCGCTTCCAAAATGGGAATTTCCACGATCCAGTCCTATCAGGGAGCCAAGATCTTTGAGGCAGTGGGACTGTCGAAAAATTTCATTGATCCGTATTTTACCGGAACCGTTTCCCGGATCGGCGGACTGGATATCGAGGACATTCAGAACCAGGTAGAGATGCTTCATGATAAAGCATTTGATCCGCTGGAACTGGGTACAGATATCACTCTTGACAGTATTGGAAACCACAAGAGCCGCAGTGGAAAAGAGGAACATCTCTATAATCCGAAAACCATCCATCTTCTGCAGGAGGCGACCAGAACCGGTGATTATAAAAAGTTCAAGGAGTATTCCCATGAGATCGACCGGGAAGACCTTTACGTGAACTTAAGAAGCCTCCTTGACTTTAACTTCCCGAAGAAGGGGATCGCCCTTTCTAAAGTGGAGAGTGTGGAGGAGATCGTGAAACGCTTTAAGACCGGAGCCATGTCTTACGGCTCCATATCCCAGGAGGCCCATGAGACCCTTGCCATCGCCATGAACCGGCTTCATGGGAAATCAAACAGTGGTGAGGGAGGAGAGAGCCTGGAACGGCTCACCGTGGGAAAAGACGGTTTAAACCGCTGTTCTGCCATCAAGCAGGTGGCTTCGGGACGCTTTGGCGTGACCTCCAGATATCTGGTCAGTGCCAAGGAGATCCAGATCAAGATGGCGCAGGGCGCAAAGCCGGGAGAGGGCGGGCATCTGCCAGGGAAAAAAGTATATCCCTGGGTGGCAAAGACGAGACACTCCACACCAGGGGTATCTCTGATCTCGCCGCCGCCACATCATGATATTTATTCCATCGAAGATCTGGCACAGTTGATCTATGATCTGAAAAACTCCAACCGGGATGCGAGGATATCGGTGAAACTGGTCTCTGAGGCAGGGGTCGGCACCGTAGCGGCCGGCGTGGCGAAGGCAGGAGCAGGGGTGATCCTGATCTCCGGCTACGACGGCGGTACCGGAGCGGCGCCGGGAAGTTCCATTCACAATGCCGGGCTTCCCTGGGAGCTGGGGCTGGCAGAGACCCATCAGACGCTTTTGATGAACGGACTGCGGTCTAAGGTGGTTATTGAGACCGATGGAAAGCTGATGACTGGGCGTGATGTTATGATCGCTGCTCTTCTTGGGGCGGAGGAGTTTGGATTTGCCACAGCGCCTCTTGTGACCATGGGATGTGTTATGATGCGGGTATGCAACCTGGATACCTGTCCGGTGGGGGTGGCGACACAGAATCCGGAACTTCGCAAGAGGTTCAAGGGAAAACCGGAATACGTGGAGAATTTTATGAGGTTCATCGCAGAAGAAGTCCGGGAACTGATGGCGAAGTTTGGCGTGGCTACGCTGGATGAGCTGGTGGGACGTTCCGATCTTCTGAGAGTGCGGGAAGATATCGATAATGAGAGGGCCGGCAAACTGGATCTCTCCGCGATCATCGACAACCCCTTTGTGAAGGAGAAAAAGAGCAAGTTCAACAGCAAGGATATCTATGACTTTAAGTTAAATAAAACCATGGATGAAAAAGTTTTTTTGAAAAAATTTGCGGAGAATCTGGAGACCGGGGAAAAGAAGGAGATCTCAGTTAAGGTGACTAATACCGACCGGTCCCTGGGAACGATCTTTGGATCCCAGATCACAAAAAAACTGGGAGACGATCTGGAAGAGGATACCTTTAGGGTAAAATGTACTGGAAGTGGTGGGCAGAGCTTTGGCGCCTTCATCCCCAAAGGGCTGACCCTGGAGCTTAAAGGTGACAGCAATGACTACTTTGGCAAGGGGCTTTCCGGAGGAAAACTTATCGTGTATCCGCCGGAAAACATCCAGTATAAACCGGAGGATAACATTGTGATCGGGAATGTGGCGTTATACGGCGCCACCAGCGGTACCGCTTATATCAATGGTGTGGCAGGGGAGCGGTTCTGTGTGAGAAACTCTGGTGCTCACGCTGTGGTGGAGGGCGTGGGCGAGCATGGCTGCGAGTATATGACCGGCGGCTGCGTGGTGATCCTTGGTTCTACCGGGAAGAACTTTGCCGCCGGAATGAGCGGCGGTATCGCCTATGTTCTGGATGAGAACAGCGACTTGTATCTGAAACTGAATAAGGAATTGGTTTCCTCAGAGGCAGTGTCCAACAAATATGATGTCATGCAGCTTAAGAATATGATCACGGCGCATGTAGAGGCGACGGGTTCAGAAAAGGGTAAGGAAATTCTTGAGAACTTCAAGGAGGTTCTTCCGAAGTTCAAGAAGATCATACCTCATGACTACAAGAACATGCTGCAGAAGATTGCCATGATGGAAGAGAAAGGGCTGAGCAATGAGCAGGCCCAGATCGAGGCATTTTATGAGACCCAGAAGGAAATTTCCTGACAGTGACCCTGAAAGGGGCCGGGGAAAGACGTTGCATTGCAGATATAATTAATTTATAATGAAGAAAGGGTTGAAAGCTATGGGAAAACCAACCGGATTTTTAGAATATGACCGCAGGGGAAACACGGAGACGGCACCTCTTGAACGGATCCAGAACTTCAATGAATTTCATGTACCCATGGGGGAGAATGAGCGCCGGTGCCAGGCGGCCAGATGCATGGACTGCGGCGTGCCCTTCTGCCAGTCAGGAATGATGATTGGCGGGATGGCTTCCGGGTGTCCGCTAAACAATATGTGCCCGGAATGGAACGATCTGATCTATCTGGGGAATTACACGGAGGCATTGGGAAGGCTGCTTAAGACCAATAATTTTCCGGAGTTTACCTCCCGGGTCTGCCCCGCGCCCTGTGAGGCGGCATGTACCTGCGGACTGAACGATACGCCAGTCACCATTAAGGAAAATGAAAATGCCATCATTGAGTACGGCTATGCCAACGGTCTGATGGAAGCGAAGCCGCCTAAGGTGAGGACCGGGAAAAAGGTGGCAGTGGTGGGCTCTGGACCCTCCGGCCTGGCGGCGGCAGACCAGTTGAACAAGCGGGGACACAATGTGACGGTGTTCGAGCGCTCCGACCGCCCCGGCGGGCTTCTGATGTACGGGATCCCGAACATGAAGTTAGAAAAGACAGTGATCGAGGGCAGGGTTAAGATCATGGAAGAAGAGGGAGTAGAATTCCGTACGGGAATAAATGTTGGAGTTGACGTGAAAGCAGAAGAACTTCTGAAGGAATATGACAGGGTGATCCTCACCTGCGGTTCATCGAAGCCCAGAGACATCAAGGCGCCAGGCAGAGAAGCAGAGGGAATTTATTTTGCCGTAGATTATCTCACCAGGGTGACAAAACATGTGATGGACCCGGAGTATAAAGATGTGATCGATGCCAAAGGAAAAAATGTTCTGGTGATCGGCGGCGGAGATACCGGAAACGACTGTGTGGGATCTTCTATCCGGCAGGGGGCAAAAAGTGTAGTACAGCTGGAGATGATGCCCAAACCACCGGAAGAGCGGGCCGACAATAACCCCTGGCCGGAGTGGCCCAAGGTATTAAAGACCGATTATGGCCAGCAGGAAGCCATCGCTGTGTTTGGCAGTGATCCCCGGATCTATGAAACCACGGTAAAAGAATTTATCAAAGATGAAAAGGGCTGCCTGACGAAGGTAAAGGCGGTGAAACTGGCATGGACCAGGGATGAAAAGACGGGACGCATGAATATGAGTGAGATCCCGGGCAGTGAGTATGTTATGGATGTGGATCTCGTGTTTATTGCCGCCGGATTTCTGGGAACCCAGGAATATATCGCCGAGGATTTTGGTCTGAAACTGACCGAACGGTCTAATGTGTTTACCAAACCTGGTCAGTATAAGACAAATGTAGAACGTGTATTTGCCGCCGGTGATATGCACCGGGGACAGTCCCTGGTGGTCTGGGCGATCCGGGAAGGCCGGGAGGTGGCGAGAGAAGTAGACGAAGATCTGATGGGGTACTCGAACTTAAATTGAATGTAATTGAAAGGTAACTTGAAGTGAGAAGGATTGGGAAGAACATCCTATATTGTTTATAAGGAGGAGAAAAAATGGGAAATTATACCAAGCAGGACATTATACGGTTAGTGGAGGAGGAAGATGTGGGATTTATCCGTCTGCAGTTTGTGGACAGTTTTGGCGGGTTAAAAAATGTGGCGATGACCAGCGATCATCTCGATCAGATTCTGAACAACCGTTGTATGTTTGACGGAGCCGCTATTCAGGGATACGACACGAAGGAACTGTCAGAATTTATCCTGGCTCCGGATCTGGATACTTTTACCATTTTTCCCTGGCGGCCCCAGAGAGGACGGGTGGCGAGGTTCATCTGCGATGTGCTCAATCCTGACGGCACGCCCTATGAGGCAGATCCGAGATATATTTTAAAAAAGGTAACAGCAGAGGCAGAGAGAGAGGGTTTTTCTTTCCATGTGGGGCCAGAGAGCCAGTTTTTTCTCTTTGATACCGATGAGAACGGACAGCCCACGACAAATTCCAGGGAAAAGGGCGGATTCTTTGATATCGGGCCGCTGGATTCCGGGGAAAATGCGAGGCGCGACATGATACTTTCCCTGGAGGAGATGGGCTTTGCCATGGAGAGTTCTTATCACTCCAACGAAGTGGCGCAGCACTGCATCGACTTTATGTGTGATGAGGGACTTCGCACCGCAGACAACATCATGACCTTTAAGCTGACGGTCCGCACGGTGGCGAAGCGGCATGGACTGCATGCTACCTTTATGCCAAAGCCACGATATGGTTTAAAAGGATCTGCCATGATGCTGAACATGTTTTTGAGCAAAGATGGAGATAATATATTTGCCGACCCGAATGCGGCGGACGGCATGAGCGAAAGGGCATATCATTTTATGGCGGGCATCATCCGCCATATCAAGGGGCTGACCCTGATCAATAATCCCATCATAAATTCCTATAAAAGGCTGGTGCCAGGCTACAATGCCCCGGTGGAGATCACCTGGTCCCGCACCAGCAGAACCCCTCTGATCCGCATCACCAATGTGGGAGCGATCGGTCCGAGAGTAGTGCTGCGGAGCCCGGATGGCGCCAGCAATCCTTATCTGGTGCTGGCGGGCTGTCTGGCTGCCGGTCTGGAGGGGATCCGGGAGAAGCTGGAGCCGCCGGTGAGTATGGATGACGTCAGTGGGGATCAGAATCTCCAGTTTGACATTCTTCCGAGATCGCTGCGGGAGGCGATCCATGCTTTTGAAAAAGATACATTCCTGCAGGAGGTGTTCGGAAAAACCCTCTCTGAGATCATCATCAATGAAAAGAAAGAGGAATGGGAAGAGTTTTCCAGACAGGTGACAGCCTGGGAGGTGGAAAAATATCTCGACCGCGTCTAGTACATTCAGGTATAATAGGAGGTGAACGTCTGCCATGCGGATCCTTGTCGCGTTTCCAAATCTGGAGGATGCAAAAAAAATAAAAAAAGTCTTAAACCGCGGCGGTTATGAGGATATACTGGCGTGTAACAGCGCGTCTCAGGTGATCAGTGTGGCAAACGATTCCGATGGGGGTATTGTGGTCAGCGGGTATAAGCTGCCGGATATGCATTACAGTGAACTATTCGGCTATCTGCCCAGAGAGTTTTCCATGCTTCTGGTGGCAAGTCCTGCCAGACTGGAAGACTGCTACAGCCGGGAGATCGTATGTCTGTCCATGCCGCTTCACTCCCGGGAACTGATCAATACCATACATATGATGACCATGGACATTGCCAGGGAATTGAAAAGGCAGAAGAAAAAGCTGCCGAAAAGGCGGACGGCGGAGGAACAAAAGACCATTGATGCGGCGAAAGCCCTTCTGATGGAGCGCAATCAGATGACGGAAAAGGATGCGCACAAATATATCCAGAAGCTCAGCATGGACAGC
Organism: uncultured Roseburia sp.; assembly: GCA_947070915.1. Lineage (GTDB taxonomy): Bacteria > Bacillota > Clostridia > Lachnospirales > Lachnospiraceae > Eubacterium_F. Next base: position 15,532 of record CAMTDY010000005.1, read on the forward strand.
GGGAACAATCTGGTGGAAACGGCGGAAATGATCCTGGCGTTTGAATAATGGAATGGAGGCAGTATATGAAAGCTTATTTGATTCTGGAAGATGGAACCGTATTTACCGGAAAAAGCATCGGAAGTACAAGAGAAGTGGTCAGCGAGATCGTATTTAACACTTCCATGACCGGTTATCTGGAGGTGCTGACGGATCCCAGTTATGCGGGACAGGCAGTGGCAATGACCTATCCCCTGATTGGGAATTATGGCATATGCCGGAGGGATATGGAGTCAAAGCGTTCTAGTGTGGATGGCTTTATTGTCCGTGAATTGTCCAGGCTCAGCAGCAATTTCCGGGATGAGCAGAGCGTCCAGGAATTTCTGGTGGAACAGGATATTCCGGGAATTGAGGGAATTGATACCCGTGCCCTTACCAGAATCCTCAGGGAAAAAGGAACGATGAATGGCATGATCACCACCAATGCAGCTTTTGATCTGGAGAACGTCACAAGAAAATTAAAACAATATAGTGTCCTCGGCGTTGTTGACAGGGTAACAGCAAAAGAAATTGTATCCTATCGGCCGGGGGATTTTGATACAGATAGCAGCATTCCGATTACGAAGAAGGTTGCTATTCTTGACGTAGGGACAAAATTTAATATTGTCAGATGCCTGCTGAGAAGAGGCTGTGAGGTGACGGTCTATCCCGCACGGACGAAAGCGGAAGATATTCTGGCGGGGAATCCCGACGGCATCATGATCACCAATGGACCGGGGGATCCGAAGGACTGCGGGGAAGTAATTGAGAATCTGAAAACCCTGTATGCTTCTGATGTACCGATCTTTGCCATCTGTCTTGGCCATCAGCTGATGGCCCTTGCCCTGGGGGCAGATACCGGGAAGATGAAGTATGGGCACCGGGGCGCGAATCATCCGGTGAAGGATCTGGAGACCGGAAGAGTCTACATCTCATCCCAGAACCACGGGTACGTGGTAAAAGAGGACACCATCCCGGAGGGAGTGGCGAAGACGGCTTTTGTCAATGTAAACGACGGCACTGTGGAGGGGCTTCGATATGTAGGAAAAAATATTTTTACGGTGCAGTTCCACCCGGAGGCATGTGCCGGGCCAAAGGATTCCGAAATATTGTTTGAGCGGTTTATGAGTATGATGAAGGAGGAAGCGTGATATGCCTAAGATGGAAGGAATACAGAAGGTTTTGGTGATTGGCTCTGGTCCGATCGTCATTGGACAGGCAGCGGAGTTTGATTATGCGGGAACCCAGGCATGCCGTTCCCTGAAAGAAGAGGGGATTGAGGTTGTACTGATCAACTCGAATCCCGCTACCATCATGACCGACAAAGATATTGCGGATAAGGTTTATATTGAGCCGCTGACGGTGGACGTGGTAAAGAATCTGATCCGGAAGGAAAAACCGGACAGCGTCCTGCCCACATTGGGCGGCCAGGCGGCGCTGAATATCGCCATGGAGCTGGAAGAGTGCGGATTTCTGGAGGAAGAGAAAGTTCGATTAATAGGAACTACCTCCCTGACGATCAAAAAAGCCGAGGACCGTCTGGAATTTAAACAGACCATGGAAAAGATCGGAGAGCCCATCGCCGCCAGTGAAGTGGTGGAGACCGTGGAAGACGCGGTGGCATTTACAAACACCATCGGCTATCCCGTGGTGATCCGTCCCGCATACACCCTGGGGGGCAGTGGGGGCGGCATCGCTGACAGCGAGGAAGAACTGAGGGAGATCTGTGCAAACGGCCTGCGTCTCTCCCGGGTGGGACAGTGCCTTATCGAGCGCTGTATCGCTGGCTGGAAGGAGATCGAGTATGAGGTGATGCGGGATGCCGGCGGCAACTGCATCACGGTCTGTAATATGGAGAATCTCGATCCTGTGGGCGTCCATACGGGAGACAGTATTGTGGTGGCGCCATCCCAGACCCTGTCGGATAAAGAATATCAGATGCTCCGGTCCTCAGCATTAAATATCATCACTGAACTGAACATCACGGGAGGCTGCAACGTGCAGTTTGCTCTCCATCCGGAATCTTTTGAGTACTGTGTCATTGAGGTAAATCCGAGAGTCAGCCGTTCTTCCGCCCTCGCATCAAAAGCTACGGGGTACCCTATCGCCAAGGTGGCGGCGAAGATCGCCCTGGGCTATACTCTGGATGAGATTCCCAATGCCATTACTGGCAAAACTTTCGCCAGCTTTGAGCCGGCGCTGGATTATTGTGTGGTGAAAATCCCAAGATTACCTTTTGATAAGTTTATCAAGGCAAAGAGGACTCTGACCACCCAGATGAAGGCCACCGGAGAGGTCATGAGCATCTGTACAAATTTTGAAGGGGCTCTGATGAAGGCGCTGCGTTCCTTGGAGCAGCATATCGACAGCCTGGATATCGGCAGATATACAGACCGTTCCAAAGAGGAGCTGTTAGAGCGTGTCCGTATCGTGGATGACCGGAGAATCTATATCATAGCGGAGCTGATCCGAAAAGGAGCGGCCTACGATGAGATCCATGAGATCACAAAGATTGACCGGTGGTTTATCGATAAGATCGCGATCCTGGTAGAGATGGAGCAGCGTCTTAAGAGGGAGCCGCTGACGCCGGAACTTCTTGCGGAAGCAAAGCGGATTGAGTTTCCTGATAAGGTCATCGCCGGTTATGCCGGAATGACGGAGCGGGAAGTCCATGACCTGCGTATTGCTAACGGAATTACCGCCGCCTTTAAGATGGTGGATACCTGCGCGGCGGAATTTGAGGCGGCAACCCCCTATTATTACAGCTGCTTTGGCAGTGAGTGCGAAGCGGATGCGGTGAAAACAAAGAAAAAAGTGATGGTACTTGGCTCTGGTCCCATCCGCATCGGCCAGGGCATCGAATTTGATTTTTGTTCGGTGCACAGTGCTTGGTCGTTAGAACAGAGCGGTTATGAGACCATTATCGTAAATAACAATCCGGAGACCGTAAGTACAGATTTTGATGTGGCAAATAAACTGTACTTTGAGCCTTTGACTCCAGAGGATGTAGAAAATATCGTAGACATTGAAAAACCCGACGGAGCTGTCGTTCAGTTTGGCGGACAAACCGCCATCAAGCTCACCCAGGCATTGATGGAGATGGGGGTTCCGATTCTTGGAACCAGCGCAGAAAATGTGGATGCCGCAGAGGACAGAGAGCTGTTTGACCAGATTCTGGAAGAATGCGCGATCCCGAGACCGAAGGGGCATACTGTATTTACCACCGAAGAGGCGCTGGAGGCGGCAAATGAACTGGGATATCCGGTACTAGTGCGCCCCTCCTATGTGCTGGGGGGCCAGGGGATGCAGATCGCCATCAACGATGATGACATCATAGAATTTATGTCCATTATCAACCGCCATGTACAGGAACATCCGATTCTTGTGGATAAATATCTGATGGGGAAAGAGGTAGAAGTGGATGCCGTGTGTGATGGTGAAGATATACTCATACCTGGTATTATGGAACACATCGAGCGCGCCGGAATTCATTCGGGAGACAGTATTTCTGTTTATCCAGCCCAGAGCATCAAACCGGAGATTCAGGAGGTTCTGGTGGATTATACGAGAAAGCTCGCCAGATCCCTCCATGTCATCGGACTGATCAACATACAGTTTATCGTGTATCAGGAGGAAGTCTATGTGATCGAGGTCAATCCCCGTTCTTCCCGGACGGTGCCCTATATCAGCAAGGTTACGGGGATTCCCATTGTGAAGCTGGCTTCCCAGGTGATCCTGGGAGCGAAGATCAGAGAACTTGGATATGAGACAGGACTGGCGAAAAAGGCAGATTATATCGCCATCAAGATGCCGGTATTTTCCTTTGAAAAACTCCGTGGCGCCGAGATCAGCCTTGGGCCGGAGATGAAGTCCACCGGGGAGTGTCTCGGTATCGCCAGGACCTTTCATGAGGCGTTGTCAAAGGCATTTCTTGGTGCCGGCATCAATCTGCCGCAGCACAAAAAAATGATCCTTACAGTGCGTACCCCAGAACAGGTGAATGCAGTTCCCATTGCCAGACGTTTTCTTGCCCTGGGGTATGAGATCTACGCCACTCTGGGGACCAAAAAAGCTCTTGCCAGGGCGGGCGTCGAGGTGATCGGCATCAATAAGATTGAGCAGGAAGCGCCGACACTGATGGATCTGTTACTGGAACACGAGATCGACCTGGTGATCGATATTCCCAAGCAGGGAGAGCATTCTCACGATGGTTTCCTGATCCGTCGTACTTCCATCGAGACAGGAGTCACCTGCCTCACCTCCCTGGACACGGCAAATGCCCTGCTGACTTCTTTGGAACATGTGGATAAGACCCAGATGTCGCTGATCGATATCGCAACCATCGAGGGGCGCTAAGAAGATCGTCGGAAGAGGCGTTAGTTTGTCTTTGCCGACAGCTTAAATACATCGGAAGATTTTCCAATCACAACGATATGGTCATCCTTCTGGAAGGTATAGTCCCCCTTGGGCATGGGATCGATGGACTGTCCGTTTTTGATAGCGATGATATTGACACTGTACTCCCGGCGGACATTGATGTCGATGATGGTTTTGCCGATCCAGTCCGGGATGATCGGGATTTCAAAAATCGAACAATCCGAGGTCAGTTCGATGTAATCGAATATATTTGTGGCATTATAGCGGACCGCAAGTTTTTCGGCAATTTCTTTTTCTGGGTAAAATACTTCGTCAGCCCCGATCTTTTTCAGAAATTCGGCCTGGCGGAGCCGTTTTGCCTTGGACACCACAAAAGAAGCTCCCAGTTCTTTGAGGATAGAGGTGATCTCCAGGGAGGCATAAAAATCTTCTCCGATGGCTACAAAGCAGTAATCAAAATTGTTCACTCCGATGCTCTTGAGGACGGCGGGATTGGTGCAGTCCCCGGCGATGGCATCGCCAAATATGGTGGAGAGTTCCTGTATCCTTTCCTCGTCTTTGTCTATGATCATGACATCATTTCCTAACTCCTGCATTTTTGCGGCAAGGCAACGGCCAAGCATCCCCATTCCAATGACTAAAATTGTTTTCATTTTGATTTCCTTTCTTTATTCGATATTGGATCAGCCGATGAGAATTTTTTCTTTCGGCCGTTTGAGCGGCGGTTTTTTATCACATTCCCCAAATACCAGCATCAGGGTGAAACCGCCGATGCGCCCGCTGTACATAAGAAGGATCAGTATGATGTGGGACAGGGCGCTCAGGGTAGGAGTGATGCCCATGGTGACGCCGACGGTACAGGTGGCGGAGATCACTTCAAACTGGACGACGGAAAGATCCATGCCTTCTACGTGGCAGATTAGCATAGTGCCCAGGATCACATAGGTGAGATATACGATGACGATCACCGCCGCCTGCTTGACCAGATCTTTTCCCAGCCGTTTCCGAAATATCGTGCTGTCAGAATATCCGCGGGACATGGTGACCATGGAGATAAATATGACCGCCAGGGTAGTGGTTTTGATGCCCCCGGCTGTGGAACCGGGACTTCCGCCGATCATCATAAGGGCATTGGAGAGGAGGACGGAAGAAGGGGACATCTGGCTGTAATCAATGGTATTGAAGCCCGCCGTGCGCATGGTAGTGGAGGCAAAAAAAGATTTTATCATCCGTTCTGGAATACCGTCGCCTTTCATGGTATAGCCGGACTCAAAGAAAAAATAGCCCGCGGTTCCCAGGATCAGGAGGATTCCCGTGGTGATCAGGATCAGTTTGGCATGGAGGGAGTATCTGGAAAAATGAAGCTTGTTTTTCAGCACATCCTCCCATACTAAAAATCCGATGCCGCCGATAATGATCAGCAGGGAGAGAGTCATACCCACCAGCCAGTCATCCTGATAGGCGGTAAAAGAAGAATAGGGTTCGTATTTTCCCATCAGGTCAAAGCCGGCATTACAGAAGGCGGACACTGAGTGGAATACAGCATAGTACAGACCCTGTCCCCAGCCCATCCGCGGGACGAACCGGATGGCGAGAAAAAGAGCCCCGATGCCTTCTAAAATGGCAGTGCCGGCGAGGATCCGCTTGACGAGACGGACCATGCCGCCCACCTGGACATTTCCTGCCGCCTGCATCAGAATCATGCGTTCCTGCATATTTAACTTTTTCTTCATCATAATAAAGATCATGGAAATAATGGTCATAAGCCCGATGCCGCCGATCTGGATCATGGTCAGTATGACCAGCTGGCCAAAAATGGACCAGTTCGTATAAGTGTCGGCGATGATCAGTCCTGTCACACAGGTTGCACTGGTGGAAGTGAACAGGGCATCCAGGGGGGTGGTCCACTGCCCGCTCCGGGAGGATACCGGAAGGCATAGCAGGAGGGTTCCCGTCAATATAACGAGAATAAAGCTCATGGCGATGATCCGGGTGGGACTGATCTTGTGTATCCACTGATAGAATAACATGGGTGTGACCTCCTGTATGTTTCTTTTTGTCTCTGGTTGTGGCGGTATGATACCACGAATTGCTCCGCACCAGCGTGCTCCCGCAATTATTATACACCTTTTACAGAAATATTCCACCCCCAAAGTAGGGAAAGAAAAGAATGGCGGGGCTAAAATTTGGAAAATTCAGAGAAAAAACTTTACAGATCTGAGGATATGTGGTAAGATAATCGAGTTGAATCAACCAATACTCAGAATCAGGACGACTCCGACCGGTTCTTGGTAATTGGCATTTAAAAAATATGGAGGTATGTTAAGATGATGACAACAGAGAAAAAAGCAGAGATCATTAAAGAGTTTGGAAGAACACCAAACGACACAGGTTCACCAGAGGTTCAGGTGGCTCTTCTGACAGAGAGGATCAATACGCTGACAGAACATTTGAAGGAGAACAAAAAAGACCATCACTCAAGAAGAGGTCTTTTGAAAATGGTAGGTAAGAGACGTGGTCTTCTGGATTATCTGAAGAAAACAGATCTGGAGGGGTATCGTGCCCTGATCGCAAGACTGGGTCTGAGAAAGTAAGAATTGTTTGCTCGGTGGGGCAGTAGAAAATGATAGGTGTGGTTAATGGATGTTCTGTAGCCGCAACTATCATTTTTGTCTATCTGCTTTGAAAGTGACGGAGGTGGCCTATGAAAAGAGATAGAAGTCAGTCCATGGTGATCCGGGGAGACCGGATTCTTCTTGTAGAGCATGAATTGTTTGGACGGGATTTTTATAATCTTCCCGGTGGAGGAATTGAAGAAGGAGAGACGCCGGAGCAGGCGGCGCTGCGGGAACTTGCAGAGGAGTGTAATGTGCAGGGAAGGATCCTGAGGCCTCTGACCATCGAGTATAAGCCGGATCTCGAAAGCCGGGTCTATACCTTTCTGGTAGAGATCCCGGAGAATGCAGAAGCGGTAAAAGGACTGGATCCGGAACTTTCCATGGAGGAACAATCCATCGTAGCGGTGAAATGGCTGCGTCTGGACGAGATTGCAGAGAGGGACCGGGCATACCTGTTCGGTGCAGGATTGATGCGGGTACCCTTCTTTCATGATGAAGTTCTGCTGTGGGACGGAGAGGATATCAGTTATCCGGCGAAAAAGATGGTGTGATGGCGCAGACGCTGTGTGATAAGATTTGCAGGTACGACCGCAATATTAAAAAAAGTGTTTCCTTTACGGAGATATTATGTTATACTTTTAATGTATGTGTAAAAAAGCAAATATAGAGATTTGTCCGAGACTTCTGAAAAGTGCATTATCTGAGAGGGCGGATAATGTATTTTTCAGTTGTTTCGGAATCTCTAATTTAATAAGAATGTAAGGAGAAAAAAATATGTACAAGACATTTTCAATGGAGCTTGGGGGAAGAACGCTTTCTGTGGATATTGGAAGAGTAGCTGCCCAGGCGAATGGTGCAGCATTTATGCATTACGGAAATACGGTTGTATTATCAACCGCGACAGCTTCTGAAAAACCGAGAGAGGGGATTGATTTTTTCCCGCTCAGCGTGGAGTATAATGAAAAGATGTATTCTGTGGGAAAGATTCCCGGCGGATTTACGAGACGGGAGGGAAAACCTTCCGACAATGCAATCCTGACCTGCCGTGTGATCGACCGGCCGATGCGGCCATTGTTTCCGAAAGATTACCGGAACGATGTGACTCTTGAAAATCTGGTAATGTGTGTGGATCAGGACTGCAGCCCGGAGCTCACGGCGATGCTTGGTTCTGCTCTCGCCACATGTATTTCCGATATTCCTTTTGACGGACCGACGGCAGCGACACAGATCGGTCTGGTGGACGGCGAGCTGGTGGTAAACCCGACTTCAGAGCAGAGACAGGTTTCCGATCTCGCCCTTACGGTGGCTTCCACCAGGGAAAAGGTGATCATGATCGAGGCAGGTGCCAACGAGGTGCCAGAGGATCTTATGATCGAAGCAATCTATAAGGCTCACGAGGTAAATGGCCAGATCATCGAATTTTTTGATAAGATTGTTGCTGAGTGTGGAAAAGAAAAACATGAATATGAGCATTTTGATATACCGGAGGATATGTATGAGGATATGGTTTCCTTTGTCACTCCGGAGGCCATGGAAGAAGCTGTGTTCACGGATGTAAAGCAGGTTCGTGAGGAAAATATCCGCAAGATCAAGGATCAGCTGGAGGAGCGCTACGAAGAAGCGCATCCGGAGTGGATGGAGCTGATCGACGAGGCCGTTTATAAATTCCAGAAGAAGACTGTCCGCAAGATGATCCTGAAGGATCACAAACGTCCGGACGGCCGGGAGGTGACACAGATCCGTCCCCTGGCGGCAGAGATTGACGTGCTTCCTACCGTTCACGGTTCCGGATTGTTCTCCAGAGGACAGACACAGGTGCTCAATGTGACCACACTGGCACCGCTGGTTGAAAGACAGAAACTGGATGGACTGGACGAGCATATCACATCCAAGAGATACATCCATCATTATAATTTCCCATCCTATTCGGTAGGTGAGACAAGACCGAGCAGAGGGCCGGGCCGCCGTGAGATCGGACATGGGGCGCTGGCAGAGAGAGCTCTTATACCAGTGATCCCTTCGGAGGAAGAGTTCCCTTATACGATCCGTACCGTATCAGAGATCATGGAGTCCAATGGTTCTACTTCCCAGGGAAGTATTTGTGCCTCCACGTTGTCACTGATGGCGGCAGGCGTGCCGATCAAAGCGCCGGTAGCAGGCATTTCCGTAGGTCTGGTGACCGGGGATTCCGATGATGACTATCTGATCCTTACGGATATCCAGGGGCTGGAGGATTTCTTTGGCGATATGGACTTTAAGGTTGCCGGTACTCATAAAGGAATTACAGCTATCCAGATGGACATTAAGATTCACGGCCTCACCCGTGAGATCGTGGAAGGTGCGATCCATCGTACCAAAGAGGCAAGAACCTATATACTGGATGAAGTAATGTCAAAAGCTATCGCAGAGCCGCGCAAGGAAGTAAATGAATTTGCTCCAAAGATTAAGCAGATCATGATCGATCCGGCGAAGATCGGCGATGTGGTTGGCCAGAGAGGAAAGACGATCAATACGCTGATCGAGCGCACTGGCGTGAAGATTGATATTACCGATGATGGAGCGGTATCGGTATGCGGTACTGACAAGGCAATGATGGATGAGGCGCTTCGTCTGATCGAGATCATCGTGACAGATTTTGAGAAGGGACAGGTTCTGGAAGGAACCGTTGTAAGTATAAAAGATTTTGGTGCTTTCATCGAATTTGCCCCTGGCAAAGAAGGCATGGTTCATATTTCTAATATCTGCAGGCGAAGGATCAACCATGTGGAAGATGAGCTGACGCTGGGCGACAAGGTAAAAGTTGTCTGCCTTGGAAAAGACAAGATGGGCAGAATTTCTTTTAGCATGAAGGATCTCAAAGAAAATGCCTGATGCATTTATGAAAATAGCACTTACCAGCATGGACACAGCGTGGGAGAATAAGTCTGTGAACCAGAAAAAGTGTAGGGAACTGATAAAGCGGGCCTCGGAATCTGGGGCTCGCCTTATCCTTTTTCCAGAGATGACGCTGACGGGATTTACTATGGATGTCCAGGGCTGCGGGGAGACCGGGGACCAATGCCGGCACTGTCCTACAGTAGCTTTTTTTCTGGAGCAGTCAGAGCAGTATGGAATAGCGGTGGGGTTTGGTTATATCCACCGGGAAGGGGAGAAGGGAACGAATCATTTTGTGGTAGTTGACAGGGGGGAGATCCTTGCGGACTACACGAAGATACATCCTTTTTCTTATGGCGGCGAGGACCGCGTCTATACTCCTGGAGATCAACTGGTGCTGGCAGAACTTGAGGGAATCCGCATGGGACTTTTCATCTGTTACGATCTGCGTTTTCCGGAAATTTTCCAGGCGGCCAGCGAGGACTGTGAGGTGCTGGCGGTGATCGCCAACTGGCCCAGGGAGCGGATTCATCACTGGCACTGCCTGCTCCCGGCAAGAGCCATAGAAACTCAGTCTGTAGTATTGGGAGTCAACCGCAGAGGCCGGGGCGGCGGCATTGAGTACGTGGATTCCAGTGAGGCATATGACTGTGAGGGAAACCAGATTCCATGTCAGCGTATTACCACCAGTGCAGGAGACGACTGTCTTTTGTGCGAGGTGGATGTCCGGAGACCGCGGCAGCTGCGCGGAGAATTTCCGGTAAAACAGGACCGGCGAAAAAAATGGTATAGAAGTCTGTAGCCGGTGACGCAGATTTAGAACCAGTTTCATCTGGGATAGCAGAATGATGTTTTTCTTTGCGGGGCTGGTGGCACTGTCAGTCACAGGGATCGTGGAAAAGACGTATAAAGATGAGAATAAATGTCACACTATGAGTAGGCCGAAGGCCTGTAATAATCAGAAAAGGTGTGTGTGACATGGGAACAGAGAATATCAAAGAATACGGACAATGCCAACTGGGCGGCATCCAGCTGCTATCTATCATTGGAGAAATCGAGGGGCATGAGTGTGTCTCAGAAAATACGAAATCTACGAAATACGAACATCTGCTTCCTCTATTGGCGACTGCGGAACACGATGAGGAAGTCAAGGGAATCTTATTTTTGGTCAATACAGTGGGTGGGGATGTGTCCTGCGGCCTGGCGCTGGCAGAGATGATCGCTGGTCTCAGCAAGCCGACGGTGTCGCTGATCATTGGTGACAGCCATTCCATCGGCGTCCCGCTGGCGACGGCTACCGATCATTCTTTTATTGTGCCCAGTGCGACGATGATCATACATCCAGTACGCATGAGCGGCATGGTGATCGGGGCTCCCCAGACATATGGACAGTTCCAGCAGATCCAGGACCGGATCATTGATTTTATCGTGCGGAACTGTGAGGCGAAGAAAGAACGGATTGAAGAGCTTATGATGAATACCTGCATGCTTTCCAAAGATCTTGGAACGGTTCTTGTGGGGAAAGAGGCGGTGGAGGAAAAACTGGTGAATGAAGTAGGCAATCTTTCTTCTGCACTGGCCTATCTGAAAAAAGTGATTCACGCCTGAGAAGCGGCGTTGAAGGAGAGGGAAAGGTTTGAAGAAAAATGGCAAATAAGAAGAGAAAACCTGTGAAAAAAGTTCAGGAAGCGTCTCCTCTGGCAAGAGAGATTACATTTTTGGTGATCATCGTATTTTCCATCTTGTCACTGCTGAGTCTGTTTGATCTGTGCGGCGCCGGAGGAAAGCTCCTAAGCGGGCTGCTGTTTGGACTTTTTGGTGCTGTCTCTTATATTTTTCCAATCTGCCTTCTGGTGGCAAGTGGATTATTTATATCCAACCCGGACAATTCCGAGCTGAAACGTAAGATCATATACAGTGCGGGATTGTACATATGTCTTTGTGGTATTTTCCAGTGGGTGATCGACAGCAAGGCAGAAGGATTGATCGAAGTATTCAAGATCTGTAGCAGCGAGCGCACTGGCGGAGGCTTTTTGGGAGGGATACTTTCATACCTTTTGACGCTTCTGGCGGGAAGAGCCGGTTCCCTGGTCATCATACTCGGACTGACTCTGCTTTTTGTGATGCTTATCACGAGGAAGCTGATCTTTGCGGCGATCCGTGATCTGTACGAAGAAAAGTCAGCGAAAAAGGACTACATAGAGTACGAGGATTACGAAGAAGATGAGGAAGAGCCGGCCAAACGGCAGATGAAAGTACACACCTTTGAGAAGAAGAAAGGAAAAGAGACAAAACGAAAACGGAAAAAGGCGCAGATGCAACCGGTGGAGCCGGAGGCGGAAGAGGAAGGGAAGAAAGAACAGCAACAACGTTCTGGTGTGGTTAATGAGGAGCCAGAACTCCCGAATATATCCATTATCCGAGGAGGCACACCAGATTTAAATGAAAATCCGGTGTATCAGGAGGAACTTGATACAAAATTTGGAAATCACAGGAATGATCAGAAGTCAGAGAGCAAAGACCCAGCACCGAAGGGACAAAAAACAAAAGAAGCAAAGACAGGGGAGTCTGGGAAAAAAGAATCAAAAACGGAGGATTCCCAAACGGAGATCCAGCAGATCCAGGAAGAGATCAGGAAACCGGAATCCCAGCAGGAAAATGCGTATGTATTTCCTTCCCTGGATCTTCTTTCCCAGCCCAAGGCAGGGAACAAAGGCCTCAGTGATAAAGATCTGATCGACACGGCAGCCAAACTCCAGGGAACACTAGAGAGTTTTGGTGTAAAGGTAAAGATGGGGGATGTGAGCTGCGGGCCTAGTGTGACCCGGTATGAGCTGGTGCCGGAGCAGGGAGTAAAGGTGAGCAGCATCACCAGACTTGCGGATGATATCAAGCTGAGCCTGGCGGCTTCGGATATCAGGATCGAGGCACCGATCCCCGGCAAAGCGGCGGTGGGCATCGAGGTACCGAATGCCAAACGGAATATGGTGACTCTCCGTGAACTGCTGGAGAGCAGGGAATTTCAGAGCGCCAGGTCCAATGTGACCTTTGCTGTGGGAAAGGACATCAGTGGCAAAACCATTGTGACGGATATCGCCAAAATGCCCCATATGCTTGTGGCAGGGGCGACAGGCTCCGGTAAATCGGTGTGTATCAATACGCTGATCATGAGTATTATTTATAAGGCGGATCCCAATGACGTCAAATTTATCATGGTAGATCCGAAGATGGTGGAACTGACCGCTTATGCGGATATTCCCCATTTGATGATCCCTGTGGTGACGGATCCCAAGAAAGCTTCTGCGGCGCTGAACTGGGCGGTGCAGGAGATGACGGTGCGCTACAATAAATTTGCAGAACTGGGCGTCCGTGACATCAAGAGTTATAACAAAAAGATTGCCGGTCTCAAATACAACGAAGAGAATACTTATGAAAAGATGTGCCAGATCGTTATTATCGTGGACGAGTTTGCGGATCTGATGATGGTGGCGCCGGGAGAGGTCGAAGATGCAGTCTGCCGTCTGGCGCAGCTGGCGAGAGCGGCGGGGATCCATCTGGTACTGGCGACCCAGAGGCCTTCTGTCAATGTCATTACTGGTCTGATCAAGGCAAATATCCCATCCCGCATTGCCCTGTCGGTGTCCTCTGCCATCGATTCCCGGACCATCATCGACAGCGCCGGGGCAGAGAAGCTGCTGGGAAATGGAGATATGCTTTTTGCGCCCCAGGATTACCCCAAGCCTGTGCGTATTCAGGGAGCCTTCGTATCCGATGAAGAGCGGGATGGCGTGGTGGCATTTCTGAAACAGCAGCAGTCGGGACCATCTTATAACGAGGAGATCACGAAGCATATCGAGGCAAATCCGGTGGGAGGCAAGGCAGGAGCTGCCGGGGCTGCACCGGGAGGAAATGAAAGAGATGAGCTTTTTGTGGAAGTGGGGCGCTTTATCATTGAAAAGGATAAGGCTTCCATCGGAATGCTTCAAAGGGTATTCCGCATCGGCTTTAACCGCGCCGCCCGGATCATGGACCAGCTCTGTGATGCCGGTGTGGTAGGACCGGAGGAAGGAACGAAGCCGAGGACGATCCTTATGTCCATGGAACAGTTTGAGAATTATCTGGAAACAGAGGGATGAGAGGGAGGATACCTTTGAGAGGATGGCTTGTGGTAAATGGGTTTTTCTGTACGGGCAAATTTACGGAACTGACTGAAATGTTTGTGGCGGCGGCAGAAAGAAAAGGAATCTGTCTGGAAGTGAGATCCAACTCAGAGATTTATACTGGAATCTTTGAGCTGGATCCCGCTGTTTCCAGACCGGATTTTGTTCTGTTCTGGGACAAGGACGTGATCCTGGCCAGATATCTGGAGCTATCGGGAATTCCAGTGTACAACAGCAGCCGTTCCATTGAAGTGTGCGATGACAAAAGAAAAACGTATCTCTCCTTGTTAGAAGCAGGGATTCCGATTCCCAGAACCATCTCTGCTCCCATGACCTATGAAAATGTGGGGTTTCCTTCCTTGGATTTTGTGGACAGCCTGGAAGGCGGACTGGGATATCCCCTGATCGTCAAGGAAGCCTTTGGCTCCTTTGGGGAACAGGTCTATATGGCGGGAAACCGTGAGGAACTGGAGCGTATCCTGAAAGCCATCGAAAAGAAACCATTTCTTCTCCAGCAGTATATTTCTTCCAGCCGTGGTCAGGATCTGCGGCTGCAGGTGGTAGGTGATCAGGTGGTGGCGGCGATGCGGCGTTATTCAGACCATGATTTCCGTGCCAACATCACCAGTGGAGGCCATATGGAAAGGTATGAGCCAGAGGAGGCTGCCTGCCTTCTGGCAGTCCGGGCGTGCCAGGCGACGGGATGTGACTTTGCTGGGGTGGATCTTTTGTTCACAGAAGATGGCTTCCTGGTGTGTGAGGTAAACTCCAATGCCCATTTTAAAAATCTTTATGATTGCACCGGAATAAATACAGCGGACTATATTATGGAGTATATCTCTTCCGGGCGCTGAAAGCGGCATGGAGGTTTAGGAAAAAGCGATATGAAACTGTGGATGATCTATGACAGAGAAGGAATGGAGCGGAATGCTTCTTATATTCAGATGTACCGGGAGCGGAGCCGTATCTATGAGATCCAGGTGGAGCCGGTGCTGGCAGAAACCCTGCCCCGGCGTCTCCGGAATGGAGAAATGCCAGTGTGTGCCCTGGTACGGGCCATCTGCCCGGAGATCAACCAGAGGCTGGAGCAGGCGAAGATCCCGGTCTTCAATTCATATCAGGTCAGTTATGTCTGCAATCACAAGGGGCGGACGCTGGAATATTTTAAGGACCGGGCGCTTTCGGTGCCCTCCCTGACATTTTCGGGAAAGGACCTTACGGACATTCTTTCAAAAAAGCCTGGAGAATTTGTCGACATGTTTGAAAAACAGTTTTGTTACAGCAATTCCTTTGAACAGGAGGAGCGGGAACTGATTTGCAGGGCTTCTGAATTTGTCATAAAAGCGGTGGATGGCCATGGGGGAACACAGGTGTTTTCCATCGGGGAGGAGAAAAGGAAGGTTCTGGATGGGATCAGCGGGCATGACTTTGTGTTACAGCCGATGATCGGTGGCGGATTCTCGACAGAGGGCAGACTGAGCCGGGATGTGAGAGTTTATGTTGTGGGAAATAAGATCTTTGCAGCGGTGATGCGGAGTTCTTCCGGGGATTTCCGCGCCAACTTTTCCCTGGGGGGCGAGGTGTGCCGCTATGATCTTTCCAGCCAGGAGGTCTGCATTGTGAAAGCCGTCCTGGATGGGATGGAGTTTGGCATGGCGGGCATCGATTTTATCGTGGATGACAGGGGAGGGCTGATCCTCAATGAGATCGAGGATGTGGCGGGGGCCAGGATGTTGTACCAGTGCGCCCCGGAGCTGGATATCGTCCGGGAATATCTCCGGTATATTCTGGAAGAGAAATTACCCCGGAGTTGATTTATACTTACTAATCTGCTGGCATTTGACGGTTGAGTTATCATGATAATGTGGTATACTTATGTTATGATGTTGGTAGATAATGGAGCTGTCAGATAGCTCCCCTCAACGATATGACCAGAAGGAGAGAGAAGATGAAATCAGATATTGAGATTGCTTTGGAAGCAGAACTTCAACCGATTCAGGAAGTTGCGAAAAAACTGGATATCCAGGAAGAGGATCTGGATCTTTATGGAAAATATAAGGCAAAGCTGACGGACGGTCTTTGGGATAAGATCAAGGACAGAAAGGACGGCAGGCTGATCCTGGTGACTGCCATCAATCCTACCCCGGCAGGGGAGGGGAAGACGACCACCACCGTCGGTCTTGGTCAGGCGATGGATAAGCTGGGGAAGAAAGCAGTTATCGCATTGAGGGAACCATCTCTTGGCCCGTGTTTTGGTATTAAAGGGGGAGCAGCCGGAGGAGGCTATGCCCAGGTGGTGCCGATGGATGAACTGAATCTTCATTTTACCGGAGATTTTCACGCTATCACCTCCGCCAACAACCTGCTGGCGGCTATGCTGGATAACCACATTCATCAGGGAAACGCCCTTGGTATCGACACGAAACAGATCGTCTGGAAGCGCTGTGAGGATATGAATGACCGGGTGCTCCGGAATATTACCGTTGGTCTCGGAAGAAAAGTGGACGGTGTCACCAGAGAGGATCATTTCATCATCACGGTGGCTTCGGAGATTATGGCGATCCTCTGTCTGGCAGAAAACATGGAAGATCTGAAAGAACGTCTTGGACGTATTATTGTTGCGTACAATTATGAGGGAGAACCGGTGACGGCAAAGGAACTGAATGCAGTGGGCGCTATGGCGGCGTTGCTCAAAGAGGCACTGAAACCAAATCTGATCCAGACGCTGGAGCACACGCCGGCTATCGTCCACGGCGGACCCTTTGCCAATATTGCCCACGGCTGCAACAGTATGCGGGGAACGAAGACGGCATTAAAACTGGCAGATTATACAATCACGGAGGCTGGTTTTGGCGCAGATCTCGGCGCAGAGAAGTTTTTTGACATCAAGTGCCGGATGGGTGGTTTCCGTCCGGATGCGGTGGTTCTGGTTGCCACGGTACGTGCCCTTAAGTATAATGGCGGTGTTGCGAAGACAGATCTTGGGCAGGAAAATCTGGAAGCCCTGAAAAAGGGAATTGTCAATCTGGAAAAGCACATTGAAAATGTGGCCAAATACAAAGTACCCTGCGTGGTCACTCTGAATCAATTTGTGACCGACACCGAGGCAGAGCTGGAATATGTGAAAAAATTCTGCGAGGAGAGAGGCTGCCGTTTTGCGCTGTCCCAGGTATGGGAAAAGGGCGGCGAGGGTGGAATCGAGCTGGCGAAGACGGTCGTGGAAACTGTCGAGACGGAAGAAAGCCATTTTCAGTGCCTGTATGATGATTCTCTTTCCCTGCGGGAGAAGATGGAGACGGTGGCGAAAGAGATCTATGGGGCGAAAGAGGTCGTATACGACAAGGCAGTACAGACCCAGATCGACCGTCTGGAGGCTTTGGGCTTTGGAAAGATGCCGGTTTGCATGGCGAAAAACCAGTATTCTCTGTCGGATGATCCCACACTGCTTGGCCGTCCCACAGATTTTTCCATCCATATCCGTGATGTGTATGTATCGGCGGGAGCCGGCTTTGTAGTGGCGATCACAGGAACGGTTATGACAATGCCAGGGCTGCCGAAAGTACCAGCGGCAGAGCGCATCGATGTGGACGAAGAGGGAAAGATTACGGGATTGTTTTAGTTAAATAGTTTAAGATTATAAATGTCAACTTATCTATTGCGATGGGTTGACATTTTTTTGGTGCCGTGATATGATAATGTCAACTTAAAAAAGAGAAAGGTTGACATTATGAATGTTTCAAAAAGAACGTTAATGCTTACAAAGATCACCCTGATGACGGCATTTCTTATCGTGGCATCCTACATTGTCATTCCGATACCCTTTGCCGTGGCATCCATCAGCCTCCAGACACTGGCGGTAAATCTTATCGCCTTATTGCTTTCCCCGCTGGAAGCCGCCATATCCATCCTGGTATACATACTGCTCTGTGCAGTGGGAGTACCGGTGGCAAATGGGGGAAAGGGCGGAGTGGCCTATCTTATGGGGCCCACCGGCGGATTTTTTATCGGTTTTCTGGCAGCTGTGGTGCTGATTTCCCTGTTGAAAGGTAAAAGCTACAGCATACCAAGATACCTGTTGACTACGATCGGCATCGGCATTCCGGTGATGTATCTTTTTGCCATGGTCTGGATGGTGGCGGTGACAGGTCTGCCTCTGAAGGCCGCATTTCTGACCGGCTGTGCGCCGTTTCTTCCGTTGGATGCGGTGAAATGTGTGGCGGCGAGCCTTATGGCGGCACCGTTAGTAAAGGTGATGAATCAATATGAGCAAAGCAAAGGAATTACAAAAGAAACTATATAAAGACGGCGCATGCTCTAAGATGGAGATCATGAGCCTGGTTGAGGAACCTTTGGAGGAACTCTGCCAGGCTGCCGATGAGATACGGAGGCATTTTTGCGGAAATGCCTTCGATCTTTGTGCTGTGATCAGTGCCAGGGGAGGTCCCTGCTCGGAAGACTGTAAATTCTGTGCCCAGTCGGGATTCAATCCCTCCTGTCGGGAAGTGCCGCGTTTTCCTCTTCTGGGAACAGAAAAACTGCTGGAAGATGCCATGGAAAAGGAACGCCGGGGGATAATGGCATATGGGGTCGTTTCCTCGGGAAGGGTTCTGCCCGGTGAAGATGTGGAAGCGCTCTGTCATTCCCTGCGCCGCCTCCGGCAGAAAACCAGCCTGCGTCTCTGCGGCTCACTGGGACTGTTGAGGAGGAAAGACCTAGTAAAATTAAAAGCTGCAGGAATGCAGATGATACATAATAACCTGGAAAGTTCAGAAGCTTATTTTGAAAAAATGTGCACCACTCACACATATGAGGAGAAAAAAGCTACGATCCGGGCTGCGAAGGAGGCAGGGCTTGGCGTATGCAGCGGCGGGCTTTTCGGCATCGGCGAGAGTCTGGAGGACCGCATCCAACTGGCGGTAAATGAACGGGAGCTGGGAGTGGAATCGGTGCCGGTAAATCTGCTGGATCCGGTTCCGGGAACCCCCTTTGAAGCAGCAGAACCTCTCCGGGAAGAAGAGGTACGGAGAACGGTAGCCCTAATGCGGTTTGCCCTTCCGGATGTATTCATCCGTCTGGCCGCCGGGAGAGAATACCTGCCAGATAAGGGGAGAGCTTGTTTTATGTCCGGGGCAAATGCAGCCATCAGCGGAGACTTTCTGACCACGATGGGAATATCCATAGATATGGATCTGAAAATGCTGCGGGAACTAGGATATGAGATTTGAGGAACGACATTGAATTATCCCTGAATATATGTTATAATCTGCTCAAAACGAAGGAGTCCGGTGAATTGGTCAGGCGTGGTATGGACGCTGGATTCGCGGGGCGGAAATGGAGGATAGTATTTATGCAGGAACAAAAGGTGACAGCAGCGGAGGCAATGGAAAAACTGATCGAGGGAAATAAGCGTTATCTGACAGCGATGACAAATCCGGGAGATGTGTCTCCGCAGATCAGGCAGGTTACTTGTGATGAGGGACAAAGCCCATATGCCATCGTGATAACATGTTCAGATTCCAGGGTGATTCCCGAAAGTATTTTCAGCGCAGGCATCGGGGAATTGTTTGTCATCCGTGTGGCTGGAAATGTTATGGACAATCATCAGCTGGGCAGTGTGGAGTATGCGGCAGGCCACCTTGGAACCAAACTGGTAGTAGTGCTGGGACACAGCCATTGTGGCGCCGTCGGTGCAGCTCTGCACCAGGAGCCGGAGGGCTATACCAAGTTTATCACGGATGAGATCCGCAAGGCCATCGGCGGGGAAAAGGATGAATACCGCGCATGCTGCTTAAATGTAGAGAGAAGCGTGTCCATCATAAAAGAAAGCCTTGGCATTCAGGATGAGGATAAGGATGGATTAAAGGTATGTGGTGCGGTATACCACATTGACAATGGTTCCGTAGAATTTTTAGATTGATTAAAGAAAGAATGCGTACATAGGGAGCTATCCCAAAGTATGTGTATACCATCACACTAATGCAGCTCGATGGCGCCAATTTGAAAAGGGTTAATTTGCGCCATTGAGTTCGAGTGATGAAATGGAGTTTAATCTTAATGAATGAAGGATTGTCTTTTGCTGAAAAAATATTACGTTTTAATGAAGAACTTTCATCTAGAACTTTTGATCTCCCCGGCGGTTTTAAGATCATCAATCCATTTCAGGGGGAAAATAAGGAAGAAATCATGGAAATTTCCAAGGCGTTTTATGGGAAATATTATGATGATACCTATACACGCCGTCTTATACTTGGGAGTTCACCGGCACGCCGGGGTTCGGCTGTAACGGGGATCCCTTTTGAAGATGCCTGTTACCTGCAGAGGGAGACTGGAATTTGTATTGAAAAATATTATGTAAATAAGTCCTCAACTGGATTTTTATCGGATGTTATTGCTGAATATGGTGGACGAGGGAAATTTTATGCAGATTTTTATATGAATTTTGTCTGCCCTCTGGGAATAGTAAAAACAAATTTGAAGGGCCATCGAGCTAATTGCAATTACTATGAAAATGAAAAATTAAAGAGTTTTTTGTATCCTTTTATAGTGGAGGCATTACGAAGTCAAATTGCTTTTGGTATTGATGTCTCAGTATGCTATTGTATTGGGAGTGGAGAAAATTATAAGTTTCTATCCAGGATTAATGAAAAACATAGGTTTTTTGGCAAAATCATTCCATTAGAACATCCGCGCTTTATTATGCAGTATAACTCAAAACGTAAGGACGAATTTATTAAGAAATATCTCAATGCTTTATGTGATCATGCAGAGAGATGATTGAATGGTTTAAACGTTGATCTATTTGAAGTATTTATGGAATTAGAAACACGAAAACTTTCTAAAAAAGCTGGTTACTAACGAATCGGAAATTTGAAAGGGGCGCAAAATGAGAGCATTTGACACAAATTATAAATTGCTGGACGAGATGTACCGGGACGAATATTACCCCAGCTTTTTGGTAGACAAAGTGAAAGGCGAGCTTCAAAAGGTAATTGACCTGTTGGAAACTGGCGAAACCGATATCGAAGTCATTCAGGCAAAATGGGATGAGGTGGTTTGCGCTATCAACGACTTACAGGAGGAATTCGACGAGAATGACAGCGAGATTGAAACGGTGGCCCGCGAATGTATTGGGGAAACTGTTGGCTACATTTTGGATTGGTTTGGCATTCCTATTGATATAGAGGAGGCTATTCGGGAGCGGGACTGGTAAGCTGCTAACTTCCAGTTTGTGAAACAAGCATTTGTGCAGGCCGTTTGTGCATTTCAAATATATCGAAAGATTTAGGGCATAGCGCAAATATAATATCTTTGGGACAAGTTGAAAAGTAAATTGCTTATTTGATGCAATCGGCAAAAAAGGAATATTTGAAAAAAGCTTAGATTAAGGGAATTTAGTGGTTTTTAACACCATTGAGTTCCCTATTTTTGTATATGTTTATGTTATGGTAGAGGAAACGGACAAGGCTTGACGCATTAGAGTCCTGCCAGACCAGTACAGCCCTGCTTAAATGTTGAGAGGTGCAAATTGTACCTCCAAAAGTGCGGATTGTACCGGAAAGTAGAAAAAAGCAGTTTTTTATATTATGATAGGAGAAGAAATAACAGACAGCCCGGATTGGTATTTTCAGTGGATGAAAATAATCTATTGGGAAGGAGTTGAAAAATGGGAGAAAGGATACAATCATTAGCCAAGTTAAGTCACAGGTATAAGCAGAGTTAGATTTAATAAAAACTGATGGAAAACTTGTATTTTCTATGGAGCATGAGAGCCATAGAATGGCAGGTTATTTTTATTTTGTAGATCTATTTATAGAAAATCGGGAGAGGTGAAACAAGGATGAAAGTGAAAAGAAAGAAAAAAACAGGACGAAAAATTCTGGCAGTTGCTTTATCCGTTTGTATATTACTTACCGCACAGCCGAATTTGTGGGATGGTGTTATGGTGCAGGCGGCGGAGAAGGCAGCAGACAATGGGGATGTTATGGCCGTAAATGCGGGTCATGAAGGACATGCGGGCTGGACGGCGATTACGGAAAATGACGAAAATGCCGTGGAATGGACAGGCGGACAATACTATTTGGGGAAAGACGTGACAATGGGCACGATTACTGTTACGGGCGAGGTCACGCTATGCTTAAACGGTCATACGCTGACGCATGCAGGCGACACGGGAAGCGCAGTCGTGGTGGAATCTGGCGGCAAGTTGACACTTTGCGACTGCAAGGACAATTGGAAATGTGAGTCGTCTTTTGATGAGGACGCGAAAACATATTCATGCAGCCTTACGGGCTCGGGGGGCCGTATCACGGGCGGAAAAGGAACCTATATAAAAGAATCTATTAATGAGGAAGTCAATTTGGGCGGGGGTGTTTATGTAAAACCGAATGCCGCTTTTTATATGAACAGCGGAAGGATTACGGGATGCGATGTCGGAGATGATGATGATCCACATTTTAGCCGTGACGGCGGGGGTGTTTATGTGGCAGGCGGTACGTTTCACATGACGGGCGGCTTTGTTGACGCGAACAGGGCCGAACTGGGTGGAGGGGTTTGCTTG
Source organism: uncultured Roseburia sp. (assembly GCA_947070915.1). Taxonomy (GTDB): domain Bacteria; phylum Bacillota; class Clostridia; order Lachnospirales; family Lachnospiraceae; genus Eubacterium_F. Next base: position 38,136 of record CAMTDY010000005.1, read on the forward strand.
GCAGATGCGGCCGATTTTACCATGTCTGGAAATGCGGTAATTATGAATAATGAGGGAAGTACCAATGGCGGGGTATATTGTTTCGGCAATGACGGTGTTGTATTTAACATGGAGTCCGGAAAAATTTTAGGAAATAAGGGAGATACGGGCGGCGGAGTTTTTGTTGGCTCGAATACCTTATTTCATATGTCGGGCGGCGTGATAGAGGGAAATACTACAACGGAGAGTGCCGCTCCTGCTGCCGCAGCGGGATTATATTGCGTCAGTACAGAGGCGAAATTATCAGGTGGCAGTATTCGTTATAATATGGGCAGTGGAATGGCTGCAGGAGGAACCCGTGTGAATAGAAGCGCGAATACGCTTCAGGTGTCAGGCGAAATTTGTATTACAGACAATTACAGCAACGGGACGGCGAGCAATGTTTCTCTGAATAATAATGGAGCTTCCATTACCGTTACGGGTGCATTACGAAATGATATAGGCGTCATATGCAAGCCCGTGTCAGGCGATGTCAGTTACCCTGCAACGGTAGTAAAAGGTACGGATTCTTATTCAGTTACGGAAGCTGACCGGCAGCATTTTTTCAGCGATATCGAAGGTTATGAGGTTATGAGGCGGGAGACGGGCAACGAGCTGTATCTGGATGTGCCGCCCCATGTCCATGACGGGAACACCTATACGGCGCTGACAGCGGATAATATGACGCTGTCCGGCGGGACGTATTACCTCTCCAAGGATTTAGAAATGGGAACGATTACCACCACAGGAGATGTCACGCTATGCTTAAACGGTCATACGTTGAAGCATCTTGGCGACACGGGGAGTGTGATTGTGGTGGATAGCGGGACGTTTACGCTTTGTGACTGCAGCGGGGATAACCGTGGATGCATTACGGGAGGAAAAGTGGCAGATGACTATGGCGGTGGAATTTATGTACACAAGGATGCTCGTCTGATTATGATGGGAGGAACCATTAGCGGAAATGAAGCTGAATATGGTGCAGGGATTTCCATAGGTGGCGCGGGTGAATCCGGGCAAGCCTATTTTATGATGAAGGGAGGGATTATTGAAAATAATACCGCACAATATTTGGGTGGCGGTATTTGGGGTGGTGCCCATAGTGAAATAACAATATCAAACGGATTGATTAGAAATAATTCTGCTGTTATGTATGGTGGCGGTATATATGTAGGAACGCATGCCACTGTGATATTATCAACAGATGGCGAGCCTGCGTCGAGCGAAGTATTGATCACAGAAAACACAGCGGGGAGCGGAGGGGGATATTTTGGAATTGGAACGGTAAATGTAGCGCAAACATTAAAAATTTTTGGTAATGTAAGCATCACCGAAAACAAAGCAGATAATGATCATAATAATATTTTTTTGCAGAAAGATAAATTTTTTAAGCTTATTGGTGGACTGAAAAAACCTGTTGGCATAACACCCCAAAAAGCCCCTACAGTGGCAGCGCCTATCAAAATAGCGGAAGGCGCGGACGGCCACACAATCACGGACAACGACAAGGATTGCATTGCCAGCGATAATGAAAATTATGAGATTTTGAAAAAAACGACCGACACAGGCAACGAGTTGTACCTTGCGGTACCGTTTTCCATATCGGCGAATGGTGCAGAACTTTCGCCCAAATTTGATGCATTTACAACGGAATATACTGCATCTGTCGCCAACGATGTGGATACCGTCGGCATTACGGCAACGGTCGGCGAAGTTGCGGCAGATACGACAGCATTGACCATGCAAGTCAATGGCGGCGAGAAAAGTATGATGATTAGCGGGCAGGAGCAGGCGGCAGACCTTAAAATCGGTGAAAATACGATAAAGATAGCCGTAACCGACGCCGATGGTGTGTCACAGACATATACCCTTGTCATCACGAGGGCGGATAAGCAGGCAAGCCCCGTAACCGTTACCGCCCGTAAAGACGGGGCGGAATGGACGGACTGTCCGCATAGTTATAAGCTGATTTCTGACAACGGCTCAACCACTGTTACAGACCT
>CAMTDY010000006.1 GCA_947070915.1 uncultured Roseburia sp.
GTTCCTCCCCGGAAAAACTTGAAAAATTGAAAACGGAGTGCCTTAAGTATACTTCTAAGTGTATCACTTTTTGTGGGGATATCTCTGAAAGCAGCACTGCTGTCCAGATCGTGAAAACAGCGTTAAAGCATTTCAATAAAATTGATGTTCTCATCAACAACGCCGGAATCTCAAAGATCGGACTTCTTCCGGAGCTGTCCGATGAAGAGTGGTTTCATGTCTTAAATACCAATCTGTCTTCCGCCTTTTTCCTGTGCCGCCAGGTTCTTCCCCATATGATCCATGAAAAAAAGGGCAGGATCTTAAATATATCTTCTATCTGGGGAAATGTCGGAGCTTCCTGTGAGGCCGCCTACGCTGCTACAAAGGGAGGACTCAACTCACTGACAAAATCCCTCGCCAAAGAACTGGCTCCCAGCGGAATCTCTGTCAATGCCATCGCCTGCGGCATGATCGATACAGCTATGAATGCCTGCTTTACCCCGGAAGAGATTCATGCCATCTGTGAAGATATCCCTGCCGGCCGTATGGCCTCTGCGGAGGAAACCGCCGAATTTATTGCCTTACTTCTGAAAGCACCGGACTATCTCACCGGCCAGGTGATCGGTTTTGACGGAGGATGGTGAATAAAAATAATTCCTTCTGAACATACTATCTATGACAGAAGCACAGGCCGAAAAAACAGTACACTGCAAATTATTTTTTATTAATTTTCCTTATACTGTCACCATTGTGCAAAGATGTCGAATTTCAAACAGGAGGAATTTCTCAATGAAACGAAAAATATTATTGATAACAGCTACGATGTGTCTGTCTGCCTTTCTTATGGCTGGATGCGGAAACAGCAAAAATGATAACGCGGCGGCATCCCCTTCTCCGGCAGCTACTACCGAGAACCCGGAACCTTCCGCTTCTCCGGCAGCCGCTTCTGACAATGGCACAGACGACACAGACACCACAGGCATGGACGGCGGCACAAACAATGACAACAACGACGGAAACAAGGACGGAACTGTCAATGATAACAGTGACAACAAAGACGACAATGCCCTTGACAAAGCAGGCGATGCAGTCGATGATGCTGTGGATGGCGTAGGAAAAGGTGTAAAAGATACTGTAGATGGTGTGGAAGATGCGGTAGATGACATAACACGATAGAATTTTCAATCCCAAAACGTGCAAATAAGACCTCAGTATCTGTAGGGAATGCTACTTTCCCTACAGATACTGAGGTCTGTCTGTATAAATCACTTATTTGCCATAGTGCACATGCAGTAATTCATGGGCACGGTCTTTCAGCATACCGTTCTCATACATATTTATAAGCGTAGGATTTTCCATGGAACGCTTAATAATAGCAGATTTATCGGCCTTATACATACCCGTAGCACGTTCCTGCTTGACGCTCTGATAACCGAATGGCTGACCAGCTCCGCCAATACATCCATAAGGACAGGCCATAACCTCTACAAAATCCAGTTTTTCTTCACCTCGCTGTAGCTTCTGGATCAGGTTTTCTGCATTTCCAAGGCCATTTACCACACCAACCCGAAGGGTGTTACCGCCGATCTCTACCTCTGCCACTTTCGTGCCCTCCAGACCACGGATTCCAGAATACTCGATCTCCCGCAATGCTTCGTTGTTCTGCTCCGCCACATGGCGCAGGGCAGCCTCCATAACACCGCCGGTCACACCAAAGATCACGCCGGCGCCTGAACTGATGGAAAACGGCATATCCGGAGCGCTTGGCTCAATCTCATTAAACTGGATTCCCAGCTCTTTGATCATCAGGATCAGTTCTTTAGTGGTTATGACATAATCCACATCTGGAACGTTATCCCTCTTGAACTCTTCTCTCGCTGCCTCATACTTCTTCGCCACACAGGGCATAACAGCTACCGAGATCGTCTCCACTCCGGCCTCCTGATCCGCCGGCTTATAGTGCTCTTTGAGCACCGCGCCAAACATCTCCATCGGAGACTTACAGGTGGATACATAAGGAAGAAGTTCCGGGTATTTGGTCTCTACAAAGCGTACCCACGCCGGGCAGCAGGAGGTAAAGAGCGGCATGGAATTGCCGAGAGGATATTTCTTTTCTCCGTTCTCCAGCTTGTAAACCAGTTCGCTGGCTTCCTCTACCACTGTCAGGTCTGCACTGAAACTGGTGTCAAATACCGTGTCAAAGCCCAGCATACGGAGGGCGGTAAAGATCTTGCCCACTGAGTTCTTTCCTGCCGGCAGGCCAAATTCCTCACCAATAGCCACACGAACCGCCGGTGCGATCTGGGCTACTACCCGCTTATCCGGCGCATACAGTGCCTGCCACACCTCTCTCAGATCATTTTTGATCGTAATCGCCGCAGTGGGGCATACCGCCGCACACTGACCACAGTTGACACAATCGGTCTCTACGATATCCCTGCCAAAAGCAGGACTTACTACCATATTGGCGCCGCGGTGGGCAAAATCAATGGCTCCCACGTGCTGCACCTCATTACACATCCTCACACAATCACCGCACAGGATACATTTGCTCGGATCCCTCACGATGGAAAGGGAGGAGTCATCGATGCAGCGGTCCGGATGGGTATTGGGAAATCTGACATTGGTCAGACGGAACCTGGCTGCCAGCATCTGAAGACGGCAGTTCCCGTTCTTCTCACATACCGTACAGTCACGGCAGTGGGATGCCAGAAGAAGTTCCAGGATCATCTTCCGGTGCTGATGAAGCTTGGATGTATTTGTTTTTATCACCATTTTATCTTTGGGAGGAGTGGAACAGGAGGCGATGATCCCCCCTCTTTCATCCTCCACCACGCACATACGGCAGGCACCATAAATGGACATATCTGTGTAATAACAGAAAGTAGGTACATGGACGCCAGCCTTGCGGATTACCTGTAATATATTCTTTTCATCCGTAAATTCCGTACGGATTCCATCTATAACCATGTATTTTTTAGACATAAATTCTCCTTTCATGAATCCTTATAAGGTCATCCCCAAAATCGAGGCTGGAGGCTATGCCTCCAAAGAAGTTATACTTCCGAGGAAGCTATGCTTCCTTCACTGCCCCAAAGTTACAGCCGTCCTTACATGCACCACATTTGATACATTTTGTCGTATCAATGACATGTGGTTCCTTCACTTTTCCGCTGATCGCTCCCACCGGACACATTCTGGCACATTTGGTACATCCCTTACACAGTTCCGGATCGATCTGGAGCGTGGTAAGCGCTTTACACTGGCCGGCCGGGCATTTTCTGTCAACTACGTGGGCAATGTACTCGTCCCTGAAATATTTCAGTGTGCTGACAACCGGCGAAGCCGCTGTCTTTCCAAGACCGCACAGCGCCGTTGCAGACACCGTGTCAGAAAGCTTCTCCAAAAGCTCTATGTGAGCCATGGTTCCTCTTCCCTCGGTGATATCCGTCAGAAGCTCCAGCATTCTCTTGGTCCCTTCACGGCATGGAACGCATTTTCCACAGGATTCATTCTGGGTAAAATTCATAAAGAATCTCGCCACCTCAACCATACAGCTCTTATCGTTCATAACAACAAGTCCACCGGATCCGATCATGGCGCCCACTTTTTTCAGTGAATCAAAGTCCAGTTTCATATCCAGGTGGTCTTCGGTCGCACTGATGCAGAGACATCCTCCGGATGGTCCGCCGATCTGTACGGCCTTAAAGTCACCGCCTTTAACGCCGCCTCCAATATCAAAGATAACTTCCCGCAGCGTTGTTCCCATCGGCACCTCGATCAGTCCTGTATTATTTACATTTCCTGTCAAGGCAAAGGCCTTCGTACCATGGTTGTTCTCAGGACCATATCCCTTATACCACTCCGCACCGTTGAGAATGATCGGAGGCACGTTACAGAACGTCTCTACATTGTTCAGCACCGTGGGCTTGTCAAACAATCCGTGTTCTACCGTACGGGGCGGCTTCACGCGGGGCATACCGCGGTTCCCCTCGATGGAAGTCGTGAGGGCGCTTCCCTCTCCGCATACAAAAGCACCGGCTCCCTGGCTGATGTGCAGGTCAAAATCAAATCCGGAGCCAAGAATATCTTTTCCGAGAAGACCTTTATCCATCGCCTTGTCAATGGCCGTCTGCAGCCGCTCCACCGCAAGAGGATACTCGGCACGGACATATATGTATCCATGGTGGGAATTGGTGGCGATGGCGGCGATCAGCATACCCTCGATCACCCTGTGGGGCTCACCCTCCATCATGGAACGGTCCATAAATGCTCCCGGATCCCCTTCGTCTCCGTTACATACGATGTATTTTTCTTCCACATCCTGATCCAGAACCTGCTGCCACTTCCTTCCGGCTGGAAATCCGCCGCCGCCTCGTCCTCTCAGGGCTGCTTCACTGACTTCGTCTACGATCTGTTGCGGCGTCATGTCGAACAGCGCTTTTGCCACTGCACTGTATCCCCCCAGCGCTATGTACTCCGCGATGCTCTCCGCATTGATCCTTCCGCAGTACTCCAGGGCAATACGGGTCTGCTGCTTATAAAAAGGTATGTCTTCCTGTTTTACATAGGATTTTAGTGTCTTGTCTTTGTATACAAGGCGGTCCACCACTTCATCATTGATAATACTCTTTTCGATGATCTCCTCACAATCCTCTACCTTGACTTTCAGATAGAGCCAGCCCATCGGTTCAATTCTGAGGAGCGGTCCCATCTCACAAAAGCCATGGCATCCGCTTTTCTTCAGTCCAATGCTCTCATCATGAGGCTCTTTCTCCAGGATCAGGGCGCAGCGCAGGCCCTTCGCCTCAATGATCTCTTTCATCTTATCATAAATATTAAGAGATCCTCCAGCTACACAGCCCGTACCGGCACAGATCAGAATCTGTTTTTTCTGGCTGTTCAGGGAGGCTTTGTACTCTTCCTGCTTTGCAATCAACTCTTCTCTTGTATTAATCTTCATCTGCCTCCCCCTCCTTTTCCTGTTCCTTTAGTGTCTGAATCAATTCCCTTGCTTTTTCCGGTGTCATCGCCGGATGAACGTGGTCGTTCACCGTGCATACCGGAGCCAGTCCGCAGGCTCCCAGACAGGATACGGTCTCTACCGTAAACATCATATCATCCGTCGTAGGTTTTGCTTCGCTGACTCCCAGAGTTTTACGGAACTCTTCCAGGATCGGAACGGATTTACGGACATGGCAAGCCGTCCCGTCACAGATCTTAATCACATATTTTCCCTTTGGTTCTAATGAAAAATTTTCATAGAATGTGGCAACCCCATAAATTTTTGCTTCACTGAGCTTGAGCTTCTTTGATATGTACTCCAGCGCTTCCTCCGGAAGATAATGATATTCCTTCTGGATCTCCTGCATGATAGCGATCAGAAGCGTGCTGTTATAATCATGGGCCTGCAGAATCTCATCCAGCTTTGCAATTTCCTGATGTGTCAATGTATTTCTCCTTTCTGTTTCATATCATACGTTAATGATAAAATTATACCATGAGAAGCTATTTTATACAATATTTTTTATACAAAATACACAAAAAGATTGTATAGATCAATCCTATAATCGTCAATATTGCACCCATCCGGATGCCGGGAGTGACATATCTAAGCTCTATGTCATGTGTTCCTTCCGGGATCAGAGCTCCCAGATACATCTTGTTTATTCTGTCCGCCTCTGTTCTCCTGCCGTCCACCAGAAGAGTGTATCCCTTTTTGTATGGCACCGCCAGACAGAGGATCTTTTCCCGGTATAGTCTCAAACTTCCTTTCAGGCCGTTGGCAGTGGTCTCTACGCCCCGCAGGCTCTCCTGGTTTCTCTCCGCCACCTTCCGGGCCAGCCCCTCCATGGGAACCTCTGCCAGTTCGATATTTTCCAGACGGTAGGCAGCAGGGCCGTTGATACGGAAGGATAACGTCTCGGTCTGACCTGCCTTCGCTTCTGTCGGACTTCCCAGATTCACCACATAATCCTTCCGTCCAAAATAGAAGTCATAGGTCCGGTCAGAGACCAGAAAGCTCTTTGACAGATCACCCAGACTGACATTTGCCCAGGCGGTATTCCGGTCTGGCTCCTGCAGCTCCAGTCCTGACAGGCGAAGATAGTATTCGCAGTCCTTTTTTCGCTGGAAATTAATGGAAAATATTCCGTTCCTTTTCTTTACCTTCAGCTTGCCGCTCTGCCATTTCATATGCTTCACATCCGACATTTCAAAGGGAAGGGAAGTCCATTCCTGATAGACCTGCCCCTTTTTCACGGTCTCCGACTCCGACGCTTCTCTCTCAAGCCGGGAACCTTTTTCCGGGACCGCAGCGGCGAGAAAGATATTCTGGCGGTCGAATACCCCGGCGCTGTCAAATTCTGCTTCGGGCACGTAGGTATCATAGGTATAACCGATGGAGGTGCGGTTGTCATTTTTATATACCTTTTCCCCATTCCCGCAATCCCGGTACAGAGAAAACCCACAGGGCACAGAGGCTTCATCCCCGCTCACGACATAATGTACGTTTGCCAGGTTTTCCAATATGCTTCTTCCGTCATTTCCAAGCAGCCGGTGGGTATACATCAGATCCGGGGCATTCTCCATGGATTTCATATAATTGGAATATCCGGAACTGATCACGCTGTAATAGACAGAGATGCCGTTGTATGCCTTGGGAACCGCCGCCACAGAACGGTTCGGATCCTCTCCCTGATCCGTCATCACATCGATGCGCTCCAGCGGATCAAGATCCTCCGAGACCGCCTTTACCCCTTCGCTCTCATAGGCCTTTTTTACACTTCCGGCATCCATATAGGCAGCCGACATCCCTGTTCCCATTGTTCCATACATCAGATTTCCATTCACGATCAGATTCAGCAGAAGCAGCCCCCACAGCATCCGCTCCCTCCACCTCTTCTGGCGGATCAGGCAGAGTACAGCCAGGGTCAGTCCCAATAACAGGATCATACTGCCGGTATGCCAGATCCCCTCCCGGCTGGTTAACAGGCAGCAGAGGATGACATAACAGACACATATTAATATAAGTTTTTTCTTATCCCCGCGCTCCAGGCACAGCAGGGAGGGCATTGTGATAACAAGTACCAGGGACAGCAAAAAAGCCGGGATAAACATAAAACGGTTGGTGATATATCCAAAAGCGTTGAATGCATATCCTGCAAGGGGGGATGCCACTGCCAGTATACTAAGGACCACACAGATTTTTAGCGTCCGGTATTTCTTTTCCTTACGTATCAGAAGCAGCCCACAGGCCAGAAGCAGGACCACTGCCATAGAAAAATACCCCACCGCCCCGGCATCGTCGTTTTCTGTTACGCTTATAAAATGTAAAAACATGTTTTTGTAGTACTCCAGTGGATAGAAAAGAAGGGAAGAAGCCGGTACGTATGCCTCCCCCCGGCTGCTCTCCAGATAACCAGAGATACAGGGCACAAACAGCACCCCCGACAGGAAGAGCCCCCCCGCCGACACCAGAAGACATTGCAGGCCTTCCTTCCAGACAGCTCTTATATCCCTGCCGTGGCGTGAAAAGCTTCGGGCAGCAAAATAGCACACACCAGCGATCACGGTCATGTAAAAGAAATAGTACCCGCTGACAATACTAAAAAACACACTGAGTATAAGCAGCAGGGGAGACTTCCGCCGCATCACCTTCTCCAGACCGAGAAACACCAGCGGCAGATAGATCATGGCATTCAAAAAAAAGGGATCTTTCACCGACCACAGGGCAAAGCCGCAAAAACAGTAAACCAATGCCCCGTACACACTGTAACGCCGCTGCTGTTTCATCCCCTCGCAGTACACGAGAAAGGCCGCTCCCGACAGATACAGCCGGAGACCGGTCAGAAAACCATAGACATATTCGGTCCACGTTCCCCCGGATGGCAGCAGGGCCGCCAGAAATACCAGGGGATCCCCCAGTCCGTAATTGGCAAAGGTAGTGATGATATCCTCGCCCTGGCCGATGGTATAATCCATCATCGGAACCACGAACTCCCCGCTGAGCAGACCAGAGGCCAGGTCCCGGTAATAGGAGATCAGATAACGCAGGGCGGGATAATACTGGCGAAAACCGTCGCTCTTCCAGACAAAACTCTTTCCCCGGATAAAAAACGCAAGAAATGCTCCCATAAAAACTACAAGGAACAACAGGGTATATTTCAAAAAACATTTTCTTCTGCTCATACGATATACTTAACCATCCTTTCGTCACCGGCTGGTGTACTAGCCCAGGTACCTCTGGCGGTCCCTCTTCTCCCGAAGCTTGTCTTTCGTAGTAATGTGGTATTTGATCAGCCTGCTCTCATTTTTGCTCACTACGATGCTCTGGATGATGACCATATACCGGATGCCGCCATACTCCCGGATCCACGCCGCCAGCGCATCGCTGAATGCATCTTTCTGGATAAAGAACACACTGCGTTTCGTATCCTGTCCCTGCATGTACTGCAGAAACTCTTTCCGGCTCTCAAAGGCCGGCATATAGACCACGGTCCGCCCCAGTCTATGGTTTTTCCCTCTCTTAAAATCTTCCAGCGTCTGCCGCCATCCTATTCTCGGACTTCCAATATGGACTGCTTTTCTCTCCAGCCCGTTGATCCACTCCGCCACCTTCTCCGGGGTTTCAAAAACCGGAAAACCATATTCCGCCCCCTGGCCATCCAGCCCACGGCTCCATGCCATATCGGTCTGGTCGTCTGCGAACTGGCATACCGGCCTTCCCAGCGCTTTCATCACAAACATCTCTTCTCCATACTCTCCCACCAGGGCATGACATCCCGCAAGAACCTCCAAAGGCTCCTGATCTTCCGGGAAAAATTCGATATGCTTCCAGATATTTTCCTTAAACCGCCGGCGGATGATCCTTGGAAAACAGAAAAGGATCTTTCTTCCCTCCTCCAGCCTCTCATCCAGCTCCGTTAGTTTCTTTTTGAGACTGCTCAGAAACAGATAATTTTTGCTGTCCTTCAATCCTGGGAATTCCTTTACCGAAGGCATATATGCCACCCGCACCGTGCCGTCGTCCTCTCTCTCTCCCGAATGCAACAGTGCCCTCATCATAAAAAAGCAGCTCTTATCCCGGCAGATTTCCCCCATGTTATATTTTTCCAGAAGAGGAATAAACTGTTCTTTCAATTCCTGGGGAAACAGAATTTTGTCTGACTGTGCCAGACTGAGCTGGATTCCCTGGATGCTCCTGGCATCACAGACTGCTTCTGTTCCCTGGGCCGCCAGAGAGGGAAGAAAATCTGTAAAGATCAGACGCTGTTCCTTTCTTTTCCGGAAAAACCCTGGAAATGACCGGTTATTGATCAAATATTTTGCTGTCGCCAGAAGCTCCAGATAATGTTCTGAATTCATATCTACGTATCGGACAAGGGAGGGAAAAGTCTGAGAAAAAGCGCAGACCTTTCCTAAGTCCGCAGCTGCCACATATACCTTATATTCGGGGTGTTCTGCCAGATCCATGGCAATATAATACCCCATCCCCCGCAGATCATTGCCGTGATAGCATTCCACCAGCACTGTGGTTTCTTCGATCCCCCGCTCTGCTGCCAGCTCTTCATAGCGTTCTGACCGCCGTTTTTTCTTTGTGGTTTTTATCTCTTCCCGGGGCGGCGTCGCAGAAGGCACCTCTGCTTTCTTGCTTACTTTCTTGCTTACTTTCTTGTCAGCGTTTTTTTCCGCTTTCTTTTCCGCCTTTTTCCCCTCTTTTTCCTCATTTCCTTCTGCTGTCTTCAGGGCCGCATATTCTTCACTATCTCTCCACCCAGGAAAATACCGGTCCAGAAGCTCGAAAGCACGTTTTTTAAACTCCCGCTTAAATATGACGTCCTCATAATTCTGCATCTCATCAAAGCGTGCATGGATATGGCGGAGATTGAAAAAAAGAAGGGTGTCATAAAACCGTTCAAACATCCCCCGCTGCTGATAGGCATCGTTCATGATCTGCAGGGCATCGATGATCTGCCCGTGTTTTTCATTGAAGGTGCTGATGGTACCTCCCTTTCTTCCCTTGATATAATAGTACAGCTTTTCATGTACCCGGCCCACTTTTCTGGCATCCATAAACAGCGGAAAAATAGCACACAGATCCTCAAAGATGATCCCCTTCTGAAAAGAAAAACCACTCCGTTCCAGAAGTTCCCTGGTGTAGAGCTTGTTCCAGGGATAGGGGGAATTGATGCGTAAAAGCATGGGATTTTCATAGATATTCTGGTTGAACTCCCCCTTATATCCGGTCTGATACACCGTGATCTCCCCTGTCACTTCATCGCAGCCATAGTACCCGCAGGTTACCATATCACAATTCTGTTCCTCTGCTTCCCGGTACATCAGCTCGTACATTTTCGTACTCACGAAATCATCGCTGTCCACAAATCCGATATATTCCCCGGAAGCCTTTGTTATCCCGAAATTTCTGGCCTCTGCCTGTCCCTGGTTCTCCCTGGTATACAGCATCACCTTGTCCGGGTAGCGCTCCGTATATTCTTCAATAATCTCCCCTGTCCGGTCTGTACTGCCGTCGTTCACCACAATGATCTCCAGATTTTCATAGGTCTGGCTGACAAGAGAATCCAGGCACCGGCGGATATAATTTTCCACATTATATGCCGGCACTATAACGCTGATCAGTTTCTCATTCATGCTGCCACCTCCTTTTCCTCTAACGTTTTTTCAAACATGTCTCCAAAGGCAAACCAATAGGCAAATGCTGGAAATACCTCAAAAGGAAGAAACAGGCATTCGGTCAGGGTCGCCACAAGAAATCCTACGCAGATCGCCGGGATCAAAAAGGCATAGGTGGCATTTCTTCTCCGGTTTGTCATGTAAAACAAGATAGAACGAATCAGGCTCAGAACAGTGATAACACTGTAAAACAGCATGCTGGGCACACCATAAGTATAGGCAAACTGGAGCCAGTTGTTGTGGGCATGGGACACTCGTTTGTTGTTTATCTTCATTGTTACCCTTTTATGCCCCTTGATATTCAATTTTTGCAGATAAGCTTTATAGATCGTAATTCGTCCGGAAGATATTTTATTTAAGGTTGCATTGCTGTCCAGGCTTCTGACGATCCGCCCCCAGATCCCATTGCTGCTGGTTTTATGATCAGTCACCTGGACACTCTCGATCTCATCAAACTCAGCCAGCACTTTATCTCCGATATCTTCTATTTTTTCCCCATTGGAGAGATAGAGCACATCCTCGTCAAACACAATGGGATTCCCCACCAGCTTCGGAAGATATTTGATGCCTGCAAAATACAGAGGATAACACACTGCCGTAACCAGCACCAGCGCTGCCAGTCCCTTGAGGAATCCGGCATAACGCCCCTGCTTTTTCCCCATATAGATCCGGACGCCGATCCACAATAGAAAAACCGCACCGATGGCTAACATCGCTGTTCTCGCCTGGGACACCAGCAGATAGAAAATAACAAGGGCCAGCTGGAGATACGTAGGCAGACTTTTCCTGAATTTTTTTCCCGTCTCTACATTCCAGTCCAGGTCTGACATATAAACCGCAAAGATGACATAAAGATATAGGCCGAAGGTATTGGGATTGGTAAAGATCCCCGCATACCTGCCGCCCTCAAAATAAGGACGGAACAAAAAAGAGATCACCGCCATCAAAAGAAAGGAATACTTCACCGCATCCTTAAAGGCTTTCCACAGCAGATCCTTCCGGCTGTGGTTCTGCCATACGAAAAATACCCCGGTAAACACAAGGGCGAGTATGATCCCCAGGCCGCATGCCTTTTTGCTCACAAACAGATCCGACAGCGTAAACACGATGCACATACCGAACCAGGCGATGCACATGGATCTTCGCCAGGGTTTTCTCTGCAGGGAGCGGTCCAGCGACAGCAGCGCGATCAGAAGCATCAGAAAGATGCCACACACCGTATTGTAAAAATAGCTTTCCTTCAGCAGTACATACCGCACAATGCAGAACAGTACCAGATCTGCGATAAAACAACCCGTCAACAATCTGTATTTAACCTTTGAACTTATTTTCCCCATAATTGGAATCCATGGAGATAACAAACTGATAAATAAGTCCTGAAGCTTATCGATCATATACCTTCCCCTCCAAAACCATTTTATCTCAACACAGCCGCCACTGTCTGAAATAATATGCTGATGTCCCGGAAAAAGGAGTAATGGCACAGATATTCCAGATTGTACTCCATTTTTGCCGGGAGAATCTCCTTTGTGTAAACCTCATCGACATCCTTTCCCTGGGACAAAAGCCGTTCTTCATCCTTATACTGGATGCTGGCAGTGGAAGTAACCCCCGCGGGAAGCAGCAACGTTGCATACATGGCATCGTTGTAACACTTCACATATTTCTCCACCTCCGGCCGCGTCCCCACAAACGACATTTCACCCTTTAAAATATTCAGAAGCTGAGGCAGCTCATCCAGCCGCACTTTTCGTAAAAATTTGCCAATCCCCGTCACTCTGGCATCCCCACTGACCGTCACCTGAGACCCCTGACCAGGCGCTCCCGCCACCATCGTCCGGAACTTGTAGATCCAAAACCGCTTTCCATATGTAGTCACCCGGACCTGACGGAAAATAACCTCTCCCGGTGATGTCACTTTTACCGCGATGCCGATCAAAACCATAAAGGGAAATAGTGCAATAAGCAGCAGCAGGGACATGGTCACATCAAAACAGCGTTTAGCCGCCAGAGCCCCCCGCTTCTTTCTCAATTTCTCATAATAATACAAGACTTCCTGGTTACGCATCTCCTCAGGAAGCTGCTCCCAATCTTTCATAGGCTTCTCCCATTCTCCATTTCATGCACTGTACCAAAAAATACTCAAGGTTCCAGTGATAGAAGTTCCCGTTCTAATACCTCCAGAACATACTCCACCTCTTCTTCTTTTAACAGAGTATGCAGCGGCAGGCTGACCTCATTCTCAAATACATGAAAGGCACGGGGAAAATCCTTGATGTCAAATCCTAAATTTTTATATGCAGTCAACATCGGAAGGGGCTTATAATGAACATTTGCCGCCACCCCCTGTTCTGCCAGCCTCTCAATCAGCAGATTGCGCTCATCCTGTGTACATCCCAGGATCCGCAGCAGGTACAGATGGCCGCTGGAACAGATCTCCCCATTATAATGTACAAGACTTTTGCATTCAAATTTTTTCAGCTTTTCATTGATTCTTTTTATCCCCTGGTCATAAAGTCCGATCAGCTGCCGGCGCCTCGCCAAAAGCTCCGGATATCTCCTGAGCTGGACCAGTCCGATGGCTGCCTGGATATCGGTCATATTGCATTTGTACGCCGGCGACAGGATATCATATTCCCAGGCTCCCGCCTTTGTCTTTGCCAGCGCGTCCTTGGACTGGCCGTGCAGGGAAAACAGCATATACTCCCGGTAGACTTCCTCCGGATCCATTCCGGCAATATCCTTCCATACCACAGCGCCGCCCTCGGCGGTAGTGAGATTCTTTACCGCGTGAAAGGAAAAGGAAGTAAAATCGGCAAACTGTCCTGACGGCTGCTCTCCCACCCTGGCGCCAAAGCCGTGGGCACAGTCAGCCAGCACCAGGATTCTTCCCAGGGCTTTCTGATATTTATTATCTCCAGGGCAGAACATCTCTTTCTTTCTCTCTATGATCTCATAGATCCGGTTGTAATCGCAGGGCACCCCGGCGATATCCACCGGCATCACCGCCTTCGTAGCAGGGGTGATCCGCTCCTCTAACTGGTCATAATCCATCTCAAAAGAATCCTCTGCCGTATCCACCAGAACCACCCTGGCTCCGGTATGGCACACAGCACTTGCGGTAGCCGTATAGGTATAGGCGCTGGTGATCACCTCATCTCCCGGGCCAATGCCAAACAGCCGCAGGGTCATCTCCATGCATGCGGTGGCAGAATTCAGGCACACCGCCTTCGGTGTCTGGCACCAGGCTGCGATCCGACGCTCAAATTCCTTTGTTCTGAGTCCTGTGGTGATCCATCCGGAACGAAGGGCTGCTGCTACTTCTTCTATCTCATCTTCTGTGATATCCGGCGGTGAAAATGCAATTTTCATATCCCGTCTCCTTTCCCTGGTTCGCGCAACGAAAATCATCTCATAAAACCATCTGGCATAAATTGTTGTACTAGTATTGAAAACAGGAGATCCCTGCTGGCCGCAACGGAATCCCCTGTAATATTTTTTTCCTGTCAAAGCCCCGGTCACGGACAGCTGATCAATCTCTCAACTTGTCAGTTAGTTAAATCCTGGAAGGCTTTGAGACGTGGTATTATCCTTTGTGTTATCCTTATTATCTTTATTATCCTTTTCCTCCTGGGAGTCCGGTGTAGCCTTCAGAAGATGTTTGATCTTCTTGCTGATCTTTGCCACGGAATCATAATCCGGTTCGCATACCCACAGCCTACGGGACTGGTAAGCAAAGGTCGTCTTCTTTGAACCGGTACCAGTGGCATTTGCATATTTGATCTTCCACTGGGACATGTCATCCAGCTGCATTTTCACAAGGGATGTGATCTCCTTGGTAGACATGTTGGTCTGGAAACTCTTGGAAGCTGTCTTCAGCAGTTTTGTATATTTCGGCAGAATGTTTGGTGACATCGCCTTATTCAATATCGCCTCGATCATATGCTGGTGGTTCCGGCCTCTCTGGGCATCGCCAGCGGCAAAATGATGTCTCTCACGGCAGAACGCCAGAGCCTGTTTACCGTTTACATGGTTGTAACCTTTCTTAAAGCTCGGTCCCCAGTCGGAAGTAAAATCAAAGTCCGAATAAACTTTCACGCCTCCCAGCAGATCCACGATCTTCTTGAAGCTGGTAAAGTTTACTCTCAGATAATAATCAATATCTATATCATACAGCATTTCCAGCGTCTTTACAGAGCAGTCCACACCGTGGGTTCCGGCATGGGTCAGCTTATCCGGTATTCCGTTTGACACAGAGAGGGGCACATAATAATCTCTCGGCGTCGAGGTAAGAAGGATCTCCTTCGTATTCGGATTCACTGTCATGATAATATTGACATCACTCCGGCTGGTGGTCTTGATATCGCCGTATTCATCATTACCGCTCAGGTAGATATTAAATGGCGTCGTTGTAATATCATCCAGCTGCTCTTTTTCTTCAATGACGGTCTCTACATGATGGGTATTGAGAACCCTCGTGTCCTCCGAAAAGGTTTTATAATAATCCTCGATCAGACTCCGGTTCGCCTCATTGATCACAATGGCATTGACATCCTTGGCATAGAACGCATCGATCAGCGTATCATTGTCCTGGTACTCTGTCTTCAGCGGCTCCTGTCCGATCGCCTTTTGCACCTCTGCCAGCATTTTGTCCGTGTTGGCACGGTCGTTCACATCCAGAATCCCGAATTTGTAATCCTTTGTGTCGTAAATGCTCTGAGCCGGATCATCTTTCATTACAATACAGGAAATCTGATCCACCTTCACCTGCTGGTCCGCCATCTCATCGATGGCCGAGTAGGTATTGATACAGTAGTAACCGCCTCCGGCATAAAACAAACAGATCGCAACACACAGGATCCGCCCGATGATACGGCTCTTGTCTGTCATCTGGCTGATGACCGCATAGGCAAGGAAAAAAACACAGATCCCGATCAATGCCACTATATATTTTGTCGAAAAAAGATCGACATAAAAAGCAATCCCGATCAGCGCCGCACTCACCAGCAGCTGAATCACAAGAAAAACAATACTTATCTTTCTGCTCAACAAAGTTTTCAAGAAACATCCCTCCACATTTTTTTCTTCACCCGGCAGCTTTTAATCGGCACCGCCAGGCTGTCTGTATTTTTTCCAGTTCCTTCCACAAGGACCCAGAACATTTTTATTATATACCAAAAAGATCAAAAAATCAATTCCAAAAGTCGTAATGTGGCTTTCCCATCCAATTTGTCAAACATCAGCTCTGTAAAGGCGGCCGCCTTATTCTCCTCCACCGCTTTCAGGCAGTCCAGCACCTCATCTGTGCTCTGCACTACCCTTCCTGGTACAAAACTGCGGTAATCCCTGTAAAAACTTCTTCCATTTTTTTCAAATTCATCCAGGTCATAGGCATAAAAGACCATCGGTTTATTCCGGAGACAGTACTCAAATACGATCGAGGAATAGTCCGTAATAAGTACGTCCGCCACTGCCAGCAGCGTCGTTACTCCCGGATATTCTGACACGTTGATGATATTTTCCCATCGGTTCTCTTCCCAGGCGATCTTCTGTGCCACATGCGGATGCAGACGGATCAGAAGCATCTCTTCCAAACTCATTTGATCTGACATTTTCTGCAGGTCCAGATGGATCTCCGGTGAATCCACCTCGCTGTCACGAAAAGTGGGAGCATATAAAATACAGCGTTTCCCTTCCGTCTCCGGATAGCGGTTCAGAAACTGCCCTTTCTTCTCCTCCAGAAAATCCGGATCCAGGAGAAGATCCGTCCGCGGCAGTCCGATGGGATAGATCCTGTCCTCACTCACCCCAAAGGCGCTGGCATACTCTGCTTTCACTTCTTCAGAATTCACAATGAGATGGGTGATGTTCTGGTTGGCTCGGTATTCCAGCTTCCCCAAAGTGCCGGTATTCACATCCTGCCCAAATTTTTTTATGGTTCCTGTCCCGTGCCAGAGCTGTACTACTTTTACCGATCCTGGAAAATGAAGATATGCCATGGGCAGAAATTCATTGTCCAGAAATACATAAGATGCTGTGGCGAGATGATATGGTTTTCGGATAAAAAAGTTTACCGGATCCGTGATCCGGTCCCTTCTCGTAAACCAGACCAGCCGGTATCCTTCCCCTCGCTGCCGGACCGCCTCCGCGACGATGCCAATATTTCCCTCCGGGCTGTCATCATGGGTCGCCACAAGAAATATTTTTTTTCGGTCTTTTGGAAACAGGCGGCACAGATAGTAGAACGCCGCAAATAATAAATAGCCTGCTTTTTTAATCATTTTCTTTACTAAATCCCAGATCTTCCTTTATCTTTGACGTAGAGATTCCCTCTGTCCTCGGAAGGTAGACTACTTCACAGTAATCTTTCAGAAAATCAAATTTTCCTTCCCAGTCATCTCCCATCACAAATATGTCCACATCATTGTTCACCACATCATCAATCTTCTGCTCCCAGGTATATTCCGGCAGCACCTCATCCACGTACTTGATCGCCTCGAGTATGATCTTACGGTCCTCAAAGGAGTGATATGCCTTTTTTCCTTTTCCCGCATTGAATTCATCACTAGAAACCACTACGATCAGATAATCCCCCAGCGCTTTGGCGCGGCGGAGCAGATTGATATGCCCCACATGAAGCAGATCATAGGTACCATAAGTAATTACCTTTTTCATTTTATCCTCCATTCCATTCTGCGGCTGCCCGCATATTCCGTATCTAGCTAATCTTCATCCAAAGTACTCAATCGTCCCGTTCCATGCCGAGTTTTTCGTCATAAAGATCCACGATATCCTCCACATCGCCCTGGGCGATCAGCCTGCCCTGCTCTAACAGGATTCCCTTATTGCACATCCGCAATACCTGATCCGTGGAGTGGGATACAAAAAGTACTGTCACACCTTTATCAAACATGCTCTGGATGCGCGCCTCACATTTTTTCCGGAAACGCTTGTCGCCCACACTGAGCACCTCATCCAATATGAGGATCTCCGGCTCCACCACAGTAGCGATGGAAAAGCCAAGCCTCGACTTCATACCCGACGAATAATTTTTCACCGGAACATCGATGAACTTGCCTAATTCAGAAAACTTTACGATCTCGTCATATTTTTCCTGGATAAATTCTTTGCTGTAGCCCAGCACCGCTCCATACAGATAAATGTTTTCCGCCCCGGTATACTGTTTATCGAAACCAGCTCCCAGCTCCAGAAGCGGTGCGATCTTTCCATAGCAGTCCACATTTCCCTCTGTGGGCTTGAGCACTCCCGCGATCACCTTTAACAATGTACTCTTACCGGCGCCGTTTAATCCGAGGATCCCCACCCGGTCCCCCCGTTTTATCTCAAAATCCACATCCTTGAGCGCCCAGAATTCCTGGTACATAAGCTCTTTCTTCATCATTTTTATAATGTATTCTTTAATGTTATCTACTTTCTGGGAACTGAGATTGAATTTCATGCTGACATGATTTACTCTCAGGGCCAGATTCTTCTTCGCCATTGCTCTTCTTCCTTCCGTTCGTTGATTGCTCGTCATATATTCAAAATAAAAGTATCCTGTTTGCGGTAGAATAAAAACATCCCGATGCCGATCAGCACTGCACTTACCCCAAAGGTATAAGCCAGCAACGTCATATCGAAGGGCTGTCCAAACAAGCTTCGCCTAAAATTATCAATTATACCAAATAATGGGTTCAGCTTGACTACTTTTCTCGTAGTATCTCCCAGTCTGCTGGCAAAATAGAAGATCGCACTGCAGTACATTATAAGCATCAGCATAACGCTCCATAAATATTCAATATCCCGGAAAAATACACATAATGTAGCAAGAACCAGTCCCGCTCCCACCGCCAGCATCAACAGATTGATCAGCGGCACGATGGACAACAGCATATAGCCATTCATCGGCGCTTTGTAAGATCCTGTGGCGAGAAAAAATACCATTACACATACGAGTACCACCAGGGAGATCACAAAGATCACAAAATTGGATAAGATCCCCGACAACGGATACATATACTTTGGTACATATACCTTTTTAATCATCCCGCCATTGGCCCGGATCGAACGCATGGCGCTGTTGGTGGAAGAGGAAAAAAAGGAATACAAAAGCCGTCCTGTCAGTACGTATACCGGAAAGGGAACCCCTTTAAAAGCGGGATCCTGTCCCGTTCTCCCCAGCATCGGCCCAAATACGACACTCAGCACGATCATCACCAGCAAAGGCTCGATCAGTGTCCACAAGATACCCAGATAACTTCTGCGGTATTTCAGCTTGATGTTTTTCTTCGCCAGTTCTCCCAGCAGATACCGGTATTTGTTAAAATTCTTGATCACCTGCGACATAATATCATAGTCCTCCATCTGTGCCGGAGCCTGTTTTCCCATCTGCTCCGTGCCATCTCTGTGTCAAACTTATTTTACAATCATTTGATTATATCATTACTATGACAGATTCGTCAACTTTTTTGTAAATGCTGGGATTTTATACCTAATAATACTGGGCCTGGGCAGCCCATAAATCTTTGTATTCTCCCTCTTCATTTACCAGCTGGTCATGCCTGCCCTGCTGAATGATCTGCCCATCTTTAAACACAACAATACGGTTGCTCAGCTGGCAGCTTGACATTCTATGGGATACGAAGAGAGTCAGCTGGTCCTTTTTTGAATGGGACATGATTTTTTCGTATACTTCATTTTCTGTTTTTGAATCCAGCGCACTGGATGGCTCATCAAAGACATTAATCTTTCCTTTTTTATGAAATGCACGGGCAATTGCTACTTTCTGCATTTGTCCGCCAGATAATTCAATTCCCTTCTCCATGTGGTTGTATAAATATGAATTCAACCCGTCTTCTAAGTTGTTTACAATATTGCTTATACCGGTCTCATCACATACTCTCATAATCTCCTCTTCATCAAATTCCTGATCCGCCGCGATGTTCTGCCCCAGCAAAAAAGCATAAAGTTTATAATCCTGGAACACAGCAGCTAATAACTTATAGTATTCTTCTTTGTTTATTGTTTGTAAATCTGTTCCATTTACATAAATGGTTCCAGAGACAGGGCGGTACAAACCGCACAAAAGCTTGATAAAGGTGGTTTTTCCTGCGCCGTTCCTCCCTACCACCGCCACAATATCTCCCGCATTTAACACAATATTGACATCCTTAAGTATCAGTTCAGATGAATCTGGATAGGAAAAATTGACATGTCGGAATTCGATCTGAATCGGGTTTTGTATGTTACATGTACCCTTTTCTCCTTCTTCTGTGTCTAAATCGACAAATTCCAAATACTTCTTGATATAATTACATTTAATCGGGATCCAGGAAATAACAGATGTCAGGCTGTTTACATGATTGAATACAGCAAGTATCGTGGATACATAAAAGGTGATCTGGCCAATGGTTATGACACCATAGATCGCTTTTAATGCCACAAAGATATATACCACCAGTTGTATGGCAGTATTCAAAAGGATGCCGATTCGATTACAGCGGATACTTTTCTTTCGGATGACCGTTTCAAACTCTTTCACCCCCTCATCGGAGTCTTTCAGATTTTCCAGGATCATGTCCTGCATATTATATAAGCGTATATCTTTTCCAAGATTATATTCATAGATAAATCTGCGAAAATATCCAAATTTATTATTTGCCATAACATTTTGTTCAAAAAATTCTTTCTGGATCGCTCCGGCCGCTTTCATATTTCGGTAAATGATCCATATATCGATTCCTAAAACAGCCACAAACAAACATAATCCCAGTGGGGAATTGACGAGAACTCCCAGAACTCCTTCCACATGGACATCCTGTCTGACCAGAAATAAATTACTGCAGACGATCAAAGAATAGACAAACAAAACCACCCCGCCCAGCGCTGAACATATATCATTACATAAAGATTGTACTCCTCCGTTGGATTTGCAGCCTTCTTCCGCGGTCCGAAGTAATTCCTGTGTATCCTTTGCTTCCAGAATTTCATAGGGGAGGGATACAGCGGTTTTGACAATCCGTTCTTTCGTCTTATCGTCTAAATACCGCTCTTCTACCTTTTTGCTTTTATTCAGCAGCGCTTTTATTACATAAACCAGAACATTGATCAGAACCATAACGGCCACTATGGCAAAAATATCCTTTGAAGTGGATTTTTGCACCAATTTATCAATAATAATACTCATAAAAAACAGATTAATAAAGGGAGCTATGGTGTCAGTTATTGTAAAAAGTCCCGCAATCACAAAATATTTAGCAGAAATTTTTTTCACAAATCCTAAAACGCAAAGGATATCCCGAAAGGTACCTTTCATTTTTTTGTCCTTTTTCTTCACCATCATCAACCTCCTCTTTTTATCTGATCTGCAGCAGATCACTTATAATACTTACTCTGTATCTGATACATCTTTGCATATTCCCCCTGCTTTTTCATCAACTCACCGTGTGTTCCCTCTTCTATAACCCTTCCGCCTTTTAAAACAATTATCCTGTCGCAAAACTTTGTTGTGGCCAGCCTGTGAGAGACAAAAACCGCTGTTCGTCCCTTCACAATATCTGAAAAATCTTCATATAGCTTTTTTTCTGCAATGGGATCAAGGGCACTGGTGGGTTCATCTAAAATAATGATACCCCCATCCTGATAAAGACTTCTTGCAAGTAATAATTTCTGTTTTTCACCGCCTGAAAAATCAACACCATTTTTGTCAATAATTTTTGAAATCTTAGTATGTATTCCCTGGGGTAATCTGGAAATCTTTTTAAACATCCCTATTTTTTTAAGTGCTTCCTCAACCCTTGTCTCATTGGTCTGATCCCATGGCCTGCAGGCAATATTCTCTCCCACAGAAAATGCTAACAAGGCGCTGTCCTGAAAAACCACGGTAACATGATCTCGAAAAAAATCGCTCCCCGTATCCCCATTGTACCTTTTGCCACCTATCCATATTTGGCCGCCAAAATCTGTATAAAGTCCTGTCAGAATTTTTATCAGTGTCGATTTGCCTGCTCCATTTTCCCCCACAAGGGCAATTTTTTCGCCGGGTGCAATTTCAAAATTTAGATCATCAAGAACTTTCTGCCCATTATTTCCATATGAAAAAGATACCTTTTCCAATTTGATGCCTATCTTTTCATGTTCAAAATCTTTCGTATTTTCTTTGTCATCTGAAATTTGTTCGGGTTCATTTACAGCCTCTCGAAATGAATTGACCTGAATATTGGCTCTTTTCATGTCTCCCATAGCTCCAACAATCTGAAACAGCCACCCTGAAAAACCATTTACAATCCCTATATAAAAAGTAAACATGGCAATGGAAATATTTCCTGCCAAAACACCACGGATCAAAATATAATAAGCGACGCCATCTTTCAATCCTGCAAAAAGTATATCAGAAATTTCCGGATAGCTCCATACTCGTTCAATATCACTATTTATCTTCTTTTTCTTTTTGCACAATCTGCTGAACTCGTCACAAAACCAGGTTGACATGCGAAACAAAACAATATCCTTCACATCTCTGTAATCTGTCATAGTACGATATAAGTAGTCACATTGCTTTGAAGTTTTTGCCTCTTTTTCATTGTGCTTTTGTAAGTATTCACTTGCTTTCTTACTCAATAGAATATTTGCGATACACATAAGAAGCAGTACCAGCAGGATTCTGATATCCATAGCCACAATAATGCCTGTATATCCCACGATTCCAACCACGCCGGTCAGGAACTGGACAAAAGCCCTTGTCATTCCCTCGATTCCCTCGTAGTTACTGCCGATCGCCCTTGCCGCCATATTCATCTTCGTCTGGGTCTCTTCCTTTTCAAGCACACAATAATCCGTCTCCAAAGCATGGCGGATCAGCAGCTGATTAAAATTCTGGTCCCGGCACCATGCCCCTATTTTATCCACCCACTGTGTTGTATAATCCCTTAGAATGCTGAGAAGAAGGCACAATAATAAACTGCCGCACAGATAAATCACTAATTTCTTCCCACCCTCTTGTTTCGATACAATGCTTACAACGAGTGCAGGAATCGCCGTTTCCACAATGGGAAGAATGCAGCTGACAACAATTCGTAATGGAAACAGATATCTCAATTGATGATACCAGTTAAATTCCTTTTTTAAGATATATTTTAAATTCTCTGCAATCTTGTAATTCATATTTTCCCGCCTTCCATAAATAAACTCTATATGCGCTCACTCTGGATATGGTTTCATTATATCTCTTTTCCTTCAGTGTGACAAGCGCAACTCCTTTGTTTTCCAAAATTATCCAAAACTATAAACTGATCGGAAAAAAAGCCACAATCCAAAACTCTTTAATAAGGTAGCTATTGACATATTCCGCTCTTGTGATATGATTATATCTGTGTAATTATGGCAAATTGCCCATTTTTAAGCATAGGCAATTTCAAGAAAGAATGGAGAAATGAACATGTATAACATGGAAAAGCAACACAAATTAGGTAAATTGCATGCCCTCGAAAGAATCTGCTTTTTGCTGGATGAGGATTCCTTCCGTGAAATTGGTTCAAATATCACCAATCTGGAAGATGCTTTCAATATCAAAAAAGGACAGTTTCCATACGACGGTGTTATCACCGGCTATGGTACGATCGGCGGGCAGAAGGTAGTAATCTATTCGGAAGACTTTACCGTGATCGGCGGAACTCTCGGCAAGCAGCACGGCTTAAAGATCGCCAATGCCATCAAGATGGCGATTGAAAACCGCTGCCCCATCATCGGGATCAACGATTCCGGCGGAGCCAGGATCCAGGAAGGCGTCAACGCCCTTGCCGGCTATGGTGAGATCTTCTATTATAATACAATGGCATCCGGATACATTCCTCAGATTTCCATTATCGCCGGAAACTGTGCCGGCGGAGCCGTGTATAGTCCGGGGATCACTGACTTTATTTTTGTGATCGACAACATCAGCCAGATGTTCGTAACCGGACCAAAAGTTATCAAAAGCGTTACAAACGAAGACATTACCGCAGACAGCTTAGGCGGTGCCGGCGTCCACGCGCAGCGCAGTGGCGTGGCTCATTTCCATGCCCCCTCTGAGAAGGACTGTTTCCAGAAAGTCAGGGATCTCATCGCTGTGATCCCACCCTGCTACGAGGACGGATGCATTCATACCAGAAAAGGGACAAGACTTCCCAAATATAATGAAAGCTTACAGTTCAATGAAGCTCTGGAACACGTGATCCCAGAGCACAGCAACCAGGGTTATGACATCCATGACGTCATTTACGGCATCGTAGACGAGGGTTCTTTTGTAGAAGTTCAGGAAGAATTTGCAAAAAATGTTGTGGTGGGCTTCGGCAGGATCAAGGGCGTGAGCATCGGTATCGTATCCAATCAGCCGAATTTCATGGCTGGGGTGCTGGACTGCGATTCCAGTGACAAGGCTGCCCGTTTCATCCGCTACTGCGACGCCTACAACATTCCAATCATCACCCTGACAGACGTCCCCGGCTTCCTGCCTGGAAAGGACCAGGAGTACAAGGGAATCATACGCCACGGGGCGAAGCTTCTCTATGCATATTCTGAGGCAACAACGATAAAAATAAATATTATTCTGAGGAAAGCCTACGGTGGCGCTTATATCGCCATGAGCAGCAAGCACCTGCGTTCCGATTTTGTCTACGCATGGCCTACCGCAGAGATTGCCGTTATGGGTGCCGATGGGGCCGCTGATATCCTGTATGGAAAACAGATGAAAAATATGGATCCTGCCGAAAAAGCAGCCTTCCGCCAGGAAAAGATCGATGAATACAATGAAAAATTCATGAATCCGGGCATTGCTTCCATGCACGGCTATGTGGATGAGATCATCAAACCCCAGGCAACCAGGGAGCGCATCTATGGCGACATTATGATGCTCTCTGACAAGCGCTCCATCAACTGCATTCATAAAAAACACGGAAATATTCCACTGTAAAAGAACTTTAAGGAGATAATCATGATTTTTTCAACATACGAATTTATACTGATCTTCCTGCCGATCACCTTCTGCGGCTATTTTCTCCTGCAGCACTTCCAGTACCACAATCTGGCGAAGATCTGGCTCGTACTGGCTTCCTTCTACTTTTATGCGGCGGGAAGCCCGGACTTCTTCCCATTTTTCCTGGGAAGCGTCATTGGAAACTATGTCGTTGGAAACACACTGGGCAAACTGCAGGGAGCAGAACACCGCATCGAGAGAGGTCTCCTTCTCACCGCCGGCGTCCTGGCAAATGTAGGGCTTCTGGGATATTACAAATACACCGACTTTTTTATCGAAAATGTGAACTTTGTTGCCGGAACCCACATACCGCTGCAGCACATCATACTGCCCATCGGTATTTCCTTCTTTACTTTCCAGCTCATCGCCTTTCTTGTGGATTCCTTCCGGGGAGAGACCGAGAGTTATGATGTCCTCGATTATCTGTTGTTCATCACCTTTTTCCCACAGCTGATCGTGGGACCGATCATTCATCACGCAGAGGTGGTTCCACAGTTTGAGAACAAGAAAAACCACAAACTGATCTTCGACAATGTAGCGATGGGACTTTTTATTTTCTCCATCGGCTGCGCCAAGAAAATGCTGATCGCCGATCCGCTTACCACGGACGCCCAGGGATTCTTTAACAATGTGACAGCCAACCTTCCCATTATCAAGTCCTGGTTTCACTCCATTGAATATACCGTTTCCTATTATTTTGACCTGTCCGGCTATGCAGATATGGCTATCGGGCTGGGCTGGATGTTCAACATCCGGATCCCCCAGAACTTCAATTCTCCTTATAAGGCGAAGGATTTTCAGGAATACTGGCAGAGATGGCACATGACTCTTTCCCGTTTCCTGGGTGCCTATGTATTCCGTAATGTATACCGTAAAGGCGTCAAATACAGAAACTATTATGTGGCTACCATGGTAACCTTTTTCGTATCTGGTTTCTGGCATGGCGCAGGCTGGACTTTCGTCGTCTGGGGAATCGTCAATGGATTCCTCGTATGTATCGCCTCCTGGCGGAACAAGCGCAAGATGAACACCCCGCTCTGGCTCGGTGTACCGCTGACATTTCTTCTGGCGGTGCTGACCAGGATCCTGTTTGTATCCGATACCTTTACCAACGCGAAGCACGTGCTGAAGGGTCTGGTAAACTTCTCCACCCTTCACCTGTCGACTCTGAAAGCACTCTTTGTTGACAACTGGGACATGTGTCTTCTCACGGTGGTGGGACTTGCCATCTGCTGGTTCTGCCCGACTACCGCAAAGATTTCCGAGAAATTCAAGCCAAACTGGAAATATCTGCTTTACGCGGCGACGCTGCTGATCATCTGTATCCTGAATATGGATAAGGTCGTTCAGTTCCTTTACTTCCAGTTCTAAGCTACGTTTATTTAAGTATGGAAAGGTATGACGAAAATGACGACAAAAAAATGGACCATCGGGTTTGTATTTCTCATAATACTCAGTCTTCTTTTTATTGCAGGCGCCAATTACTGCATCGATCCCTACGGATATTTTTCAGCCCAGAAGGGAGAGAATTACTCCATGGACGAAGAAGACTACCTCAGAGAGCAGAAAGCGGAACATATCAAATATCACGCCGGGGACTATGACGCTTACCTGGTAGGAGGTTCCAAAGCCGGCGCGATCCACAGCGACAAACTCTCTGAGATCGACGGTTACCGCTATTACAACTGCTGGCTGCTGTCGGGAAATTTTGAAGACTATTACAATTATTCCAGATATATCATTGAGACCGCACATCCCAAAAAGCTTCTTCTCCATATCTCCACTTCAGAGATCGCCCAGTTCGACCGGGAGGCAAAGGGAGATATCTACGAAGTTCCGGCGGTGATGAGCGGTGAGAGCAAAACCGCAGAAGTTTTTAAGTTTTTATTTAAAAACCTATCGGTAAGCTACGACACCATTACGAATAAAGAGACCGTTTATCCGGTGCTTCCGACCGGCGAGCGGAATCTTACCAAATATTACAATTATTATAAAGAACACCATGACACAGCCGATTATTATAATTATCTGATGAAAGCCCAGGTAGATCCCTACCTGCCACGGCTGATAAAAGGAACAAAGGATAAAGCCGAGCTGGTCAACAGCAACCTGAATTATCTCAAAGAAATCAAAAAGCTCTGTGAAAAAAACAATGTAGAGCTCCAGGTTTTTTTAAGTACTCTCTTTATCGGTGAGATGGTGGGATATGAAGGGAACAGCTTTTACAACTGGCTCACCCAAATGGTGGAGATCACTGGCGGACTGTGGTGCTTTAACAATTATAATGATCTGGTTTACAATCCTTTTAACTACTACAATGCACGCCACTATTACTTTGAAATGGGTGATCTGATGATCGAGCGCATGAGCGGCAAAGAGACGGAATACAAAAATTTCGGCGTCTATCTGACGCCGGATAACATAGCTTCTGAGATCGCGCTGCGCAAAAAAGAGACCGATAAGATCCGGGAATATTATAAAGAGACCGGCACGATCCCTCTCGCTGATTTTGATGATCCCAGCAATATCCCAAAGGATGCGGCAAACTTAAAGTAAAGCCCGGCGTGCATGATTGGAGGAAAATATGACGACAAAAAAATGGTGTATCAGTTTTCTTTGTCTCATCCTGGCTGCCCTGGCCACGATCATGGGGATCAACTATTTTGTAGATCCTTATGGTTATTTCCGGAGCCAGGACGGAGACTGCTATGAACTGGATGAAAATGACTATCTCCGGGAACTGAAAGCAGAGCACATCAAACATTTTTCTGACCGGTACGAGGCCTATCTCATCGGCGGCTCCAAGGCCGGCGCCCTGCGCACGGACAAGCTGAAAGAGCTGGATGGCTATAATTACTACAACTGCTGGGTAATGTCCGGAAACTTTCAGGATTATGAAGCCTATACCGAATATATCGTAAAGAATACAAAAGCAAAAAAAATCCTGCTGCAGATCTCAACTTCTGAGATCAAACAGTTTGACCGGGAATCCAGAGGCGCCATCTACGAGACGCCGGCGATGCTCAGCGGTGACTCGAAGATCTCAGAATATATGACATTCCTGTTTAAGAACCTAAAACTTTCCTTCGAGGAGATTACTGATGATTCCGAACGGTATCCATGTCTGGAGACCGGAGAGAGGAACCTTACCAAATACTACAATTATTTTAATGAAAAGAAGGGAACAGAGGAATATTTCAACTTCCTGATGAAAAAGAAAGTAGATTCCTTTTATAAGACGCTGAAAAACGGTACAAAAGATAAGTCAGAAGTCACCAGCCAGTGTATCGCTTCCCTGAAACGTATGAAAAAGCTGTGTGATAAACATAATGTAGAATTCCAGGTCTTTTTTGGTTCTGTCTTTGCTGGCCAGATGATGGGCTATGAGGGCGACAGCTTTTATCATTTTCTGCGGCAGGTGGTACAGACCTGCGGAGACGTATGGTGTTTCAACACCTTCAACGACGTGGCAATGAATGTATATAATTATTATGATATCGCTCATTACTACTATGAGATCGGGGACCTCATGATCGATACCATGGCAGGAAAGCCCTGTAAATACGCAGGTTTTGGCGTCCTGTTAAATGAGGACAACGTTGAGGATGAGATTGCCTCAAGACGCCGGCACCTGAAAGAATGGCAGGCATATTACGATGCCCACGGCACTCTCCCCTTCCAGGGGATGGACAATTCCAGCCTGGTGGAAAAAGTCTATGGCTGATCTTATTCTGATCTTAAAGCCTGTTACGATGAATGTAAATCATTCGTAACAGGTTTTTAATATACTTTTTTTTCCTGTTGTGTTAAAATAAAGGAAAAGGAGGATACTGCTTATGAATCTACGATCAAGAAAAAGAATCTGTTCCTGGATCCTGCTGATCTTGTGCCCCCTGCTGTTGATCTGCGGCTGTGGAAGCGGAAAGGACAACTCTGGCTCCCAGTTCGATGCTGGATCATATAGTCAGTCTGAGACTGCCACAGAAAATGATTCCATGGAAGCAGGTGAGGCAGAAGGCACCGGGGCAGAGGAAGCTTCTGGAGAAGATCCCGGGGAGAAGACAGAAAAAACGGAAGAAACTGCTGCAAAATCGGAACCAGAGATTAACACGGAGATGCTGATCTACACCTGCACTCTCAAGATTGACACTCTGGACTATGAAACTTCTGTCAATACATTCCGCCAGATGCTGCACAATGCCGGCGGCTTTGTAGAAAAAGAGAAATATTCCGACGGATTATCCAACCAGGAATATTATATAGAGGATTCGGAAAAAACAAAATCCTATAAAGCTACTGTCCGGGTTCCCCAGAATCAATATGAAACCTTTCTCTCCGGCGCAGGACAGCTCGGTGATGTCCGTTCCAAAGAGTCCAACGTCGAAAACGTAAATCAGGAATATAGCGACCTTGGCACATCGCTGGGTATCTACGAGGCAAAAGAGAAACGCTACCTTAAAATGCTCGCTGATATCACCGATGACAACCATGCCATAAGCATTGAAAAGGAACTTACAGAACTCCAGATTAAGATCGCCCAGATCAAAACCCGGATGAAGGAGATCAAAACCGATGTTAGCTACTCCACCATTAACCTAACGATCCGTGAAGTAGGCAAATACGAAGAGACACCGGAAAAAACTGACACTTTCATGCAGCGGCTGGGTGCGACGATAAAGGACACTTTCAAAACCTTCCTGCTATTCATGGAGACACTGCTTTTCTTTATCATCCGTATCTCACCCTATGCTGTTATTATCCTGCTGATCCTTCTTCTGGTTCTTTTCCTGCAGAAAAGGAGTAAAATGAAATCTTCCAAAAAGGAAGATACAACGAATATAGAATAACTCATATATCCGTTGTACCTGACAGCTGCTTTTTTGTCACCCTCTGGAATTCTCCTCACCCCTGCGGATAAACATAAGGCCGAAGGTCCCCACACCACAATTGCTGGAAACGGTGGCCGAGGCCTTTTGTAATATGACATGGTCAAACCGGATGTACCGGTCCACTTCTGCCATGATGTCATCCAGCTGCTGGACGCTGCATCC
Organism: uncultured Roseburia sp.; assembly: GCA_947070915.1. GTDB lineage: Bacteria > Bacillota > Clostridia > Lachnospirales > Lachnospiraceae > Eubacterium_F. Next base: position 29,740 of record CAMTDY010000006.1, read on the forward strand.
TGCATACGTGAGAAACAGTACCCGGGAATCTATATCTTTGCTGTGGCGGAGAAGTTTCCTTACATAGCTGCGGTTCATCCTCTGCCGGTTTCCCACTTCGATTTTCCACAATTTCAATTTGTTCTGCGACATATAGAGAACCGGATGCAGGTTCAAACCGCGGCAGATCCGGTGGATCAAAGTACTTACCTTCCCATTGCGGCAGAGAGTTTCTGTGCTGGGCACGAGAAAATTGGAACATACATGAGGCTGCAGCTCTTTCAGATAGGCGAGGATCTGCTCCACATTTTTTCCATCCTCCGCCATCTCTGCGGCGGCCAGTACCATTAACCCGTGGCCGCTGCTGATATGATTGGAATCCAGCACTGTGACATTGTCAAAACTCTTGCTCGCCTGAAGGGCGTTGGGATATGCCCCGCTGAGGTCGATGGAGGCTGTGATATGTATGACATGTTCTGCCTTCTCCAGGGCATCCGCAAAGAAATACTCATACTCTTCCACCGGCGCTGTGGAGGAATGGGCATAATTTCCTTCTATCTTGAGGTAATCCAGCAGACTGTCAGAATAGATTTCTGAAATGTCGCAAAATCGTCCCTCTTTGGTGTGCACATAACAGTACATCAGGCTGATCCCCAGCTTCTGGAGCCACTCTTCCGGCAGGTCACAGATACAATCGGCCGTAATGGCAACCTTTCTTTTCCGTACGCTGGAGATCTGGTTGATTCCTTCCATCTCCTCTGAATGATCGCTGTTTTCCTCTGAGACATATTCCACCACATCCGGCGGCAGAAATTTAAGCAAAGTGGCTTCTAACAACGCCGCATTGACTGGTTTCGCCAGGTATCCGTCAAAACCCTTCTCCTGATAGATCTGTTCGGCATTGGCCATGACATTGGCAGTCAGGGCGATCACAGGAACATTCTGGCAAAATCCTTTTGTCTGGCCGCGCAGGGCATGCATGGTCTCCTCACCATCCATCTCCGGCATCATATGATCCATGAAAATAACATGATAGAAGTTCTCCGACGTCATTTTCAGACATTCTTTCCCACTCGCCGCCATCTCTACCTTCACTTCGGTTTCCCGAAGCAGCTTACGGATTACCATACGGTTCATGTCGTTGTCATCTACCACCAGAACCCTGGCATCCGGTGCCACAAAGCTCTCCTGATAGTTTTTCCGGTTGCTGAGTTTTTTCTGGGAGGCAAAGTCGATCACCCCGATGGGCTGTGCATTGACAACTCCCTGTTCCAATTCTATAGTAAAAACAGATCCCTTGTGATACACGCTGTCCACAGAAATTTTTCCACCCATCATCTCCATAAGCTGTTTGGAAATCGTAAGCCCAAGGCCGGTACCCTCAATATTCCGGTTCATCTCCTCATCAACGCGCTTAAAGGAATGAAACAAGTCCTCCAGGCTCTCCTTTCTGATCCCCGTCCCTGTATCCGCCACGGAGATCCTAAGCCGGAATGTGTCGCCGGAAATACGCTCCCCTTTGGCAGACAGCGTGACCGAACCCGCTTTGGTATACTTCACAGCATTGGTGAGCATATTCGTGATCACCTGCTTGATCCTCACCTCATCACCATAGAGCATAGATGGTATATTCTGGGAGATGTCCACCTTAAATTCCAGCTCTTTCTGGTGGGCCCGCAGCCAGATCAGATTTACCAGATCACTGAACAGGGTGCTGACTTCATACTGTACCGGCACGATCTCCATCTTCCCGGATTCTAGTTTGGACAGATCCAGGATATCATTGATGGTGGTCAATAGCATCTTGCTGGCATTCTGGATATTGATGGCATTCTCTGCTATGTCATCCGAAATATTTTCCCGCAGTGTCATTTCATTGAGACCGATGATCGTGTTGATCGGGGTCCGGATCTCATGGCTCATATTAGCGAAAAAAACGTCTTTGGAATGCGCGATCTGCTCCATCTCCTCCTTTTGTCTTCTCGCTTTTTCTTTCTCTTTCTCATAGGAGAGAGACTGAATCTTCAGAAGAAAGCCAATAAAACATGTTACTACAACTGTAGTTACCAAGGAATCCACGTAGCTGTAATAGCGGTTGGACACCATAGGAATGATTTCCGGATGACGGTAGACAATACTATAGGTGACGACCAGTGCCAGAAACGAGATCCCAAGGGCCGCGATGCATTCTTTTCCCCGGAACAGAAGAAAAATATAGGTCAGTTCCAGTACAATCCACACTGGAGTTCCACTCTCCATTCCGCTGCTCATAATAAAGATCATCGGAAACAGGATCACATTGGATACCAGAACCAAAAGCCATGAGGCGAGACTGGTCTTATGATGTTTGTAAACGATCCAGAGCGCCGTACCAGATACAGCGCACATCGGTACCAGCGCCAGCAGTACATAGAATCCCGCCCCAAGGAGAATCCGCCCCATGCCGATGAGTGAGGCGGCGAATGCCAGCGCCAGGATCATCAGGACAAGACGCTCGTGGAAATCCCTGCCCTCAAATACAGAATGTACTAATTTATGTATTTTCTTTATCATGGTCTCCTCCATAACTCGTTTAATAATTCAGCAGCACCCAGGAAATCAAAGTCTCTTACTTTTTCTCTGATCTTTACCGTCAGTTCCCTCATCGGTGTTCCCTGATACGTATATTCTTCCAGCTGATCCAGTGTATCCTCCACGCCCTCGCTCTCGAAACTCTCTAACTGTTCCCCCAGCAGTGTAAGCAACTGCTCAGGGGATGCTTTTTCCCCTTCTGACAGCTCCTGCTCCCCTGCTTTGTCTTCTGTCCCTCTCTCCAGCTCTGGCGGCTCTTTTGTCTGCAATTCTGCGCCGCCGGTCTCCCCATATCCATCAGGAAACAGAAAAGGATTCTCTTCAAAACAGCGGAGAAGCTTATCATGTTTGTCCAACAGCTCTTCGTGATGTTCAAAAATATAATCGATGCGGTTCTCTTTTCCCGCCATCTCCAGATTCAGTGCCAGTTCCGCCAGTTCATTGGCGCCGATCCCTCTGGAATTGCTTTTCAGGGCGTGTACTGTGATCACATAGTTCTTCCAGTCCTTATCCCTGAAAAACTGCTCCAGGCTGGCTTTTCGTTTGGGACCCTCGGAATGATAGATTAACACGATATCGCGAAAACCTTCCTTATCGCCACAGTAGGTCATCCCCTGCTGGATATCGATGCCCGCCCTGGTTAAGTCAGCCAGCGCCTCTGACTCCTTATACACCGGTCCCCGGCTGGTGATATTTCCCGCTCTGCCTGCCCGTTCCGCCTCTCCGGAGGTAGCCGGCGGATGCCCGGCTGCACTCCGGGGCGGATCCGTGGAAACAACGGATGAAGGCATTTCCTCCTCTTTATCTTCCACTATGATCTGCTTGTTTTCCGGAATGTAACGGCGCAGCATCCTCTCCAGTACACTTAACTCTATGGGCTTTGCGATAAAATCGTTAAAACCCTCAGAGAGAAACATCTCTCTGGCGCCGCCAATGGCGTTGGCGGTAAAGGCGATCACATTCAGAGAGCGAAAATAGGAACCCGGTTTTTTACGGATCCTGTGCAGCGTCTCCACACCGTCCATCTCTGGCATCATGTGATCCAGGAATACGCAGTCAAACTCCATCGTATCCAGTTTTTCCAATGCTTCCTGTCCGCTGCCCGCCATGGTCACCTTGATCTGGTATGGAAGCAGGATCCTTGCCATCACTTTCAGGTTCATGACGTTGTCATCTACCACCAGCACTTTGGCTTCCGGAGCCACAAAGCGGTGATGCAGGGCAAGGTGCTGGTCTTCGTTCTGGATGATCTTCTGTCCGTTGAAGATGGCAGCGATGGAGAGTACAGTAAAGGGTTTATAGATACGGAACATACTGCTGCCCGGCTGTATTTCCTGTCCATAATCAAGGATCAGTACCACCGTAACTTCTTTGGCGAGCTCTTCAAAAAATTCCCTGTCCTCACAGTATTCACCCCAGCTGATAAAGTAATGGGTATACTTTTCGTATTCCATCCTCCTCTTCATCTCGGAAAGATTCCTGCAGTTCCGGATCGTGATCCCCAGCTGCTCCATGATATGCTGGATCAGTGTCTCATAGCCCTCCCGCACCAGAGAATAATCGTATTTGTCTAAATTGATGTAACAGACCGCATGGATCTGGCCTTTATTCTTGATGGACACGATCGGGGTCTCATCCAGCACCTTCTGGGGGATGGTAAACATAAACTCACTCCCCACTCCCGGCGTACTCTTTAACGTGAGAAAACCACCCATCCGGCGGACCAGCGCCTGGGTGATGGCAAGCCCCAGACCTACCCCGCCATTCTCCCTGTTTCTCTTGGAATTCACCTGGCTGAAACTGGTAAAGATCTTCTCCATATCCTGCCGCTCCATGCCGATACCCGAATCCTGTACGCTCACCACCAGATTGAGGCCATACTCCTCTCTCCTTCCCCTCACCCGGAGAAGGATGCCGCCCTCCTTTGTAAATTTTATGGCATTGTCCAGCAGGTTCATAATAATACGCCGCAGCTTCTGTTCATCTCCCAGAAGACTGCTGGGCAGATTCGCGTCACAATCCACGATCAATTCAATTCTCCGGCCATTTTCCAGGGTCAGGGCCATATTGATGATGTCCGTGATGGTAGAAGTAATATTATAATTCTCCTCCGCCAGTTCCATTTTCCCGCTCTCCAGCTCCGAAAAATCCAGGATATTACTGACCGTGGAGAGAAGAATCCGCCCCGCTGTCTGGATATCAATCACATCTTTCCGGACATTTTCCGGAATATCTTCCTGGAGGATCGCCTCACTCATGCCACACACGGCATTGATGGGAGTGCGGATCTCATGGGATACATTTACCATAAAATCGTCTTTGCTCTGCTCCGCGATCTCCAGCTCATGGATATTTTCCATCAGCCGTTCCCCTGTCTCCTGCTGGGTCCGCACCGAAACCCATATCACAAAGGTTACAACATACATGGAAAAGATATGTAAAAATACCCGCACACCATCGTTGAAGGTGTCAGCGAAAACTGTCCGGGCGATCAGGCCATGATAAAACAGGATCGCAGTGGAAAACGCTGCTCCCATATAAATAATCTCCGGAATACAAAAGATACCAAGCAGAACGATCACCGCTGTCATCGTAGATACCATAGAGATAAAGTTAGCAGAATAAAAGGAATAAATCGAAAATGCAGACCAGGCAATGACCGAAATAAATTTGGCGCGGAAAACAGAATCCCTGTAACCCTTTAAATGGACAAACCAGCCGGAAACGATACAGACAAAGAGAATCTCTACCGCAAAAATATTCCATCCTGCCATCACCGCTGCGACAAACAGGGCAGAGACGTGAAGGGTATAAATTCCCAGTACAATGCGCTCTATTTTTTTAGTATCCCTAATATTTTTATACTGTCTTTCTTCCAAACCCATCTACCATCCCTTCCTACAAGATATTCAGCACTTCTTTTAACATAGGCAGCATTTCCACAAACACATCGATAATAACAGGATCAAACTGCGTCCCCCTGCCCTCTGACATGATCTGCATGATGCGCTCAATGGGCCGTACCGGCGGTTTATAACAGCGCTCTTCATACAGGGCATCAAATACATCTGCCACCGCCATAATACGTGCCGCCAGCGGAATCCGGTCTCCCGCCAGTCCGGTGGGATATCCCGTTCCGTCCCAGCGCTCATGATGATACATGGCGATATCTTCAACAATTTTTACATAGTGTTCATCTTCCACATCACCAATAATATTCTGAATGATCTTACGGCTGTAAGTAGTATGTAACTTAATGACCTCATATTCTTCCGGCGTCAGCTTACCCGGTTTTTGCAGCACTGCATCGGAAATTTTGATCTTGCCCACATCATGAAGCGGCGCCGCCTTACAGACATCATCGATATAAGAATCCGTGAGCTGTCCGGCAAACAGCTGCCTCTTCTGCAGCTCCTTAGAAATCATCCGCACGTACATCTGTGTATTTTTTACATGCTTCCCTGTACTTCCATCCCGGCTCTCAATAAGGTTTGCCATACCCACGATAACGGTCTCCTGGATCCGGTTGATCCTCTGGGTACTCTCCATCAGCTTTTCCGCCTGCTCGCTCACCATATCCTCAAGATTGTGCCGGTACTGGTCCAGTTCAATCGTCTTCGCTACACGGCTCAGCAGAATATCTGGCACAAAAGGTTTTTTTACAAAATCCAGGGCACCCATCTGAAAACACTTCACTTCCGTATCCGACTGCCCGTCCGCAGTCAGAAAGATAATGGGAATCGCCTCCGTCCTTTGATCCTGACGGAGTTTTTCCAGCACTTCAAAGCCATCCATCTCCGGCATACTGATATCCAGCAGTATGAGATGCGGCTTATTTTTTTCCAGATATTTCAGCGCTGCCATGCCCGAATTGCATGCCGCGATGCGATACTCTGGAGAAAGAATTTTCTGCGCAAGTATTAAGTTGGTTTTATCATCATCTACCACCAATATAATATTTTTCATCCGTACGCCCCCCACTTGCTAAAAATAGAAGCAGCCCGCTGTCGAGCTATTTCTGCTGTCAGGCTATTTCTATTTTAACTCTTTCAAGCAATATTTTCCATACTTTTTTTACATTTTAAAGGAATTATTCGGAGGAAATCTTTCATAGCGGTAAAACCGGAAAGAAAGCTCTCCTTCCCAGGATTCCCCACTGACAGATACCTGCTCCCACTCAGGATCCGCCACCAGATCCGGGAAAAAAGTATCTGCCCCCCTCTCTGCCTCAAACTGCGTGATATATGCGGTGGAAACCAGAGGGAGAAATTGACGGTAAATCTCTCCTCCCCCGATAATATAAATCTTCCCCGGCAAATCCTCTGCCAGTTTTTGTGCCTCTTCCACGGATCCGGCTGTCAGCAGCCGGGTTCCAGTATCCCCGGAGGTATTCCCGCTGCCGATTTCTTTTGTCTGCTCCGCCAATCCATTTCTCGTCAAAACAATATTGGTACGTCCGGAAAGAGGGGCACCTCCGGGAAAACTCTCCAGTGTCTTTCTCCCCATGATAACGATATTCCCCATGGTGTGCTGGCGAAAACAGGACATATCTTTTTTGCTGTGGAACAAAAGGTGGTTCTTATAGCCGATTCCCCAGTGCCGGTCCACTGCCGCGATGATCTTCATTTTTTTATCCATAGGTCACATCACCTGTCCCACATACTCCGAAGGAATCGCCGCTCTCACAAAGATTCCCTCTTCCGTATATTCCTCAAGTTCTAGATTTCCATACTTGCGAATCAGCTGGATCTTCGATGCCTCATCGTAGGAAAAGGTCTTCTCGATGCGGACAAATCCCGCATTCAAAATATTTTCCAGCTTTTCCAGCAATTCATCAAAGCCCTCACGTTTTTTAGCAGAGATCTTCACCGATGCCTCACTGACAGTATCCCGGAATACCTGCCCGGCTCCCTCCGGCAGAAGGTCGATCTTATTGAACACCGTAAGCACCGGTTTGTCCTGCACTCCCAGCTGTTTCAGCGTATCGTACACCACATCCATATGAATCTCGTAGTGTTCATCGGAGCAGTCCACCATATGCAGGATGACATCGGCGTATTTTGCCTCTTCCAGCGTACTCCGGAATGCCTGGATCAGATGATGGGGAAGCTTGTTGATAAAGCCGACAGTATCGGTAAATAAAACCTTTTGCCCGCTCTCAAATTCATAGCTTCTTGTGGTGGGATCCAAGGTGGCAAAGAGCATATCTTCCTCCAGAACCTCCGCCGCGGTCAGCGCGTTGAGCAGCGTGGATTTTCCTGCATTGGTATACCCTACGATGGCCACTACCTTCACCGCATTATTTCTCCGCTGCTTGCGCATGGTCTCTCTGGTGCTGACCATATTTTTGAGCTGCCGGTTCAGCATGGAGATGCGGTCTCTGATCAGACGCCGGTCCATCTCCAGTTTCTTCTCTCCCGGCCCTCTGGTGCCAATGCCCCCGGTGCTTCCCGCCGCACCGCCGCCGATCCGGGACAGCGATTTACCCAGACCGGTAAGCCGGGAAGCCCGGTATTTGAGCTGCGCCAGTTCCACCTGAAGCTTACCCTCACTGGTCCCCGCATGGGCGGCAAAGATATCCAGGATCATCACTGTCCGGTCAATGACCTTACACTGCAGCTCTTCCTGCAGATTTCCGATCTGTGCCGGAGACAGCTCATCATCACAAACCACCGTATCCGCCTGCAGGCTGCGGATCATCTCCCGAAGCTCTTCCAGTTTACCTTTGCCGATATAGGTTCCGGGATGGATGCCCTCCCGGTTCTGGATC
>CAMTDY010000007.1 GCA_947070915.1 uncultured Roseburia sp.
TGCTTTAGTTACTATCCATCTTTTTTGCCAATGTTTTTCTGACACTATATATATCGGACTATTTTATATTCACTTAACCCCTTTTTTATTTTTTTATGATAAAAAAATGGTGCGCCCAGTCCGGACTGAAACATCAGGAGAGATCCACAAACCGCTTTTGTACATCACAGGTCCAGACTTCTTCCTGATCCAGGATCTGCAGAAATTTTTCCGTACTGTTCCCAAGTCCAAAATTGTGGCACCGGATCGCATATTCATCAGTTCTGCGGATCGCCTCCGTGATCTCTTCCACACTCTCTTTCACATGCTGAACATTTTTCAGGGTTTGCTGGTCATATCTCCCCTCCTGCCTCGTACCGATATCTACAGCAGGGACACCGTATATTCCGCTTTCCCGGATACCGGCGCTGGAATTTCCAATGATAAACCGGGCATGCCGGAGCAGAGTCAGGAAATACTCAAACCGCAGCGAAGGATACACGGCAAAATGATCTTCTTCGTCCAGCTTGCGGACATTCTCCAGGATGATCTCCGTCCCCATATCATTGTTGGGATAGATCACAATATAATTTTCCCCGGAAATGCGCAGTGCCTCGATCACCCGTTTGATGTGCTCTCCCAGCTGCGGTACTTCTGTGGTAACCGGATGATACATAAAGATGGCATATTCCTCAAAATCAATATCATAGTATTCCTTTGCTTCTTTCAAAGAAGGAAGATGGTTTCCCAGCATAATGTCTATGTCCGGGGAGCCGATCACAAAAATATGTTCTTCGCTCTCTCCCAGCTGAATGATCCTCTTTTTTGCCTCCTCATTACACACAAAATGCAGATGGGCAAATTTGGAGACGGCGTGGCGGATGGAATCGTCAATGGTTCCCGATATTTCTCCTCCCTCAATATGTGCCACAAGAATATTATTCAAAGCTCCTGTGATGGCACCTGCCAGGGCATCGATGCGGTCGCCGTGTACAACGATCATATCCGGCCGTACCTGGGCCGTATAGGGGGCAAGATTGGTCATTACCACGCCAAGATTATAACTCATATCATCGGTATGCTGCTGGCCAAAAGCCACATGTACATTCTCATACCGGTCTTTGAGCACCTCGCGGTATGTGCTCCCATACTGGGAGAGCAGATGCATTCCCGAAACGTAAATATATACCTCATACCGGTCCGATCGGTCCATGGTCTTCATAAGTGATTTGATCTTGCCATAATCTGCTCTGGTACCAGTAATAAATAAAATCCGTCTGGGAGGATTCTGTTCTTTTCTCATCGTTTCTTCATCTCCACCATTTCATGTTGTATAATATCCGCCGCAAGGATATAATCCTCCAGCTCAAGGGCATTAAACAGTGGATCGATAAACTCTTTCCACTCCGGAACCAGACCTATATATGGCGCCAGCTCCATAATCTGCCCCATCCCCTCCTCATCGCACTCCTGATAAAAACAGTCTGCCAATAAGGTCAGCTTTTCTTTTAATACTTCTTGATTCATTTTCCTGTCTCCTTACTGCCGATCTTCTTATGGATCTCGTCATAGACATAGTCCACTGCCAGTCTAAAACGCTCTTTCCGCTCCGGCACATCCTTCAGATATCTCATATAGCCGATCACCAGATCCATCGCCGGTATGTTATGGTAATCTGTTTCAAAAAAGGTCTTCCTGTATCCGTTGCGCTTTATTTTCTCTATATCTGCAATCATCCGCTTCCAGTCTGCCATAATTCCCTGATATTCTTTCTCCGAGATCTTAACCCTCTCATCCGAGACAACATCCGCAAAAGAACTCCGGTGCTCCGGCAGCTGATCGATCACGTCCTGAAGAGACATCTGGACTGATCCATGAATCTTTGCCCCGCCCTCGGTGGCATTGACCACCACCCGGTCAGAAGGCAGCAGCTCGATCATCTCCTCAAACCATTCCCGGAACTTTTCCCAGTCCATACGGGTATATACCTCTCCCCCGTAATAGCCTTCTGTCAGGCTCGCTTTTTCCTCTACAAAGCCCTCGTCCCTGCCCTCCGTATGACTTTTTTTATCTTCTGAATAAGCCAGATCCTGTCCCACGAGCACGATCTGTCTGGTTCCCAGTTCCGTAAGGGCAGCAAAAATTCCGGCGGCGATGCCAAACTGGGCCGGTATCTGCGCCACCTCGATGCCCTGCTTTGCAAAAATGACCCTCACCGACTTATGGTCATACCCAAATATTTTTGTACTGGTGATATTCTTAATGATCTCATGTTTCGTGTTACTTGACACCAGATAGGGGATGTCAAAACTCCCCGGCTCTTCAAAACAGTTCATATTTTTTATGCCATCCGTGGATGCCACCAGATCCGGGACAATTCCCGCCTTCAGCAGCGTTGGCAGCGCCGCATCCGCACAGAAGAGATATGCCCTTTGATCGATCTGCCTGAGAACTTCCATGTTTTTTTTCAGGGAAGGTCCCGCCGCCACCATGATCACCGGTATATCCGGATCCCAATATTTTGCCAGCCTCGCCAGAGGAACCCCGTCTTTCATATAAGGGATATTATCTATGATATTTGCCAGCATAGCTTCCATATGTCTCTGGATCGCCCCCTGGGTAAATCCCATGGCATCGCACACCATCTCGCACACATCCATGAGCATTTTATACTCTTCCTGGTAACGTGCCAGATATCCTGGATGGGTAAGCACCGCTGTGGTCTCCACACAGTCGTCATTAAGGATATCCGTTATTACATCACGCAGTGGAATCCACTGATCCTCCCCTCCGTACAGAATATATAGTTTCTGCTCGTCCCGGAATTTAGCAAACAAAGGAGACCGGCGGACCTCCTGGAAAATAGCAGGATCCGGCTCGTACACCAGCACATAGCCTGGTACTTTCCTCAACAGCTGCAACACGATATGGCAGTCTCCCAATCCAAATAGAATTACATTTTCCACCCGTTCCTCTACATAACGATCCGCCCAGCGCTCTGCCGCGTAGCGCCCATTGTAACTGCTTCCCAGCCGGAAGGTCTCCGCCCCGCGATGTACCACCGGAACCAGTCCCCCATCCAATGCCTGTACTAACTCACATCTGTTTTTCATATTTTTCTCCACTCCTGAACTCTTTGTATCCTGCCGCTGCCGACGGCATAAACAATAAATAACGAACATATGGAAGCCCGCATGTTTCCGCGCAGCTTCCATACTGAAATCACTTCGTTTGATTTATAAAATAGGACTGATCCGGTTTGTGCGCTTCCGCCATATTCTGATAATAACTGGACACCGTCTTATTGCTTATATTAAAATCCCTTATGTTTTTTCTCTGATTGGCAAGATATATTTTAAAATGTCCGCTGTTCTGATGTTCCAATGCCTGGATCTGAATTCCCAATTCAGATACCTCTCCGATCAGCTGCTGCATCTGCTGAATTTGCTCCTTATACGCCATCCGGTTCGCCATGATTTCTTCTTCCACATGCTTAAAAAGCGTGTCAAAGCCCTCATCCATCCGGTTGATCTCATCAATCTGATCTCCCTTTTCTTCTATGGTCTTTGTAAATTCATCCGGATCCATTTCCTCATCCTTTAATAAACTCTCCTGCTTTTTTGTCTTTTCCAGCAGAAAAAGAAGGATCTGCTTTTTCCGCTTCAATGAATCTACCATCATATTTACATAGACGCTGTTCTCGTTCTGTCTCTCCATCAGTTCACATCCAATCGTTTTATTCACTAATTGCCAACCCTGTTCAGACGCATGACTTCCTTCCATGTATCCCTCATCTCCCGGATATACTTCAGGGCATCTTCGATGATCTCGATGTCCTTCTTTATATTTCCCTCCACCAGCCGGCGGTAAATATAATCATATACGCGTTCAAAATCCTCCCAGACCTTATACTTATGATCCAGCGTAGCCCGAAGCTCCGTTATGATCGCCTGTGCTTTTTTGAGATTGATATTCGCCTTCTCATAGTCTTTTTTTTCAATGGCAACAATCCCTATATTACAGAACTTGATCGCCCCTTCATATAACATCAATGTAAGTTCAGCCGGTGATGCTGTCATAACTGCATTTTTCTGATAGGCATTCGCGAAGTTCGTGTCCATATGAATCTCCTTTTCTCATTATTACCACATAAAGAGCAAGAGAAAATTCTTGCCCTTTATGTGTATGAATATGTTTATAAAATAGATGAAACTAGTTTAGTTTCCAAACAAACCTGCCAGAGAATTCTGCTGGGACTGCAGCTTTGCAAGCGCGGTCTCCATTGCTGTAAATTTCTTATAGTATGCCTCTTCCATGGTAGCCAGACGATCTTCCCAGCTCTTAATATCTTTTTCATACTGTTTGAGATCATCCTTCATCTTAATATCATTGTAGAAGGTCAGGGCACTGCTCATCTTATTTCCTGCCATCTTCTTACTCATCGTATCCTTGAGATTGCCGAAGATACCTGTGAGTACATTGATCACTGCATCCGGATCATCTGCCAGCGCTTTTCTCAGCTTATCATCCTTATCAGCATACACAGAATCGTCTTTATCTCCATAGATATGAAGCAGACCGCCTTCAAGATAATCCGTAGAAGTCATGATCCCAAAGCTGGCAAGGGAATAAGTCTTCCCTTCATAGGTCACCTGGCTCATCATCGCACCACGCATTCCTGAAACAATCCCGTCCAGCGTCGTATCATTGCGGAACAAGGATCCTTTGATCTTATCCTCCCAGAGCTTGATATCATCATCTGACATCTCCTTTTTCTGCTCACTGGTAAGAGGTTCATAACCCTTGGCAGATTTTGCATCAAGAAGTGTATTCATTTCCTTCACGATCTCATTGTAATCTTTCAGGAAATTCTTTACAGAATTATATACACTATCCACATCATTGGAAATCGTGAAAGTAATCGGCTCATCCTTCTTTGTAAGACCTGTCAGTGAGATCTCCAAACCATTGGCCGATACTACGGAAGATGATGAGGTCATCTCCGCACCATTCAGGATGATCTTACTGTCAGAAGCCGCGATCAATGCCATACCTGCCGGGATGGTGGCATTGGAGGAATCATTTGCTCCTCCGTTGACGCTTACTTTTCCATCTGCCGCAACTGTAATATCTGCGAGTCCCAGACCACTCAATGCCGATCCGGAAAGCGTCTCGTAACGACCAGAAATAGACGCATAGTTGCTCGCCTCTGCAGCCACAGCCGCCTTCACACTGTCCTCGGTGAATGTAGTAGTTCCATCAAAGCCCTGGACCCCTGAAGTATAATATTTATCTTTTGCCACTGCTGCCAATGCTTCCACATCCGCTGTTGTCTTTCCAGCAAATGCCGCCGCCTCGATATCCAGCTTCACATCGCTGTCTGTGCTGATCTTTGTATTGACGAAACTGGTCGTATCCGCATCCGCTTTTTTGGCTACCTCTTTGTCCAGCTCTTTCTTTGCTGCCCAGTCGATATATTCCTCCTTGGTCATACTCTCTACACCAATTTTTTCTTTATCTTCCTGGGTAAGTATATCGAACTCATCACCATATTTTTTCGTCAGTGTCTCTTTCACTGTTCCGTCATCATTATAATAATTGGACTTGAGACTATCTTCTGCTTTTGTCTTATATGAATCGTAATTCTCACCGTAGAGTTTTGCTTTCATATAAGTTGTGGCAGCCGTATTCGCTGCTTCTTTCTTTGTGTCGTAAGCTGCTTTGGAAAGAGCCTCCATTGCTTTGTCATAGGCCTCTGTACCCACACCGGAACTCTGGAGCTGGTCCATCGCCTCGTCCACGATCTTTTTATTGGCACTGGACATACTGCTGTAACCCACGGCATTGCGGAGAGCTTCCCGTCCATTTACCTCTGCGGAAGAAATACCAGAAGTAGTAATGGAAAAAGCATTTTCCAGTCCACTGTCCTTGCTGCTGATAAAGAACCTCTTCTGCTTCGTATCAAAATTGGCAGTCAGTCCAGCCTCTCCCAGTGCTTTCGTAAAGTCCTGGATCGTCGTATCCGCTGTGACAGCAAATTTCTTCGTCTTGTCACCATTCGTGATCGTGATCTCTTTGTTCAGCAGGGAAGGATCTATCTCTGTCAGCTTCGTCTCCACAGAATCTGCATTGATCTTAGCTCCTGTCAGATGCTGGGAAGTTGCAATATTTTTGATCTCCAATGAATAGCTTCCGTTTGCCGCCTTATTATTTGCCGTGACGCTCGCTTTTGCAGAATCCGACACAGATGTCTTTTTCGTCATATAAGAAGACTGCAGCTGAAGTTTTGATACATGCTCATTATACAATTTAAGTAACTTTGTATTTAATTCTGCCCACTTGGTCTGCTTCCACTCAAGCTTGGTTTTCTCTCTTTCAACTTTCGTTTTCTTCAGGCTCTGTGCTGACATCAGCGCTCCTACAATGGCCTCTGTGTCAAGTCCCGAAGAAAGACCGCTCATACGAATTGGCATAACTTATTCCTCCTTTTTTCTTCTATCTCTTCTCATCCACTAAGATACCAGCCATTTCCCACATCTTCTGAAGCATATCTAGTGATTTTTCTGGAGGGATCTCACGAACCACTTCGTTGGTGTCGGAATTGATAACCTTAATAGACACCCTGTTGGTTTTCTTATGATAAGAATATTCACAGCGAGTATGTTCCATTCTCAGATTTGCTCTTTTCACTGCGTCATCCATCGTAGCCTCGCTCGGTGCATGTTCTCTCTGCTGGTCGCCTCCCTGCTGCTCAGCATTCCCCTTTGCCTCCGCCGGCATCGGCTGTGATGTTTTCGGAACCGCATTCGTCGCCGTATGACTGGTATGCAGCTCCTCTGTTTTTACCTGTTTCGGCGCGCTCACTTTAGCAGCCTCTGCCGAACTATAATTTGAATTTACATTTGATATCTTTTCTAATTCCATTTCTAACACCTCCATGTGTATCATATGCAAACTTCAACCGTTCTTACTGAAATTATCGGCATAAAAAAAGGAAAAGTTAACCCTGGCATCTACTTTTTTCGGATCAACTTTTCCTTTCCATTATTTCAACAGATCCGACAGACTCTCCGGACTGGCCATATTTACGGCTTCTTTGTTTGCTTCCTGTATCTGGACGTACAGCTCCTTGCGATAAATAGGTACTGATTTGGGGGCACTGATGCCAATCTTTACCTGATCGCCTTTGATCTCCAGGATCGCAACCTCCACATTATCATTGATGATAATGGATTCGTTTACTTTTCTTGCCAGTGCTAACATAAAATCACGCCTCCTTTTTTTCTTTGAGGAGATCATATATCTTATATTTCACCTCATAATCCTGATTTTCCACGATAAGCTGAGCTCCCTTTCTGGTATCCGCATTAATGATAATAGGCGCTTTCAGGTTCACAGACATCTCCCGGATATCAGTGGGAACTGTCATGGTGAGAAGGATCACCAGATTTTCTTCTGTAACCTCTCCCATGCCGGAAAGCAGCTCATCCTCAACCACCGGATTGTAATCCTCTTTCACCAGAAGCGGATTGATCACCGGAAGAGCAAGGGTCGGCTCATCCACACTCTGAAACCAGGAAATATTGGCTCCATCCTTTTTTTCACAGTCGTACAGTATCGTATATTTCTTAAATTCCTCAAATCCAAAAAGTCCCCGTTCCAAGGTTACGATCTTCTCTTCCGCCAGATCGATCTCGCCAAAATATTTTGTCTGTATCAGCATAGTTCATCCTCCATTCACAAGGTGAACGCAGTTCACCTTTGCCTTATTGCGCAGGCAAGTGATGCCGCCAGCCTGGGTATTAAATAAAATCGAGAAGGGAAGTCCCCAGGATCTTAGATGTCGCCTGAAGGGAAGCCTGGTACAGAAGGTCTGCCTCTGTATAATTGACATATGCCTCTTCAAGATCCGCATCTTCATTCTCTGATTTTGCCTCGTCTGTTCCGGTTTTCAGGACCTCCAGTCCGCTCTGGGTCATCTTCAGCCTGGAGTATCTCGCACCATGGTCTGCCAGGGATACATTCAGCTTAGTCTTCGCCTCCTGGAACACTGTGATGGCATGGGAATAGGAATTGGTCAGCACCGTGTTCTGCAGGGTAAGCTGTGTACCGATCTGATCATAAAGCTCCTGCAGGTTTGCCATCTTTTCCTTATCATTGGGATCACAGTCATCAATCCGTTTTTTCACTGCAGCATAATTTTTCTCCATGATCTCCAGATCATTGATCACTTTATAAATATCATCCACTGCCCTGCCGATGGTTGTGTCAAAGGTGTCGCAGGCCAGGGTATTTACGGTCAGTGTCTGACTGAAATTCACCTGATAGTTAATCTTCTGTTCGGTAACATTGTCATAGTTTTTCACAACTCCGGTAACATTATTCTCTGCCCGGCAGTTAAAGTAATGTTCCGGCCGGATATCGCTCCTGGTAAACTGGGTCTTGGTGAATTGCGCCGACAGCCCGGAACCCGCCCGGATGGAATCGTATATCGCATCCCCGAAAACCAGCTCTCCAGTCTCCGGAACAAAATACACCTCGTTCTCACCGGGATGATACTGCTCGTTAAAAGTCTGGTTGTCCGGAATGCTTTTCGTGACCGCTGTCACGGTATGGCTTTCTCCCTTTACATCCTTATAGGTGATGGTGACGTCTTCCTTGTCACAGTTATTATAGGCCAGAAGAATGCGGTGGGTCTGCAAAAATTCCGAAGCTTCGTTGGCATAATCTGACGCATCTTTTGAATCATCATAATCTGCCTGCCCATATACATAGGCATATTTCTGAATCTCATTGATCTCCAGATTCTCTGTGATGGTATATGTCGTATCACTCTGATCCGCATCAAAGAGAAGGGGAACATCAGTACGGTATCCGGTAAAGATATAGCGTCCCGCATAATCTCTGTTGGCATGCTCCTGATAAATGGCATCCGCATTCTGGCGGAGCTGCTTGGCAATGGTCTCCCGGTCATCTGCATTGTTGGGATCGTTTGCCGCATGGGTCACGTACTCCAGCATACCATCCAGGATCTTATTTACTTTGTCAATCGGCTCTTCTGTGGCATCCATCCAGTTTTCCGCATCGTCACAGTTGGAAAGATACTGGTCGATCTCGATCATCGTGGTACGGAACCGGAGCGCACGCACTGCGATCGTTGGATTATCAGAAGGGTTCTGAATCTTTTTCTCAGACGCATACTGTTCAAAATATTTGTTGTACGCCGCCTTATTCTTTTGAATATGGAGCATCGCATTATTCCGCATCATGTTATTGGTAATCCGCATAAATCATCCACGTCCTTTTCTATTTAATATGATGTGCGGCAGATCTATTACACTGCCATCTGATTGATCAGCCTGTCAAGCACTTCGTTCATCACCGAAAGTACCTTATACTGGTTAAACAGCATCTTCTGGAAGGTGAGAAGGCCTTCCGTCTCCTCGTCTTCATCGGGGCCGGATACTGCCTGCCGCTGGATATCCACCGCATCCCGTATATTGAGCTGGCTCGCTTCCATCGTCAGCGCCTTTTTACAGTCCACTCCCACATCCGCTGTGAAGGACTGCAGGAAAGAATCCGGTGCTCCGTGCAGAAACATCTTGGAATCATCTTTCAGGTCTGCAAGCTTTTTCAGGTTCAGGCCTTCGGACTTGCCCCCATCCTCCATTGCGTTAAATGCAAGGAGCCTTGTGTTATCCAGAACAGCATCTGTCACACAGATATTCAATGCCGTCATATAGTAATAGCTTCCTGTATAGCTTCCATTGTCTTCTTTTTTTGCCAGGGAGGTAAAAGATGAATCATGCCCGCCCTCGCCTTTGGATGTAAATATATAATTGGCGCCGTCTGCCGGCACTCTGGCATTGAAGAAGTCGATGCCCTGATTTCCATAGTCGTCGTAGCCGCCCTTATGGATATCGTTAAAATTCTGGGCGTAAGTTCTCACAAATTCATTGAGCTGTGCCATATAATAGGGTACGCCTTTATAAGCCACATTGTCGCCAACCACAACATCTGCCTGGACATTCACTGCATACTGCAGTGCTTTTGCCTGGTCTGTGCTCATATTTTGTTTGAGGGTAAATTTATATGTAAATTCACCACTGTCCGATACCTGCACCTCAAAGGTATCATAACTATAGGCAGCGTTATTGATCGTGATCTCCCCGTCCTCTGCCGGTATATTCAGCAGATTCACATCATTTATATTGGCGCTGTTCATCGTCACTACGATATTGCCATCCTTATCGTTTGCAATACCGGCGATCTTCCCGGACAAGGTCGTCGAGTTATTACCATCCCGGATCTCATAAAGTCCCTGCAGCTTCCCGCCCAGGGAAGGACTGTATTCATTAAAAGGCGCTCCGTCCGCCCAGGATACTTTGTAGAGGCCGGATATATCATTGATGGCTTTTGTGGTATCCATCTCCGTCACTTTTAATTCATTGACACGGTAAGTATCCAGAAGAATGCCGCCATTGACATAAAGAAAGAACTGGGGCAGCCCGACACCGCTTGGCGGTTCTTCTTCCACCGCTTTCACATTACAGTACTCAGAAAGTTCATCGATGAGCACCCCTCTCTGGTCCCGGAGATCATTTGCCGGATTACCATATGCTTCCAGGGTGTTGATCTGCTTCGTCACCGCCGCGATCTTATCTGCAAGAGCGTTGATCTGCTCCACACAGCTTTTGATCTCTTCATTGGCTTCTTCCTGCAGGTCCCGGAGATCCGAAGCACTGCTCTGTATAAAAGAGGTCAGCGTGTCGGCAACGGTAGCGATCTCCTTTCTCTTCGTGGCATCCCCGCCATCCCCTACAGAACCCGTAAGGGTTTTACAAAACTGGTCAAAGGCTGTGGTGATCCCGCCATCCTCTTCATTTTTTGCGTACAGGTAAGTCTGGACATGCTTCAGATAATAGGAATGGGTGCCATATTTGCTATAAGTGGCATTTTCTTTTCTATACTTGATATCATAGTAATCGTTGTGTTCCCGGACTATATCCTGCACATAGGCGCCGGCTCCGATCACCTTGATGGAACTTACATTCCGTGTCTGGGCACTGGTTTTCACTACCTGCCTGGAATACCCCTTCGTCCCTACATTGGCAAGGTTGTGGGCCGCCGTCTGCATACAGGCGTTATAGGTAAGCATTCCTGATTTTGCGATTTCTAATCCCTGAAATGTAGACATCTCTTTTCCTCCATTCCTATAAGCTTGTTATCAGATGCTCGATCATCTCGTCTACCACGGTGATATATCTCGATGACGCGTCAAAGCACTTCTGAAATTTGATCAAATCTGCCAGTTCCTCGTCGGTGGATACTCCCATCACATTCTGCCTCTCACCCTCAATGGCATTTACTGTGATAACCTGGTTATCTATAATTCCACTCCACACATTCCCGTCGGTAGAAAACTGCCCCACCAGAGCTCCATAATATCCATTAAAATCATATGTAGTCATGGAATTGGGATCCAGCGTAGAAAAATCTTTTTGCCATTTCCCCATCAAATCGGCACAGATATACTGGGTAAATCCACCCGCGAAACCAGAATTATCATTTGCTTTCAGAGGCAGTCTGGATGGATCCCTCAACAGCTCCGGATTCACTTCCAGCTGATCAATGGTATACAGACTGTAACGATCCTCAACATCCTCTTCATTGTACTGATAAACCGTAATATCTTCACTTGTTCCGTCTTCTTTCAGAACTTTCACTGTTTTCTCGGTATACCGCGGCATTTTCCGGCGGATAAAAAGTTCTTCTCCTATCGTCTTGTTGGCATCGTCGCCAACGGGTGCATTTTCGGCATCCAGCACCTTGATCTTCGTCCCGTCTGCCAGCTCCAGTTCCTTATTCGGACAGAGGGTGTCATTTATCATCATGGCCATCCCCCGGATCAGCTGGTCAAATTCCGCCTGAACTTTCATCACAATAGAAGGCTCAACATACTCATTGTATTCTTCTACATCTTTCTTATATTTCTCATTGGCATTAAACCATGCTCTTTCATCCAGAGTCCCAAATTTATCGATATAGTCTTCCTCCACCGGCTTCACCGGCATATCCGTAAAGTCAGCGGCATGATTCCCTCTCGCCACCAGAAGCCCTCTGAGAGATCCCACATCGGTATTGGTGTCACGGGAATATGCTAGTTCTCCGCGGAAAAAGTAATCCTCACCGGTCTCCCATACTGGCTTAAGCAATTGGGAAGTGGAACTCTCATACGCCGTAGTCAGCCGGCTCTGGTGGTTGCCCTCCAGCAGGAATTCTCCCTCCGAATAAATGGAGATCGTACCATCTTTCTCCTCGATCGGTTTAAATTTTATGATCGATCCAAGCTGATCCAGCAGAAGATTTCTGGCATCGCGATAGTCATTGGCGCCTTCCCCTGTCGCCTCAAACTTACGGATCAACATATTATAATCCCGGATCTGGGATACGATATCATTGATCTCATTTACCTGATTCAGCACTTCATCATTCATGTTTTTCTGATAATCATTTAACTGCTGCTGCAGCACCTGTGCCCGCTCTATAAACTGAGCCGCCTGGGAGACAAATTCGGTACGGCATGTGATATCGCCAGGTGTTTTCGTCAGTTCCTGAACCGAAGTCCACAGATCTGTCATGGATTCAAGAAATTCCTGTGCTTCCAGCTCTCCAAACAGCTCTTCCATCTCCTGTACTGCCTCGTACTGCGCCTCATAGAAGCTCTGGCGCCCGACCTCAACCCGGTACTGGTCATCCAGAAATGTATTCCGTATCTGACGGATCTTTACTACATCCGTTCCAAGACCAACCTGTATCTTATTGGAGTACGCACCAAACCTGGAAGAATAAAAAGCATCTGTCACAACTGCCTGCTGTCTCGTATGCCCTGGAGTAGTAGCATTGGCAAGGTTGTGAGCCGCTGTATTCATGGATGTCTGCGCCGAATGCAGTCCGGAGACACCCGTGTTAAAACTTGCAAATAGATTTCCCATACAATCTTTCCTCTTTTCCCGACAATGATTTATTTACAAAATAAAAGAAGCACACAGATGTGGGCATCAAGTGAACCATCTGCCACGCGGGAACTTTGATACTACGATCTGATGATCACTGTTTCGCATCAAAGCTCCCTGCCCCATAGGCGGGCATATCCACCTGTGCAGCGTCGCTTGAATAATTACTGCTTCCCGAAGACATCCGTGTACTTCTTATCACATTCATATTATATTCAACCATTTCTAATGCCTGTGTTAATAATTCTTTATTCTGAGCATTCAGTTCCTGCAGCCGCGCCACGGTCCGTCTCAGCTTGTCATGCAGGTGCTGTAACTTCTTCTGCTCACCAGGCTGTTTGCCAAGGGCCTGTATGATCTGTTCCAGATTCATATCCCCCGAAGCCTTTCCGAGGACAGTAGCAATGTCTTCTGTCACCCGCATCCGGCAGGCTTCAAGATTTCCGACTTCGTCCATCATCTTCTGCTCTTCACTGGACAGACGTCCCAGAGCATCCAGATCATTTGCCACGATCGCCCTTATCTTCTCCTCCTGGACCGGTATCAGATTGGCATAAAGCTTTTCCTCCCGGTCAAGGGTTCCAATCAATTCTTCAATTAAGCTCGCCAAGGGAACAACCTCCTGTTCGTCATCCAAGCAGACGGTCTGCAAGCTTGTCTGCCACAGCCTCTAAGGATACATTGTAAGTTCCGGCCTTCATCCGGTCCATAATATCCTGTACCTTTTCTTCCCTTATATCAGAATTATCAGAGACAGCTTTTCTGGCAACCTGATAATCTTTTCCGATACTGGATATCTCCAGACTGTCTGTTGAATCCGATCTGGTAGATTTTGCAGAAGACCTCGGTTTACCTGCCTTATAAAGCTGATTCACCTGCATGTATGCATCAATTCTCATAATCTTCACCACCTAAATAAATCTTTTAACGTTTCTTACAATATGTATCGGACGATTGAGGGAACACCTTAACCCTTAAAAAAAAATTATCTATTCCAATGTCGCCTTCTGCCCTTTCGCCGCTCTTTTCCGGTTTCTCACCCGTTTTGCATTCAGGACCCGGCCGTCGTACTCGAACGTATCCGCATTCATATCTACAATAGTAGAAAATACAACACTGTCGTTTTTATCCAATGTGATCCCCTTTACACCCCGGCTGGTCTTTTTGAATTCACTGACCTCACTCACAGGAAATCCCAGGGACAAACCGTTCCTGGTCAGTAAGATCACTTTTTTATTCCCTTCCAGCACCCCGGAGGCAGACAGCACGTTCACTCCTGCCACCTGGTCTTCCGAATCCAGTTTCGTTGCCGCCACCTGGAGACGGCTGGTCTCAAATTCGGCGCCGGACACCAGCTTCACATAGCCGCTCTTCGTGGCAAAGAAAAGCATGGACTCAAACAGATCCTCGAAAGAAATATATAAAAGGGCTTCCTCGTCATTGGACATCCTGCACAGGCTGTGGACCAGGGTTCCTTTGTCCTTGATCCTGCACCGGGGGATCTTCTCTGCCTTGACCTGGTGCATATTTCCCTGATCCGTAAACAGACAGAGCCTGTCTGTATTTTTCATTTTTATAACATGGGGATATTCTGCCTTCGCTTCCTCTGACGCCCTGGAAAATGCTCCCTCATCCATGGATTTAGTATAACCAAAACGGTCGATGCATACATAGATGTCCTCGATCTTGACTTCCTCCACATAGGCCTTTGCCACCACATCGAGGAGTTCCGTGCGGCGCGGTCTTCCAAAGGCTTTCTTATATTCCCGCAGCCTTGCCTTGATAACTTTATAAAGTTCTCTCGTGTTTCCCAGCACCTTCTCGTACTGTTCAATGTCTGCCAGCAGAGAATCATTTTCCTCATGCAGTTTCAGGATCTCCAGGCCGATCAGCCTGCTCAGCGGCATGGCAAGGATGGCATCTGCCTGCACTTCCGTAAATAAAAGCGTCGCCGCCTGCTTTTCCGAAGCCGCACTTTTAAACTTAATATCTTTGGTTATTCCTTCGATCAGACACGCCTTTGCCTGCTTTACAGAGGAACTGCCCCGGAGGATCTCAATGATCAGGTCAATGACGTCCGTGGCTTTCATAAGTCCCTCGACGATCTCCAGCCGTTTTTTGGCCTTTTCCAGCAGGAAACGGTACTCTTTGGTATACAGATCCTCCTGAAACAGGATAAACTCCTCGATCATGGATTTAAGATTGAATAATCTGGGCTGTCCGCCACGGATCGCCAGCAGATTAACACCGTAAGTATCTTCCATCTGGGTCTTCTTATACAGGCCGTTCAATAAATTTTCGATATCACGGTCCTTTTTTACTTCGATCACGATGCGGATGCCTTCCTTGGAGGACTCGTCCCTGACATCATAGATCTCATCGAATACCTTGTCCTTAACAAGAGAAGAGAGTGTCTCTACCAGTTTGGTCTTGTTACCGGATATCGTGTATGGGATCTCGGTGATCACAATATTGGTCCGCCCATTGTCCCCTTTCTCGATCTCCGTTCTGGCGCGCAGCCGGATCCTGCCTTCCCCGGTCTCATAGATGGAAGACAGCTCCGCGGAATTGGTAATGATGCCTCCTGTGGGGAAATCCGGTGCCGGCACATAATCCATCAGTTTCTGGATGGAAATGCCCGGACGGTCCATACAGGCGATGACCGCATCGATCACCTCCCCGGGATTATGGGGCGGGATATTCGTCGCCATACCCACGGCGATCCCAGTCGTTCCGTTGATCAGAAGGTTGGGGATCATCGCCGGCAGTACCACCGGTTCTTTTTCACTATCATCAAAGTTAGGATTGAACTCCACAAGACCCTTTTCCAGGTTATCCAGCATCGTCATGGCGGCCCGGGAGAGCCTCGCCTCGGTATAACGCATGGCCGCCGCCCCGTCTCCGTCTATGGAACCGAAATTTCCGTGTCCATCCACCAGGGGCGCATTCATGGAATACTCCTCGGTCATATGGACCAGTGCGTCGTAGATCGAGCTGTCCCCGTGGGGATGGTATTTACCCATGGTATCTCCGACGATACGGGCGCTTTTCCGGTGAGGCTTATCCGGCGAAAGCCCCAGCTCCTTCATGGCGTATAAAATCCTCCTCTGTACCGGTTTTAATCCGTCCCGGACATCCGGCAGTGCACGTGATACAATGACACTGACGGCATAATCCCGGTAAGAGGTTTTCATCTCCTCCGCAAAATCCAACTGTATGATATTCTCTTTCAGCTGACTCATATTCTCCTCCAATCGACGTTATATATCAACATTCGCATACCGCGCTTCTTCCATGATAAACTGCCGCCGGGGCGGGACATTGCTTCCCATAAGCACATCCGTGACCTCATCTGCCTCCACGGTATCACTGATGGATACCTGGGCAAGAACCCGGCTGTCGGGATCCAGCGTGGTCTCCCAGAGCTGTACATCATCCATCTCTCCCAGACCTTTATACCGCTGCAGCCCCTGGATCTTCTTCCCTGTCTTCCGGAACTTGTCCAGCTCAAAATCATTAAACAGGTACTCGCTCTTTTTTACCTTTTTCTTCTTTTCCACATCCTCATAATCCACCTTATAAAGGGGAGGCAGCCCCCGGTACACCTTCCCCTGATAGATCAGCTCCGGCATAAACCGGTAAAAGAAGGTCAGAAGCAGTGTACTGATATGGGCTCCGTCCACATCGGCATCTGTCAGGATAATAATTTTGTCATACCGGAGTTTGTTTATATCAAAATCATCCCCGATACCGCATCCAAAGGAAGCGATCATCGACTTGATCTCGTTGTTCAATAGTATTTTTTCCAACGGTGCCTTTTCTACGTTCAGGATCTTTCCCCGCAGTGGCAGCACCGCCTGGGTCCTGCGGTTTCTCGCTGTTTTGACAGTACCGCCGGCGGAATCTCCCTCCACGATATAGATCTCACACTCCTCCGGCTTTTTGGATGAACAGGCTGCCAGCTTGCTCTTCGTGTCCACATTCATCAGTTCTTTTAATACAGAGCGTCTCGCCTTATCACTGGCAGTCCTGGCTTTAAAAGATTTGCGGACATTTTCCAGGATGGTTTTCAGCACCTCCACATTTTTATCAAAATACCGCTGTATCTCCTGGCTGAACACGTCGTCCACCGCCGTCTTCGCATCCGTATTTCCCAGCTTATTTTTCGTCTGGCTCTCGAACTGGGGATCCGGATGCTTAATGGATACAATGGCCACCAGGCCATTGCGGATATCCTTTCCATCGTAATTTTCTTCATTGTTTTTCAAAAAACCAAGTTCCCTGGCGTACTGGTTCATCACGCGGGTCAGTGCCATCTTAAATCCGGTCACCAGCGTTCCCCCGTCCGTCACATTGATACGGTTGCAGTAAGAATTGATCTGCTCCGTAAAGGTATTTACATACTGAAGCGCCACTTCCACCTCGATGTCCCCGCTGGTTCCCTCGATATAAATGACGTCCTTATGCAGAGGTGTCACATCGCGGTTAATGTAGCTGACATAACTCTGTATTCCAAACTCTTCCTGAAACACTGCACTCTCCCCGGTACGTTCATCCGTAAAAGTAATCTTGAGATTTTTATTCAGGTAGGCGATCTCCTTCAGTTTCTTTTTAATGGTCTCCGGCTTAAATTCCACGGTTTCAAATATGGTATCATCTGGATAAAAGGTCACTTTCGTCCCCGTATCATTTTTCAAACATTTTCCCGCCACCGGAAGCAGTCCCTTTTCTAATTTGACAGTTGGCTTTCCTCCGTCCCGGTATTCATCCCGGTACACCTGCCCGTCCTTCCTGACTTCCACTGTCATACTCTTAGACAGCGCGTTGACTACCGATGCCCCTACACCGTGAAGTCCTCCGGACACTTTGTATACGCTATTGTTAAATTTACCGCCGGCGTGGAGGATCGTGTACACCACCCGGACCGTCGGAATTTTCTTTGTGGGATGGATGTCTACCGGCACCCCCCTGCCATTATCCTCTACGGACACCCCGCCATCCTTCGTCAGAGTAATATGTATCTCCGAGCAGAATCCGGCAAGATGCTCATCGATGCCGTTATCAAGAATCTCCCAGATCAGGTGATGAAGCCCCCTTGTCCCAGTACTCCCGATATACATTCCAGGGCGCTTTCTCACCGCTTCCAGTCCCTCTAATATTACAATCTGGCTTCCATCATATTTATCCATTAAAAAACATCCTTTCAAAAAACAATGCTCCTTGGCCAGCTCCATGGCACGGACCATAAGCTGACAAACACCCGCCAGGCAACTGGCGGGTGTCCGTCAAGGTTTCCAAAATAATATTGTAACGGAACATGCGTTTTTTTTCAAGGAGAACTTTTAACTCGCTGGCCTATTTTCCTTTACACCTCAATGCGCTGGTCTCCAAACCATATAGCCCTGACATGATCCACATCCACCAGGGAAGAGAAATTCAGTCTGTTTTTCATTTCCCACTGGTTATTCTTCTGTGATCCGGTACCGTAACCTCCCCGGATCTGATGTTCCGCATCCTCCTCTGTCTGCCGTCCGATCAACTTCCCGTCATCCATCTCCACGTACACCTGGTTCCATGTTTCGTTGGAGTTTTCAATTTCATCCTCTGACAACACCTGCTCAAACTGCAGGGTATATGGCGTAAGAACGATCCGTTTCAAGGTTCCCGCAGAAAGATAATGTTTCTCGGTGCCGATCTCCGGCAGCCGGATCTTAATATTTGGAGCAAAGACCTTTTCCCTGCATTCTCCATAATCCAGAACAAAATCTTCCTGCACCTCTCCTTTCATGACACGCTCACCGTCACTCATAAGCCCTTTTAGGGAAAGACGGCATTTTTCCCCTTTACGGTAATAGCGGTCTTTTCCATCCCGTTTTTCATACTCGCAGGTTATGACAATACGTATTTCATCCGTCCCCTGGTTTTCAATCATCTCCCCATTATCGATAAAAGCCTCTTCTGTGCTTCCTACACCATCTTTAGAAATATTGTAGCAGAAAGAAGCATGTTCTGCCATCCCCTCCATCTCCCCAGCATTACCAGAGCCTGCAGGATCCCCCGTTTCCCCGGCATTACTGGAGACTACATGATCCTCCGTTTCCCCAGTGAAAGACACATTTCCAAAATGGTAGGCTTTGTCTTTATCGAATTTTTTTCCATCCGTTCTCTTCAGCCGGAGAACAATATAACTCAGCCTCTCCGTCCCTGTCACCTGTTCCACCGATACCTTCAGGTTCTTAAAGGTGTTTTTCCCAGCTGTCACTTCAGGCTTTGCCGACGACTCTTTGATCATCTCCGTATCCCCTGTAAAAAGCTTCGTCAGCGACTGGAAGCCCCCCTTGCTGGCCGCTGTTGCCGTCATCGCCGCCAGCAGGCAGCAAAATACGATGCCTGCTGCCTTTACATACCTGAGACGGTACACGCTCCGCCGTCCCCTGATATCACAGATCCTATCTGTCTTTTCCGTGTCCGCTCCGATCTGCCGGTATGCCGCCTTCATTTTCTCCTGGACCACCTCCGGCAGTTCCACTTCCTGATCCAATATCTTCTTTACATCATTATCTCGCATAATTTTCCCCTGTCCTTTCCGGAAGTATCATGGCTTTCCCCTGCTTCCAATCCATCCTGCTTTCTCGTTTTCCCGACTGTTTCTCATATGCCCGGCGCAGATCCTCACGCCCCCGGCGCAGCCTTGTCCTCACCGTGGCATCTTTCATATCCAGAAGCTCCCCGATCTCCTTTGTGGGGAATCCCTCCACATAATGCAGCACAAGAATCTCCCGGTACTGTTCATCCACCGACTGGATCAGTTCCTCGTACATCATATGCTCCAGTACATCATCGCTCTGCTCCCGGTCCGGGATCTCACCAAAGGCCACTTCCCAGCTGCGCTTTTCCAGAAAATCCTTTGCCTTGTTGATCAGCATCCGGATCAGCCATGTACGGAAATATTTGGGCTGTCTCAGATCCCCGATCTTCTCAAATGCGGTCAGGATGGTATCCTGCATGATATCCGCTGCATCTTCTGGGTTTTTCACATAACAGACCGCCACTTTATACAGGCTCTGCCGATTCTCTTCAATCAGCTGTACAAAAGCATCGGCATCTCCGCCCTGGGCCCGTTTTACAAGTCTTTTCAAATCTTTCACCCCCTCTCACCTCTTTGCTTCTTTATATCTGGAACTTGCGAAATAACAAAAATATAGTATCACCGTGCCCAGTCCTAATGTCATCCCAAAAGCCCTGCAGACATCCATAAATACCATGTTAACATCCGGCACAATTTTTATAATCATGCACATCAGGACAAGCCCTGTCACAAAACCTGCTCCGGCAGCCGCATAAAATCTCTTCGATACCTCAAGACACACCGGAGGTTTCCCATATCCCAAAAGACTCCATGCATAAAATAACTGCCTTCGGAACCGGAACCATATAAATGTGATCAGAATGGTACTCAGTAAAAAGCTGATAAGGATCATGATATACATCGTATCCATGATCACGTCACTGGATAAATACGAAACGACGCCAGAAGGGGCAGTCTGTTCTTCCAGCCCGATCTGCACATTGGCAGGAAACTCAAAAAGGTCATAAATTTTCTGCCCGATCTCCTGTATACTGGTTTTCTTTTTTGTATCCAGGACATACTGGGTATTGATCCCGGAGATCCTCACTGCCGATTTGAAATCCAGCAGGATCATCTGATTGATACGGCTGTCTTCTTCTGTTCCCATGATTCCGATCACTTCATAGTCTACATCTTTAAACCGGTAATAGTTCTTGCCACCGCGGGCATACACATCCTTCTCATGATCTTTTCCAAGCACCACCCTCCCCTGGTCCGTCCACGAAGTGGAACAGTCAAAATACTTCCCGGAAAGCATCGGTGGCTCTGCTATATCCCCTTTTACATATATCCCCCGCAGCATTACATTCTGGTCACGCACTGGTACATAGAGGGCAAAATCCTCATATTCCGCTTCTATTTCAGGAAGTACTTCCTCCCATTGATCCTCCTCTTCCGACTCTATTATGCTAAATCCTTTATGATGCCCCGAATAGAGGGATTTTCCAAGGAGATCAGCCACACGTTCCGCACGGGCTGCCGATACGATCAGTAAAATACACAAGGAAATGACTGTAAAACTGAAAAACAGAAGTAAATTTCCCTTTGGGACCTTTTTTCCAAATAATTTCATATACTGCCCCCTTCCACAGTTCCGTCCTTCACATGAATGATCCTATCGCATTTTTGTGCCACTTTTGCATCATGGGTGACAATAATAACCGTTTTCCCTTTCTCATTCAGCTTCCTAAAGATTTTCTGTACTTCTTCACCTGTCGCCTCATCCAGTGCCCCGGTGGGCTCATCCGCCAGGATCACCCTCGGACTTTTTACCACAGCCCTTGCGATCGCCACTCTCTGCTGCTGGCCGCCTGACAATTCAGCAGGATATGCCTTCGCCTTATCCTCTATGCCAAGCTCTGTGAGCGCCCCCATTACCATTTTTTTTATCTTTTTCCGGGAATATCCCTGATATTTTAATGGAAGCGCCACATTTCGGAAAACATTTAGGTCATCCACCAGGGCAAAATATTGCAGGACGAAACCGATCTCGTTTCTGCGGAATCTGACCAGTTCCTTCTGGCTTTTAAAATTAACTTCTTTTCCGTCATATATATATGTGCCGCTGTCAATGGACATCATTCCCCCTAATATATTAAGAAGCGTAGATTTCCCCGAACCACTTTTCCCCATGACTGCTACCATTTCGCCCTCCTGAATGGAAAGGCTTATCCCCCGGAGCGCCTCCACAACAGCTTCCTTTTTGCTTTTACCAAATGTTTTCACTACATTTTCTATTCGGATCATACTCTTCTCCTCCTGTTCCTAATCCTTCTGCCGCAGCATTTGTTCTGTATCCACACCTTTTAAAAGACAGGCGACAAACACGGCGCCGATCAGAAACGCCAGTCCGACAAAGCACCAGGTCACCCTGAATATCATATCTCCATTGGCGTATTCAATATTTTCCTCCGAAAATATATACCTGCACACGAAAACTGCTGGAGACAAAACTACTGCGATCTCAAACAGATAGGGAAAAAGTATCATCCGCATCGGGCAGCCATTCATCTGGTATATCCCATAAGTCTTTTTATTGGACTGTATCTTGTCAAAAAAGGTTGTAAACAACCCGTAAAAGGTAAAGCCGATCAGGGTAACCGTCAGGATGAGCATGATCCGGACCCTTGCTGCCGACTCTTTATGTAAGAGCCGAAGCCCCATGGAAGCCGCATAAAGCTCCATCGGCGGAAAATCATATTCATTCCCAATATCCCGGAACAGGGATACCACATCCCTGAAATCTTTCTCATCTTCTGCCCAGACCATAGATGAATTAAATGTCAGCGCCTGCAGATCCCGCGCTGCATATTTGGCAATATCCTCCAGATGACCGATATCCTCTGACACCCGTATGGTATATGGAAAAATAATATGATAATCCAATATGACCATGTCCTCCGAGCCGTCCCCCTGCCACGGGATCATGGAATTTTTTTCCAATATGCCGGCAACTCTGCAGGAATAAGCATAGTCCGCAAAAGCGATCTCGATTCTGTCACCGACAGAAAGGATCCCTTTATACTCATGTCCAAGCAGCACCGGTACAGGGTCTGAAGTATTCTGCAGCGTCAGATTACTTTTGGTAAATCCCTCTCCTTCCTCTGTCTGAAGTCCAAAGATTTCAAAAGCTGTATCATCAAGCATGGCACATTTCATAGCTAAAACACTGCACATATCTCCCTCCGCCTCTGGCCCAAAGCAAATCGTCATGGCTCCTGGATTATTTTCACTGATAAAGTTGTCACAGCCTGCCTTTCCAAACAGATCCCTCAGATCATCTTCCTTTACATAACAGTCATTTACTGTGTCCACTGAAAAGATCGGATGTTCCTCCGAATCATGCAGCCGCTCATAATATTCCATGATATTCTGGCAGCCCTGTATCGTATCTGTACTGCCATCCATTTCCATGGTGTCTTCCAATACGCCGATGCGATACCATGTGCCATTTTCTTTATAACTTGGCATCTCTGGATGTCGTTCCTCCAGATCCAGATAGTATGAACCCATTAACACAGTCATGACCATACTGGTGGAAAACATTGCCATCAAAAGCACATTTTTGAATAGATTTTTTCTAAAACTGCGAAAAAACTCTTCTGCCATAAACTTTATTTTTCCCATGAGCCTCTCCTGTTCTGATCATAATGAATCCCTGGACTTAACATGTATCATTTTCTCATTCATACATTAGACGGAAAAAACAGGAGAAATGTTTCAAAAAAATAAATATCTTTAAATCTTTAGAATGCTGGGGCAGACTACAGATAATGATACACCTTTTTCTTCCGGATGAAAAATTGGAGCGTCACCCCCAGCGCCAGCAGCTCTGCCACAAGAACCGCCAGCCAGATCCCATTGAGCCCCAGCAGCATCGGCAGGATCAGCACCGCCGCCATCTGGAACACCAGTGTCCTCAGAAAAGAAATAACTGCAGAGACCAGCCCGTTGTTCAACGCCGTAAAGAAGGCAGAACCATATATATTGAAGCCGCTCACCAGAAATGCCAGGGCATATAACCGGAGACCATGTCTGGTCATCGCTAACAGTTCTGTGTCATAACCGACAAAAAACTGCGCCAGCGGACCGGAAAGCACAAACGCCAGGAGCATAAGCAGCACCCCCCAGCCTCCGATGAGCCTCATACTCTTCCGAAACAGATTTTTCAGCTCATTGTGGTTCCGGGCGCCAAAGTGATATCCCACGATGGGGGCGCTGCCGATGGAATATCCAATAAAGGTCGCCAGGAAAATAAAGTTGACATACATGATCACACCATAAGCTGCCACGCCGTCCTCTCCCGCCAGCTTCATCAGCTGTATGTTATATAACATATTCACAAGAGACATGGAAAGATTTGTCATTAGCTCGGAGGAACCGTTGGTGCAGGCTTTTAATAGGATCTTACCTTTTATTCCCGTCTTTGTCAGCCGGAGAAGGCTTGTATTTTTCCTGGAAAAATAGATCAGCGGTACAAGCCCTCCCACAGTCTCCCCGGCTGCTGTCGCCGCCGCCGCGCCTGCGATGCCCCAGCCAAACACCACGATAAAAACATAATCCAGTACCATATTGGTCACTCCCGCCGCCACCATAACCCCAAGTCCCAGATGGGGTTTTTCCGCCGCTACAAAAAAACTCTGAAACACATTCTGAACCATAAAAAAGGTCAGGGAAGCCAGGCTGATCCTCCCATAGATCAGGCACTGACCAATCATCTCTCCCTCTGCTCCCAGGGCAATCACAATGGGACGCAGGAAAACCAGTCCCAGAACCGTCAGAGCCATGCCCCCCGCCAGGGTCACATACACCATCATGGAAAAATAGCGGTCTGCCCTTTCCTTATCTCCCTCTCCCAGTGTTTTTGCCACGATGGCACTTCCCCCGGTCCCCATCATAAACCCCAGGGCACTGAGCATCATCAGCAGGGGCATGACCAGGTTCACCGCCGCAAAGGCAGTCTTCCCCACATAATTTGACACAAAAAGACCGTCCACCACTCCATAGATCGACGTAAATATCATCATTACGATAGATGGCAGCACAAAGCGCAGTAATTTTTTATAAGTAAAATGTTCCGATAACTGAATCTTCATATTAATTCTCCATTCCGAAGCGCAGCGGAGGAAGTACGAGCAAAAAGCAGCGAAGCTGTTTTTGCTCTGTACATCAATACTATTTGTGGCGCTTCGGCACAAATAGTGGTGTGAAAAATAAGCTATCGAGCTTATTTTTCACACTAGTCCCTCCCTATGCATGATCCGCGGTCAATTTTTTTATTTTGGTGTGGTAGTTGTCCACATACTTTTTTGTCAGCTGGATCAGATCCTGTCTCTCTTCTGGAGACATCTCCTGCCAGACGCTGTTTTCAACCTCCACCAGGGGTTCCACCTTATGCTTTATAAATATCTTTCCAGTTTCCGTCAGGTAAATATGCATCTCCCGCCCTTTTCCCCTCTTCATCTGGAGCAGGCCCTCTTTCACCAGTTTCTGGATCGCCGAATTGATGGTCTGCTTCCGCCCGAATGACAACGCACAAATATCTCTCTGAAGACAGCCGTCCCCAAGACAATACACCGAATATAAAATATCAAAAGCACTGTCGGACAGGCCGATATGCAGAGCCGTCTCATGCCACAGATCATCAAATTCCTTATAAATTCTGTTAAACTCCTTCAGTTCATCACATACTCTGTCTTCCATGACACTCTCCTTTCACCCATTTTTCAAGTACGAAATCGGACTCTTTTTTATTATAGTCCGATTTCGTACTTAAGTCAAGACTTCTTTTGTGTTGAAATTCCTATCCTCCGTGATTGACAGAACAAAAAATTGTGGCTATACTAGGAAAGTAGCCTGACGGCGCCAAGTCGAACCCAGGTTCGACTTGGCGCCGTCAGGCTAAAGCCACACAGACAAGGAGGAATTATAATGAAAAAAACCATCGTCAATCTGGAACAGGTAAAGGAGATCGAA
Source organism: uncultured Roseburia sp. (assembly GCA_947070915.1). Classification (GTDB taxonomy): domain Bacteria; phylum Bacillota; class Clostridia; order Lachnospirales; family Lachnospiraceae; genus Eubacterium_F. Next base: position 25,600 of record CAMTDY010000007.1, read on the forward strand.
AAAACTTTTCCTACTCCCTTTCATATCTATGACGAAAAAGCAATTCGTGAAAATGCCCGGGCTCTGAAAGAGGCATTTTCCTGGAATAAAGGTTACCGTGAATATTTTGCCGTGAAAGCGACACCCAATCCATTTATCCTGAAAATTCTTCAGGAAGAGGGCTGTGGTGTGGACTGTTCTTCCCTGACAGAGCTGATGCTGTCAGAGGCCCTTGGTTTCAAAAATGATGACATTATGTTCTCATCCAATGTAACTCCTATGGAAGAATACCAGAAAGCAGCTGACCTCGGCGCATACATTAACCTGGATGATTATACACATATCGACTATCTGGCAGAAGGCCCCGGCATTCCAGAGACCATCTGCTGCCGCTTCAACCCCGGCGGAGTCTTTGAGCTGGGCACCGACATCATGGACAACCCTGGAGACGCCAAATACGGATTTACGAAAGAACAGCTGGTGGAAGGATTTAAAAAACTGATGGGCCTTGGCGCCAAATATTTTGGGATCCATGCATTTATCGCCAGCAATACCGTGAGCAATGATTACTATCCGACACTGGCGGGCATACTTTTTGAGCTGGCTGTGGAGTTAAAAGAAAAAACCGGGGCTGATATCAAGTTCATCAATCTCTCCGGCGGCATCGGAATCCCCTACACGCCGGACAAAGAGCCAAATGACATCAAGGTGATCGGCGAGGGTGTCAGAGAACAGTTTGAAAAGATCCTCGTTCCCGCCGGTCTGGGGGATGTGGCGATCTTCACGGAGCTGGGGCGCTTTATGCTGGGACCCTATGGAAATCTCGTCACCAAATGTATCCACCAGAAACATATTTACAAAGAATATGCTGGGGTAAACACCTGTGCCTGTGACCTGATGCGGCCGGCGATGTACGGTGCATACCACCACATTACCGTTCTCGGCAAAGAAAATGAGCCCTGTGACCACAAATACGATATCACCGGTTCCCTCTGTGAAAATAATGACAAATTTGCAGTAGACCGCCTGCTTCCAGAGATTGAGATCGGAGATTACCTTGTGATCCATGATACCGGTGCCCACGGCTATGCCATGGGATATAACTACAATGGCAAGCTCAAATCCCCAGAACTTCTTCTGAAAGAGGACGGCAGCGTCCAGATGATCCGCCGCGGCGAGACTCCCCAGGATTATTTTGCCACCTTTGATTTCTGTGATATCCTAAAAGATATGAAATATTGATGGAAATCCATCAAGAGACCTTCTAATATAAGAGAGGGTGTCCGAGGAAACTTCTCACAGCCTGGCAACACCGTCAGGCTGTGAAGACTTCCCTGGATACCCTCTTTTTATAAATTATTTCCTTTTGGGGAGACAGATTTCCCTCGCCCTCTCCGCCTCCTCTTCCGTACATTCCTTTCCGCTGTATCTCGCCTTCTCATAAATACCTACCAGCTGTCTCTGGTCCTCCGTGAGACCATCTTCCTGCTCTTCCGGCAGATACTCCCCTGCCAGTTCCCAGGGCGTCATGCTGACATCCACCTGTTTTCCCGACCGCTTCCATATATATCGGTAAAAACAGCGGCGGATCCGTCCATTGGCATCCTCTGGAAAGGTCGCCTCCCGGGAGACAGCCTGCCGCAGTGGGATGTACTCATCCATACCTTCTATCTCCACCTCTTCCTTCTCTTCCTTCCATACAAACTCTGGCAGCCGGAAATTCAACAGGCGTTTGAGTATGACATAAAGGATCCATAAAACAGCGATAATCAAAAAGAGGATCATAAGGATCTGCATAAATTTTTCCAACAGAAAAAGCAGAACCTGAACAAGAGAACTCCTCTCTTCTTCCGTCTCTTCCGGGATCTCCCGCTGTCCGGCCTCCATCGGATAGGATTTTGTTTTCCCTTTCTTCTCTATTTTTTTCTGTTCCTGGCGCTCCCTGGGAGCAGGATTTGATTCTACTTTCGTAGACATTCCTGCTATCGCTATCATACATACTGCCAGTGTGGCGATCCCCGCCGCCATCATCTTTCGTTTCAGGCTGGCCAGCGTATTTTTCTCAAACCGTTTTATCGTTTCCGGACTCACGCAGGGATTGGCATATACAGCCAGATATTTTTCATGAAAGTATTCCGCATAAAGAAACACCGAAAATATAAACAGTGCCAGGGCAAAAAGGATCACCCCCTGGATCTGGCTGACACTCTGGATCTCCACTGGATCATCCACATAGGCGGCGGGCATGAAAAACGAAAAAATAAGTACGAGGATCCAGGGGAGAAGATAACATCTCTTTTCCTTATTCTGTTCCCTCTCCCGCCTGCTCTCATGATTGCTGCGATAGTTAAAAATAAAATAACCTGCCGCCCCCAGAATGATACATAAGATCACGGTCTCTCCCGCACCCCCGCCTATCACAGAGCCGGCTATTATGAAATAACATACGACAAGGTAATAATAAAAAGTGACAATATTATTGTACCGCCGCCGGATTTTTTGATTTTTTTCCATATCTCCTCCGCCTTTCAGCTGCTATGCCTTCCATCGGTAAATGCAGGGCTCCAGAACCGGAAGCAGCTGCCTGGTATCGTCCTCCCCGCCGGCTGTTACCGCCACCCAGGTCACAGATACTCCCCGGTGCAGGGTATCTGCCAGTTCCTTCTGTATATCAGGCTTTCCCTGGGAAGAAATGAAAAAGAGATGTACATGTTCAGCCAGATTATCCCGCTCCCTCTGCAACATCCCCACGCCGCTCTGGACCTGAGTCTCGTAGGTCACCGCCGCCAGTTTCCGCCGGACCTGCCCCATATATCCCTTGCCGCTGCCCTGGAGACGAAATCCCGCGCCTCCATTTGCCACCAGCATAGTTTCAAGCCCCCTCCTGTCCAGAAAATGCACAAGGGAGTAGGCGATCCTTATATTTTCCTCCATGGCCGCCTGATTGATAAAATTCCCTGGGGAACCGAGGTTCAGCAGGATCAACGCCGGCTGTCCCGCTTTATATGCGCTGGTCTTCACCTGCCAGTTTCCTGTCTTTGCTGAGGCTTTCCAATGGATCCGGTTCATCCTGTCCCCCGGCATGTATTCTCTCACACCGACATATTCAAAAGGATCTTCAAACATGGGTACCGTCGTTCTCATATCCCCATAGCTTTTCTGAAACAGAGGCAGGATCCTCTCAATTCCCACAAAGGATGGATATACGATCAGTCCTGCATCCACTGCCTTTTTATCCAGATAGGTTCTTTGGAGAAAATAATCCCTGCCAGCGAGCTCCGCTTCCTGTATGGAGTATATCCCCCGTCTGGCACACCGGATCCGGAGTTTCCGGCGCACCTGCTCATATCCTCTGACACTGATCACGTCATTGCGGTAAAAATAATCCGATACAGAACCACTATCCATATCTTCAAATTTTAGGAATTTAGATGTTTTAAATCTCACGGAGACCGCTGGCAGGATCATTTCTTTGTTGTTGGTTATGATCTCATAGAGCCAGAGGTTATCCCCCTCTGCCGCCTGCTGCTGGGAAAAAGAGAGTTCCAGCTCAAAATCCTTCGTCCAGTTCTTCTCGTACCGGTACCCCATACCTATTATGGTCCCCCAGCATCCCAGCACCACCAGAACTGCTGCCAATATCATGATACTCATGCTCTGAATGCTTCCTCCGTCGGCGCCGCCACAGCGCCTAAAATTTCACGGATATGATCCGCAGGCTCCTTTCCACTCATGTAGGAATCTGCCAGCAGGATCCGGTGTGACAATACCATTGGCGCCAGCTTTTTGATCATATCCGGGGTGACAAATTCACTTCCCGTCACCGCCGCATAACATCGTGCCGCCCGCACCAGAGCGATAGCCCCCCGGGTACTGATCCCAATGGCAAGGTTCTTATTCTCACGGCTTTTTTTCGCGATCTCCAGTACATAACCAAGGATCAGATCGTGTACACTGACCAGTTCACACGCCTTCTGCATCTGTGTAAACTCTTCATGAGTGCACACCGGCGAAAGCTTTGCCAGAAAGTCCCCCTCATCCATCACCCGGCGAAGCAGCTCAAGTTCGCTCTTTTCCGCCGGATACCCCATGGAGAGCTTCATCATAAAACGGTCCAGCTGCGCTTCCGGCAAAGGAAATGTCCCGCTGGTCTCCACCGGGTTCTGGGTGGCGATAACAAAAAATGGCTCGCCTACTTTCATGGTGTCGCCATCGATGGTCGCCTGCCCCTCCTCCATACATTCCAAAAGGCTGGACTGGGTCCTGGGGGTGGCGCGGTTGATCTCGTCGGCCAGCAGGATATTGCTGAAAATACCGCCGGGACGAAATTCAAATTCACTGCTCTTCGGATTAAAATAATGAATCCCCGTGACATCCGAGGGCAGAAGATCCGGTGTGAACTGCACCCGCTTAAAACTCATGCCAAAAGACGCCGCCAGACTTTTGGCAAGCATGGTCTTGCCAGTCCCCGGCACATCCTCCAGAAGAACATGGCCCCCGGCAAGAAATGCCGCCAATACATATTCCATAACCTCTCTTTTCCCCAGAATAACCTGCTCCATATTGTCACAGATCCTCTGTGACCGTTCCTGTACCTCTTTTACCTGCATCACCATATCTCCTTTTTTCTTCTCGCTAACGCTGTTGTTTCGTCACGAAACCGTTACAGGCTCCAGCCCATGAGGTGTCTTTTTCCCCTCATCATCCACGTTGACAAAAACCACGCTTCCCTTACAGTGCATGTCGCCGGAGAGGAAGTCTCTTCCTTCAACAGTTAGCTCTACACTTGTAGTCCCTATGTGTTTCACTTCATATCCCAATTCCAGTACGCTGCCGGTATAGACGGATCTAGTCACATTGATCCCGCGCACCGCCGCCAGTACAAAATGACTGGTGCGCCCCATCACCTTTGCCATCCCGATAAAGGCTGCCTCTGTGATCCATTCTGATATGTACCCCGCATACAGGCTGTTGTGATGATTCATATATTCTGGACGGACAAAATGTCTAGTTGCTATCTCCATCGGCCTCTCTCCTTCTCCTTAATCGCCAGATTTACTGCTGAAATATCCGCTTTGCAAACTGATACAAACCATGTTTCCAGACCTCAAAATCATGGCCGCCCTCTGTGACATAGTATAGGTGCTCTGTCCCATTTTCCTCCAGAGCCTCGTGGTACATCTGAGGATTCTCTTTTACCACCTCATCCCGGTCTCCGGTGCAGATCAGCAAAAGCGTTTTTCCATTATAGGGATCCGGCAGTTTGAATGTCTCCCTGGTAAAAAGCCCCGGCTCTGACAATATATCTTCATAGGCAAAGATCCCGAAGGCAGGACAGAACGCACCGATGCTCCCAAAGCGGTCCGCCATTGTAATACCAATATACAAAGCCTCTCTTCCTCCCATGGACAGCCCGGCTACCGACGTATGTTCCCGGCCCTCCGCCACCGGATATTTTGCCTCAATATAGGGCATAAGATCCTCCCGCAGATCATGGATAAAATTATCAAAGGCAGTTGTGTTTGCAAGACAGTATACATCTTCCGGCACGCAGTCATCTTTTCTCGCCCGCACATTAGGCATAACCACGATCATATCCCTGGCCTTCCCCTCCGCCACCAGATTTCCGATGACATATTGAGGGGTTCCCTCCAGCCACTCTCTGTGGTCGCCGCCGATGCCATGGAGAAGATAAAGCACAGGATAGCTTCTTTTCTCATCGTAATCTACCGGCAGAAGAACACTCGCCTTCCGCGTGGCCTCTGTGGTTGTGGATTTATAAGAAACGGTCTGCACCTTACCGTATTTTCTTCCCTGCACCGGCTGGTCAAAACCATCTGGTACAGAGTACACTGGGTCAATTTTCTTCATCTGATCTATCTCCTAACTCTCAAAAGAACGGATCCGGTAGCTGACTCCCAGATCTTCGCAGATCTTGCGGCATCGGTCCTCTTCCTCTTCGGTAATAGTCGTCGCCACTGTGGTCATCGTCACGCTAGGCACATACCTTTTTACATCTCCCGCAAATTTTAACATAGCGTCAAAGGAACCGATGCCAAATTTATTTCTGGTAAGTTCCAAATATTTTTCTGGATCCGGCGTATTCAGACTGATGGAAATGGCGTCCACCTTTCCCTCAAACATCGGCGTCACATCTTTTCCATACATCAGATTGGCAAGACCGTTGGTATTAACCCGGATCTTTTTACCGAACTTTTCTTTGGCAAAGGCGGCCACCTCCAACAGATCTTCCAATCGTTCCGTAGGCTCGCCGTAACCGCAGAAAACCAGATCCTGATAGGTATCTGGAGGAAATTTATCAAACTCTGCTTTCACCTCTTCTACCGTGGGCTCCCGCTTCAGCCAGAGACTGCCGGAACCATTCAGCTCCTCTCCGTTCTGGCGGAGGCAGAAGGTACAGGCGCAGGGACACCGGTTGGTCATATTCACATATAGATTCCCATACAGAGGATATAAGATCGTCATGAAAGCTTCCCCCCTCTTAGAACTTTTTCATCAGATTTACCATCTCAATAGCCGTCGTGGCCGCATCATAGCCCTTGTTTCCAGCCTTTGTACCGGCGCGCTCGATGGCCTGCTCGATATTATCTGTGGTGATCACTCCGAAGATCGTCGGAACGCCGGTCTTCAGTCCCACTGTGGCTATCCCTTTGCTTACCTCGGCGCATACATAGTCATAGTGGGAGGTGGATCCTTTGATCACGGCGCCCAGGCAGATCACAGCGTCGTACTTCCCAGATTCTGCCATCTTCTGGGCTGTCATTGGAATTTCAAATGCCCCGGGCACCCAGGCAAGATCTACATTGTTTTCTGTGTCCACCTCATGCCGTCTTAAAGCATCCTCTGCTCCTCCTACCAGCTTGGATACGATAAACTCATTAAACCTCGCTGCGACGATACCTACCTTCATTCCACTTCCTACTACGTTTCCTTCCAGCACTCTCATTTATTTTTCCTCCATTTCTTTTTTATAATTGGTCATATGCTGCATCGTCAAAGATATTTGAAAACTACATTTCCTTCTAACACCCCTCCATTTCTTTTTTATAATTGGTCATATGCTGCATCGTCAGAAGATATTTGAAAACTACATTTCCTTCTAACACCCCTCTATTTCTTTTTTATAATTGGTCATATGCTGCATCTTTTCCTGTTTTGTCAAAAGGTATTTGAAATCTTCTCTTTTCGGCTCGATCTGAATAGGCACCCGCTCCAGGATCTTTATCCCATAACCGCTGAGTCCGGTGATCTTCGTGGGATTATTGGTCAGCAGACGCAGTTGCTTCACACCGAGATCATATAAGATCTGGGCACCAATTCCATATTCCCTGAGGTCCGGGGCAAACCCCAGTTTCACATTTGCCTCCACCGTATCGTATCCCTGCTCCTGCAATTCATATGCCTTTAATTTATTGATGAGGCCGATCCCCCTGCCCTCCTGACGCATATACAAAAGAATTCCCCTGCCTTCTGCCGCGATCTGTTTCATGGCGCTCTCTAACTGCTCTCCGCAGTCACAGCGTTTGGAGCCAAATACATCTCCTGTAAGGCACTCCGAATGCACCCGGCACAGCACCGGTTCGCCGTCGGATATATCTCCCAGCGTCAGCGCCACATGGTGTTCTCCGTTTAATTTATTTACATAGCCATGAATGCGGAAATCGCCAAACTTTGTAGGAAGCTTTGCATCGGCTTCCTTTTCCACAAGGCTCTCCTCTTCCAGTCTGCGGCGTATGATCTCTTCAATGGTGATCACGGTAAACCCGTGCTCCCTGGCAAATCCAAGAAGCTCCGTAGTGCGCATCATGGTGCCGTCTTCTCTCATGATCTCACAGCAGAGACCACATTCCTTCAGTCCCGCCAGCTTCATAAGATCCACCGTAGCTTCCGTGTGTCCCGCCCGTTTGAGGACGCCGCCCTCTCTGGCTTCCAGCGGAAACATATGTCCCGGTCTCCGGAAGTCTTCTGGTTTTGCCCCCTCTTCCACCGTCTTTACCGCTGTCAAGGATCTCTCAAATGCCGAGATCCCCGTCGTGGTCTCCACGTGGTCGATGGATACCGTAAAGGCGGTGGAATGGTTATCTGTATTTACCTCCACCATCTGGTTGAGCCCCAGCTTTCCGCACATCTTACGGCTCATGGGCATACAGATCAGCCCTTTTGCCAGACTTGCCATGGCATTCACATTTTCCGGTGTGGCATATTCTGCCGCACAGATCAGATCACCTTCGTTTTCTCTCTCTGGGTCATCGATCACAAGAATCAGTTTTCCATCTCTCAGATCCTGTAATGCCTGCTCCAGTTTGCCAAACTGTTCTTTCTCTTCCATAACCAACCTCCTGCTTAGGAATATTTTGTAACAGAGCCAAAAGACCTTTTGACCCTGGCATCATATATATCCATGTTCCATAAGAAACGTATCCGTAATGTTTGATTCTACGCTTGTAGTGATTCCTGCTGGTTTCATCAGCTTCTCTACATATTTTCCGATCACATCACACTCAAGATTTACGATATCGCCTTTCTGACGGAATCTCAGACTGGTCTCCCCCTGGGTGTGGGGAATGATAGACACGGAAAAATCTCTGTCTGTCACTCTGGCCACCGTCAGGCTGATACCATCGATGGCGATGGATCCCTTTTCTACAACATATCGCAGAATCTGGGGCTCTGCCTCCACCGTATACCATACCGCAGTCTCATCCCGGCGGATATCCCGGATCTTTCCGGTGCCGTCGATATGCCCTGCCACAATATGTCCGCCAAAGCGTCCGTCCGCCGCCATCGCCCGCTCTAAGTTCACCGGGCTGTTCTTTGACAGGCTGCCAAGGGAGCTTCTCTCCAGTGTCTCCGCCATGACATCCGCCGTATAACCCTGCTCGTGCAGGCTGGTCACAGTGAGACACACTCCGTTAACGGCGATGCTGTCACCGATCTTCGTCCCCTCCAGCACCTTCTGGCAGCGGATTCCCAGAACGGCCGACTGGGTTCCCTTTTTAATGGAGTCAATCCTCCCGATCTCTTCAATTATTCCGGTAAACATGTATCCGCCTCCTTTTCCGGCATTTTCCCTGTGATACAGATATCTTCTCCAAAGGGAATGATTTCTATTTCATTTAGGACTTCCGCCTCCCTCATTCTGGCAAAACCAGCCCCCTCTACCGGGGATCTTGCCTCTTTTCCCCCGATCAGTTTTGGGGCGACATAGGCGTACACCCGGTTTACAAGTCCGGTCAGAAGAAGAGAACCATGTAACCTTCCGCCCCCCTCTACCAGAACGCTGTCAATCTGCATCTCTCCCAGCTTTTGAAATAATAGTTCTAAGTCCACCTGGTCTCCATCCCCACACTTTATCAATTCTACTCCAGTAGATAAAAACTTCTCTTTCCTTTCTTCCTTTCCATCCCCGGCATAGGCCACAATCGTGCGAATCTTCTTCGAGGATGTCACGATCTGGCTTTCCTCTGGGATCCTTAGATGGGTGTCACAGATGATGCGGACCGGATCCGTCCCTCCCGGGATACGGCAGTTCAGCATGGGATCGTCAGCCAGGACTGTATCCACCCCCGCCATGATGGCAGAATATTTATTTCGGAGTGCATGCACATGCTTCCTGGCTGCCTCCCCCGTCACCCATTTGGAATCCCCGGTATAGGCGGCGATCTTTCCGTCCAGCGTCATGGCATATTTCATGGCCACAAAGGGCATTCCTGTGCGGATAAAGTGAAAGAATATCTCGTTGAGCTCCAGACATTCTTTTTCCAGAATCCCGGTCTCCACCTGGATCCCCTTTTCTCTCAACAGGCGGACGCCATTTCCCGCCACCTTTGGATTCGGATCCATAGCCCCCACAAAAACCCTGCCGATCTTTTTTTCTATAATGATATCCGTACAGGGTGGCGTCTTTCCCTGATGGCAGCAGGGTTCCAGGGTGACATATAGATCCGCCCCCTCCACATCTTCCCTGCATTTTGTCAGTGCGTTTCTCTCAGCGTGAAATTCACCGTATCTCTCGTGGCATCCTTCCGCCACGATCCTTCCGTCCTTCACCACCACACATCCCACCATAGGGTTTGGGGAGGTGTGTCCCATGGCAGTCTTCGCCAGCTCCAGGGCACGTTTCATATAATCTTCATGTGACAAAGGGATCCCTCCTTCCGCGGCGCAACATATTCAAAAAGACCCTGAATATCCTGGTACGTATATTCAGAGCCTTGATAAATTCGTATTTTTATTAATAAACCCGAACCATCTTCTTCCATCCAGACTATACTGTCGGCTTTGGAATTTCACCAAATCAGCGGCAGCGGCAAAATATGCCGAACCGGTCGCGGGCTGTAACCGCCGGTGAGGAATTGCACCTCGCCCTGAAGATTGTTTTAGCCCGGCGGCACCGCCAGGCTGCCAAAGTTTATTATAGCATGGGGGCTTTATTCTGTCAAATGACAACTGACAGTCTGGCACAATTTCCCGGGGATACCTATCATCAATCGTGGATTGTTTTCATTATCCGTCCTCCACCGACATTTCTATAAAAATTGTTCCACAGTATCCGTCCGGTATAGCTGCATACCCATTCATATTATTATAACTAAGCAATATATTGCTTCATACTTAATAGCTCTCCCTAAACTTTTTGAATGCTGAAGTTGCATTCTGTACCTTGCCAGTTCGTAAGTCATCATAACCTTCTTGCAACTTTGTATGGATTTCCTCCGCTGTCATCAAATCCGCATTGAGTACAGAAGGCGCATTAGGTAAAACAATCGCAAATGGTATTCCGCGTGTCAGAGATATTTGATTAAGATATATATCTATAGCTGTTGACATAGGAATACCAATCTCGTTAATACATCTTCTGCTCGTTGTTTCACAGTAGGATTT